>JAAYCQ010000003.1 GCA_012729715.1 Syntrophomonadaceae bacterium
CTGGTCGGCTGCCTGCATTATAGTGGTACCTTCCGCAACTTCAACCTCCTTTCCGTCAATGATCAATTTGACCATTTCCACTCCAATCACTCCTTCCATAATTCTTGCTTCTTCCAAGATTCAGGTTCAAAAAAACAAAAACCCCCGCCTGAACTGGAGGTTTAATAATTGCATAAGAGCCTTAACCACAGTACTAAGAGGCTCAGAAATAGCAATTATCTGGCCTTATCAGGCGGTCTCGGGCTCCTTTCCAATATCGGGAGGCAGACCAGTTTCCTAATCTACCCTATCGGCTCTTTACCATGGCTATAGGCTTTAGGCAAATAAAGCTCGGAGCATAGTAAAATGGCAGGCTTTTCTGTACAATCCCCTCCTCCCTATGCTTAACTGCAGCCCTGCTGCATTGAATACTAGAAATATTTAAACTAAAAATAGAAAACAGGTATCCGTACCGGCAAAAAAGCACACTACGCTACCTGTTAGTTAAACAAATAGTCATATTGTAACCCCTTTCCACAATACGGGGAGACACAAGCGTTTCCATCTGTACCCACAGGCAAGCAGACCATAGCTAAATACCTTAGGTCTGAAAGCTCGGAGTCTGTCTCCGATTAAATTTTACCCAAAATAGAAAATGGACAGGGTACCGGCAAAAAAGCACAATACACCTGTCCACATAATAGTCAAACAGCCGTTATATATGCTCCTTTCCACAATACGG
The DNA here is from genome assembly GCA_012729715.1 of Syntrophomonadaceae bacterium. Lineage (GTDB taxonomy): Bacteria > Bacillota > Syntrophomonadia > Syntrophomonadales > Syntrophomonadaceae > UBA4844. The sequence continues at coordinate 722 of JAAYCQ010000003.1, forward strand.
GGAGGCACAGGCGTTTCCACCTATACCCAGGCCAGATAACCCTGATTGTTACACGTTAGGTTATATAGCTCGGAGACAAATATATATTTTGTTACATTATAATAAATATTATACTATGCTAACATAGTAAATATTTGTAATTATTCTAGGAGAAAGCGCTATATATGTCAAACCAGATAATGGCAAATATAACTAACGGTTATACAACGAATAAATTGCCTTTGGAGTTTAACTCTTACATTTACGCTAATATGGTAACTTTGATATTTAAACTTAATATAAAAGATAAATAAATTATTTTAAGCAAACAAAGCTTTCTGGGATCCAACGACGGTAGCGACAGTTATAACAAGAGCGTTCTTCCTCGCTAACTAATTCATCGTCATCATCAAGACTAAAATATGTGCATACACTTGCTACCGCAACTGCTTCCTGCCACGCTTCTTTCCCCAGGGAAAACACTTTTTCACCCTTATCATTAATCTTCCACATTTGTATCACCTCCGGGGGTAATCATAACCTGGCTAGAATTGTTTAAGATAGTTTTTTGTACATGTCTGCCACTTGGCATCCTCGGTTTGATTAGGGAAAACCAGCAGGGTAGTTCTACCATCCAGCATAACTGCTTTTATGGTTTCACCCAGGTAAATTAATTCATCATCTTCTATCATTTGCCCTTCCGTACTGTGAACCACTTCTACTCCACTTTGCTGCTTAATCTCTCCGGAAGTGATTAATCGGGTCGGCGCATTTACTTTAAGCTTACCCCGTAAGCGTCCGTCATTACCGCTTAACCTTAAACCAGCTCCGGCCAGTGCACCTATTACTCCTATTCCCTCACCACCATGTTCGGAGAGATAAGCTCCGGTCTTAGCGGCAACTTCATAAGCTTCCTCCTTGTTCAAGACTATCTTCTTGGCTTTGAAAGCAAATTCCTTTAATTCTACTTCATTTTTTAATCGCTCCAGGTCTACCACACATAAGCCGGGATCAGAACCGGGTGCACTTTCTTTAGCTAAGAATTGCCGAGCTATCTGCAAGTATTCTTCAAAATGCTGCTCTTTTATCTCAGCTGCAAAACACATAGCGCTGTTATGTGAGGTGTAGGGTATATCGGGATGCACCAGTAATTGATGGCGCGTTATCACCTGGGCTTTTCCCCACTCCTGCTCTTCTAGTAGTTTAGCCAGTAATGATGCTATTTCTCCGGTACCCCTGCTCTCCAAATTATCCGTATCATCAATGGATACCAGTATCCGCATGTAACCGCCTCCATATTATGCAATGTTTTCACTTAACTATAACCGTGACAGCCCAGGTTAAATTATTAAAATGCCCTACTATGCCCCCGCATACCTTCACCGTTTAAAATATTAGTCAGCATTTCATCTGATACTTGATAGTTAAAGAAGGTCTGGTAAAAACTGCGGGCCTCTTCTGTTATATCTAAATCCTCAAAGTGTTCAGGATAGAGTAACTTCGCAGTCCACATAATGACCAGCGGGGTTTCCAGTCCGCCCGGATGCCCCCAACGGGATATACCTATGGGCATCTGATAAACTTTTTTGTTTTTAACTGCTTGTAATGGTGACCACTGTGAATTAGTCACAATATAATCAACTACTCCTGGTTCATTTACCAGAATTACATCCGCGTCCCATAAAAGAATCTGTTCCAAACTGGCGTAGTTTTTACCTTCTAACTGGCGTAAAGGCTGATCTACCGATACATTTATAGCTCCTGCTATTTTGGTCCATTCACCCGGTAGACTATCTGGATTATCGGTACGAGTTGCTTCATTTACCGCATGGTAAACCCGTACCCGCTCATTTTCGGGGATAGTTGCCACCACCTTCTGTACTCGTTCTATACTGGCCTGGTAGTAATCATTATAGGCCTGACCCTTTTCGGGTACACCCAGGGCCTGAGCAATGGCCATAATAGCATGCTGCTGTCCTTCAATACTATTATAATCTACGGCCAGGTAGGGAATATTAAACTTATCCAGTTTTTCCACTTCCGCCGGGTTTAAAGCCGTACTATTTTTAACAAAGGCTACATCAGGATTGGTTTTTAGTAATTCTTCAATGTTTATTGAGCCCGCCGCTACTGGTATTAGAGCATCACCTATATTAGGATACATTACATTTAATAATACATCCTTTTTCAAGCCGTCAGGAATTGCAACTATCTTATCCCCTTCTCCTAACATGGCAGTTACATGCCCGGAAAAGGCGTAAAGACAGGCGACCCTTTCAACATGGGCAGGCACCTGCACCTTACGCCCCAGGTTGTCGATGACGGTTATGGTCTGCTTAGTTTGACCAGGTATATTCTCATTATCGGCTTGATTATGCCCCTGCCAGTGACGGTAGCCCATTACCAGCAGCAGGATAATTAATAATAAAAATATCAACCGGGGATATTTTTTATCTAACATAGGCATTTCTCTCCTCTTCTTTAATTCCGTTCAAAGTACTAACCGGAACCAGTTGTTTTAATACCGTAGAGGTATCCAGGGGACAGGTCATTAATTTGGTATTAACATTGTAAAGGGTTCTCATGTTATGTTCATTAAGTACTTTAGTAGGGTTCCCCACCTCCAAGAAATGCTTATTATGCATTAAGGCTACCGTAGTTTTAATGCCATTGTTTTCTAAATAAAAAGTGTGGTTGGGAAAATGAGTAGCCATAACTACGGTTAAGTCTGTGTTTTTTACCAGCTTAACAATGGTTTCCATAACCACCATCTCATGTTTAAAATCCAGGTGGGCGGTAGGCTCATCCATAACAATAACAGGGGTTTTCTGAGCCAGGGCCCGGGCAATCATCACCAACTGTCCCTCTCCACCACTAAGCTGGGTATAGGGACGATGGCGTAGATGTCGTAAACCAACCAGGTCAAGCGCCTCTTTAGCAATTTCTTTATCTTCTGCCGAGGGGGAAGAGAAACGCCCAGTATACGCTGCTCGACCCATTTTAACAATATCGATAACCTGATAGGGAAAAGTGCGTTCATGGCTCTGGGGTACATAAGCTATATAGCGTGCTATCTCCCCTGACTTAAGGGTACGGGTATCTCTTCCCATTACCCTGATTTTCCCCTGCTGCAAATGGTTAACCCCTAAAATATTATCTAACAAAGTACTTTTACCGCAACCATTAGGTCCCAGGAGACAGAATATTTCACCCTGGCCTACTTCAAAACTTATGTCCTCAAATATTTTCTCCAAATGCTGTTCGTAACTAAATGAAGCATTGGTTACCTGTAAAATACTCATCCTTACCAGCTCCCTCCTTTGGTCTTCTTTAGTAACCAGACAAAGAAGGGTCCTCCAATCAGGGCGGTAAGAATCCCCAGAGGCATTTCTGACCCGGTTATAATTCGCCCCACATTATCTACCAAAACTAAAAAACAAGCTCCCAGGGAAAGGCTGGCGGGAATTAATACCCGGTTATCGTTACCTACTATCATTCTACATATATGGGGAATAACCAATCCTACCCAGCCTATTATTCCGCTTACACAGACCGCACCGGCTGTTGCCAGGGAGGCACAGACAATTACTATACCTTTATCAACTGCCAGATTAACTCCCAGGGAATGCGCTTCCCGGTCACCCATAGATAATACGTTTATGCGCCACCTGATAGCAAGTAAGCCGGCTATACCAATACTCATAGGAATTCCGGCTACTAAAATATCGTGGTAACGAGCCGTAGCCAGGCTGCCCATTAACCAGAAAACAATGGCCGGAAGGTCCTGATATGGATCTGCCACGTATTTGGCAAAAGAGATTAAAGCCGAAAAGATAGAGGATACAACTACGCCTCCCAATACCAGGGTAATAGTAGGAGTAGTATTATACACCCGGCCAATAAGGTAGCTTAAAAGCACAGCCAGCAGGGCAAAAGCAAAGGCAAAAATATAAATAGCTGAGGTATTTCCTTGAAAAAGAATGATAGCCAGCGCTGCACCAAACCCGGCCCCGGAACTTACCCCAAGTATTCCCGAGCTTACCAGCGGGTTACGAAACAACCCCTGAAAAGATGCCCCACTAACTGCCAGGCAACCACCTACCATAGCACCCAAAATAGCCCGCGGCATCCGAATATCCCATACCAGGGTCTGATACATATCCGGAATATCATAATTAACCAGAGCTATTTGACCCCATAAGGTCTTAACTACCAAAGCCAAAGACAATGGATATCTACCTACAAAGAGTGTGGCAAATACACAGAGCAGGGGTGCTATTATTAATAAAATGTAAATAATTCTCTTACGCATAGTGCCTACTCCTGGAAATAACTTGAGGGGATAATCCCCCTCAAGTTATTCTTAAGTTATTTACGTCTCAGGAAAAAATAAAGTATTAATGCCCCTGCGACTACTACAATACCGACAATTAGAGGCTTACTTAAACTGTTGTCATTATCAGCGGTTCGAGTCTGGTTATCGTCAGTGCTGGCTGTTTCTGCATTATTAACTTTATCCTTTTCGGGCTTAGTTTCATCTTTTTCTGCCGATACCTGATTGTTACTCGTTTCCAACTTGTCGCTGTCAGCTGTAGTATCATCACCTGTTACTTGATTTTGTACAGCCTGGTTCTTATTAGCATCAGTCTGCTGATTTGCAGGTTCTGTCGGTTTTACGGTATTTCCAGTATTATCTTTAGGAGTAGTAGGGGTTACGTTTTTCCCAGCCGTAGTAAAACTTACTTGTACCTCTTGCTCCAATACAGAACCGCTTTTAGCCTGCATCTTAGGTGATATTTTCAGGGTATAACTACTTCCAGGCTGAAGAGACTGCTGGGGGGCAATAGTCACTTCTCGCTTATATTCCGGTTGCATCTGATCATCGGCCATAATAACGTTGATTGGAACCTGCTGTCCATTGTTATACAGGGCAAAACATTTTACATTATTGTCCTTAACCGACATATTAATTACGTTTTTGTTAAAAGTTAGCTTAATCTGAGTAATAACTGCTACATTTGATGCCCCATCAGCAGGGTTGGAAGCAGCTAAGGCCAGTGGAGCATCGTGACCGCCACCAGATCCGTCACCACTACCATCTTCAGCCAGTACCGGTAAGGTTAGGAATAAGCAAAAAAGAACAACTAGCGCTAATACCAAAGAAGACCTGGATTCCTGCCTGAACTTCAACACGGTAATACCTCCTAAATATTATTTGTAGACACAGAACCAACACTTAATTTGAATTAAAAAAACCTGAAACTCTCGAAAGAAGACTTCAGGTAATTTCACCGGCACCCGGGTATAAATGCTCTCCTTTCCAAAAGGGAGGCACAGCCGTTTCCAGTTGCACCCATCGGCTGTACACCATAGCCGTGACTGAAGGCAGTACAGCTCGGAGATTATTCAGTTAATTAAAACCCGTATTATTGGTAAGTACGTAAGTATTCTATCATTATTCGACAGGTTTATCTATACGTGAATATTTTCCAAAAAAAATAGAGGGCAGACTGCCCTCCGTAATATTATTAAATTTAAGTGTAATTCTACTGCAAAACCCCTATTCTAGTGAATATTAGTGAATACGTGGTCAAAAGAGATGGTATACGTTTTATTATTTAGCCGTATGCATATTTATTACTTTTTTTGTGGAACCAAGGCTTAAATTAGTTACTCTAATGTTGTTGGAGACCATTCTTCGTTAATGGTCAAGCCCTGGCGCAGTTGATCTCGTAAGAAAGAAATTTGTCGATTATTTTTCTCCAGTTTTTGTAAAACCCGTTTTTCCTCCCCGGTAGTAGTATGAAGTGCAAACATACCCCCATTTTTCATAATAACTCGTCTATCAGCCAGTAAGGCTAACATAGGGTCATGGGTAACCAATACTACGATCTTGTTTTGCAACGCCAATCCTTTAAGGGCTGCTAAACGGTCAATACCGGCATTTTCAAGCTCATCCAGCAAAACCACCGGAGCATCACTAATTAAAGCTACATCAGCTACCATCAAAGCCCGTGATTGCCCCCCACTTAATACGGTAAGTTTATCCTGGCTGCTGATAGGTTCACCGCTCAGCCGGTTAGCGTAGATTAATACTTGTTCTGCCAGTGTTTCCGGTTGTTCAAGATTACGGCTGCAGGCATGTAAATAGAGAAAATCCTTAACGGTCAGGTCCATGACGAAATTCATATTCTGGGAGACTTCTGCCGCCATCCCCCGCAGCAATCTGTCTTCAGTAAACTCACCGGCCGGTATCTGGTTAATAAGGATACGACGCTGTGATGGGGTTTCACCATCAGCCCATTGTTCAATATCAGCTATAAGCATACTCTTACCTGAACCAGTAGTACCCACTACCGCAAGAATTTCTCCGGCCATTATTTCCAGGCATTGAACTGCTTCCGGTATACCGTTTTTATCTTTTCCCCCTACTACGCTAATCGAATTAATCATTATTTAAACCTTTCCAAAACTGACCTTCTTCACATTACCCATCTGATATTTACTACCAATCATAGTTTCTCCCGTACAGTAAGAACAAATGGCTGCAGGCATAGAACAGCGCAATTCTTTGCCCTCAATCTCACTTATAGGGGTGCTATCCATTATGATTTTTTTAAGTTTCAAGCTACCCTGGCCATTAAGACCGTTAACTGTCAGTACAGCAGCATCCGGGTTTACCATTTCTACGCGCTGTCGAAATACTTCTCGTTCCGCCTGGGATACAATATCCCCTTTGCTTATAACCACAATATCAGCAGTGCTTAACATCGGCCCTATCTTTTGGGGAGTATCTATACCGCTTAGATTATCAATTACGCAAATTGATAAACATCCCTGTACCGCAGGGGCACAGCGATGACAAAGCCCAGCCGTCTCCAGGATTAAAACCTCGGCTTCATGATTAATGCCCCAGGCATAAATCTCCTCCAGGTTAGCTGCAAAAAAGTGGTCGGGACATAGGTATTCACTCAAGCCGACGGCTACCGGGATACCCAGAGTATGATAATACTCATCATCAGAGGTCTTCAAACAATCGATTTTACAGGCCACTACTTTGAGCCCGTCCTTAAGCAAGTGCTTAATGGTATGAACCATTACTGCTGTTTTCCCCGCCGAAGGAGGGCCAGAAACAATGATAAACCGCAATAAATACACCTGCTTTCATTATAGGGTACTGGTAGCAAAGGGAGAGGTATTGCAATAAATAGTGGTAACCCAAGTACGAGGTTAATTAAGAATTAAGAATTAAAAATTGAGAATTATCGTTGAAATACTTTCGCATTTCTCTTTATTACATTTAACGCAATCCCATCTGCTATTTTCGTACGCGGGTATGCCCCGCCAATATAAGGCAGTTTATTGGGCGGTTGCTTTTAGGAAAGCTTCCCAGCCTTTCCATATTAGATGAAGGTCATCTTTTTGCAATACTGCCGGAATTTCACCGGATACGGCCGGAATAAATCCCTGCAGTGTAAAAAAGTCTTGTACATGTAGGGAAAAAATATACTCGATTATTTTGCCTACCAGTTCGCGTTTACCTTTACCTACAGCAATAACCTGGGGCATGCAGAAGGCTCCTTCCTTAATCCACATGATACCGGTATTTTTTAGCCGCGAGAACCTGGAAAAGGCAACGTTAACCATCCCGTAGTGGTATTCACCCTGGTCAACAGCATTAACTACATCTATGGGACTACCCTGAAAAACACAATTAGCAATAAATTTCTCGTAAGTATCGGGATAAAGTATTTTCATGGTTCCTATCAGTACCCGGGAGATGGTTCTTTGCCGATCAGGTATTATAATTTTTTTAGAGTAAACCGGGTCCTGAAAATCCTGCCAGCTTACCGGGCGCTTTTCTCCCACCAGGTTTTTATTACAAATAACCCCAAAGGGAATTATAGTAAAAGGGTGGAAATAGTTGTGATTATCCTTAAACCCCAGCCTTTGCAAACTTTCAGCCAGTGGTAAATCAGGAATTGGCTCAAAATTGTCGCTAATCTCAGGCGGAGATAAACGACCAAAATCGGTGGCATGACCAATATACAGAGCCGGTGGCCGGCCTTCCTTAACGCTGGCCAACAAGGTATCTTCGCTTCCTAATCGGTGTGGTTCATCGTAGACTTCAAATTTGTCACTATCAGAATATTCTTTCTGAATAAACTCACTGATCAGGTTAGAAAAGGCCCGACTTATATTCATAGGACAGTGTAATAAAACCTTCTCCAATAGCTCTACAACTCCTTTGCTAAGTTAGTTAATTAGAAAATAGATTTTAATTCACGCGGATCGCGTCATGTGTAGGGAACGGCCCCTGTGCCGTTCCGCCATGGGTTAGAAACAAAATACTTCTATTTTCATAAGTGGTTGTGTGCCGTACTCATGGCTGGTTAATAAGAAAATAACTTTCCGTGTCATCCTGAACGAAGTGAAGGATCTTTCACCGGAATATCATATCAGATCCTTCGCTACGCTCAGGATGACACCCACGAAAGCCACGGGAATTTTCATTGGTGGTTGCTGTGTGCCCTTTAGGCTATGTCCTTCGGGCATGACGGATTTATAAGGAGTGACAGTTGCAATATGATAATGAGAGGAATAAGAGGAGCAACAACGGTAAAGGAAGACAACGTGGAAGAAATTCTGCAGGCAACCCGGGAGTTGCTGCAAATTATACAACGGGAAAACGCCTTTGCTATTGACGATGTTGCCAGTGCTCTTTTTACTGTTACTTCGGATTTAAGGGCAGTTTTTCCCGCTACTGCGGCCCGGTCTATTGGTTGGGAAAAAGTACCCTTGCTGTGCTTTCAAGAGATTGAGGTACCCGGATCTCTGCGATTATGTATCCGGGTTTTGGTTCATGTGAACACGGAAAAGAGCCAGCAGGAAATTAAGCATATTTACCTTAAAGAAGCCCGCAGCCTAAGGCAGGATCTTATCGAAGAATAACCGGCTTATTCCCCCATGACCTTTATTATTACCCGTTTTTTCCGCCTGCCGTCAAACTCGGCATAGAATATCTGCTGCCAGGGTCCTAAATCCAGGTCGCCCCCGGTCACCGGAACTATAATCTGGTGGTGTACCAGTATGCTTTTCAAATGAGCATCGCCATTATCTTCACCGGTACGGTGGTGCAGATAATCAGGTCCAAAGGGGGCAATAGATTCCAGCATATTATCTATGTCGGTAAGTATTCCCCTTTCGTTGTCATTAACGAATACCCCGGCACTTATGTGCATGGCACTTACTAGAATCATTCCTTCCTGGATACCGCTTTTCTTACAAGCTTCCCTTACTTTATCAGTTATGCGAATATACTCGCGTCTCTTTTCCGTGTTAAACCATAAATACTCAGTATGAAATTTCATTCCATCAACCTCCCGTAATTTAACTTATACAAATCATGACGGCGGTGCTGCAGTAGGGGTAATTGCTGCCGTATTTGATCTACCTGCTTCAAATCAAGTTCCACATAGATAATACCCTCGTCTTCGCCGGCTTCAGCTATAATCTGTCCCCAGGGATCTACTACCATGGAATGGCCCCAGGCCTGATAAGAAGATTCCGGGTTGCGAGCAGGTGAAGCGGCAATAACAAAACTCTGGTTATCCACTGCCCGGCTGCGCATTAATAATTCCCAGTGGGCTTCACCGGTAGTAACCGTAAAGGCGGCTGGTACCACTAATAATTGGGCACCTTCAAGCACAGCCGCCCGGACCAGTTCCGGAAAACGAAAATCGTAGCATATCATTATGCTGAAACATAGTCCCTGATGCCGGATTACAGTAATACTATTCCCGGAATGAAGGGTATCTGATTCCCTGAAAGTAATTTTACCGGATAGGTTAATATCAAAAAGATGAACTTTACGATGCTGACCCAGGAGCTGACCTTTTTCATCAAAGACAAAACTGCTATTGTAAAGCTTGCCATCTGCGTCCTTTTCAATAATCGATCCGCCTACCAGTAAAATCTCATGTTCTGCTGCCAGTTGTGATAACAACCTGGTAGTTGGCCCTGGATAAGGCTCAGCATAATCGGGGAACAGGTCAGTTTGATAAGGGGAATTAAATACCTCTGGCAAAACCACCATTTGTGCTCCTTGTTGGCAGGCCTTTTTAATCATGGATTGGGCTTTTTTAAGATTTGTTTCTTTAACATCACTCACAGACATTTGAATAACGGCTACTTTTATATTATGCATATGTTCCTCCTGGATAAAGCTGCTTGTCTCTTACCGATAATATATCATAAAATGTTTAAAGGACTCATGTTATACTAAAATAAACTATAAACTGGGGCATTGCACTTGATATCTGGAGGACATTTAATGAAACCATTTAAAATGGCTTCCCGTGAATACCGGGAGAGCGATACTATAATAGAAATTAAAACTGCGGCTCAACCAGTAATTATCGGAGAAGGCTATTGTACTATTATTGCCGGACCTTGTGCAGTTGAATGCCGGGAATCCTATATTGAGATGGCAAAACTGCTGCAGGCAGCCGGAGCACATATATTAAGGGGAGGGCTATTTAAACCACGCACCTCACCTTATTCTTTTAAAGGTTTGGGTAGTCCCGGCATAGATATTATAAGGGAAGCCCGCCGGGTTACAGGATTACCGGTGGCGACTGAGATTATGGATGTCCGTGATCTAGATGTCTTATATGAGACTACTGACATACTGCAGGTGGGCAGCAGGAACATGCAAAATTTCTCGCTGTTGCAAGAAATGGGTAAACTAGATAAACCGGTACTGCTAAAAAGAGGCCTTTCCGCTACTATTGAGGAATGGCTGCTGGCAGCTGAATATATTCTTAATGGTGGTAATGATAAAGTTATTCTCTGTGAGCGGGGTATCAGAACCTTTGAAACTTACACCCGTAATACCGTTGATATTGGGGCAGTTCCCCTCATTAAACACCTGTCCCATCTGCCCATCATGGTAGACCCCAGCCATGCGACCGGTAAATGGTATATGGTAGCCCCCGTTGCGCGGGCGGCGATAGCTGCCGGTGCGGATGGAATTATGGTTGAAGTACACCAGGACCCGGACAAGGCACTGTCTGATGGCAAACAATCACTTACTCCGGAAAATTTCCGCAAAACGATAAAGGAACTTGAAGATCTGGCCCAACTGGGGAAAAAGCAATTTGGAGGTTTTAGCAACGGAAAATCAAATTAATCGCAAAAGCATGATGATTTTATATGCATCCATCTTTCTGGTAGGGATAGGATTCTCTATCATTATGCCTATTTTGCCTTACTATGCTGAATCTATGGGTGCCAGCGCTTTTCAACTGGGACTTTTGATGACCGTATATGCTCTTTGCCAGTTCATATTTGCCCCGGTCTGGGGAGCTTATTCCGATAAAGTAGGCAGAAAACCAGTTTTGCTGATGGGTATGATAGGTTTTGCCCTTACCTTCTTTCTTTTTGCCCTGGCCAATAGCCTGTGGATGCTATTTGTGGCTCGTATTGCCGGAGGTATCTTTTCCTGTGCTACCATCCCCACCGCCATGGCCTATGTTGGTGATTCTACCAGCGAAGAAAAAAGGGGCTCCAGTATGGGAATGGTAGGAGCAGCCATGGGAGTGGGTATGATTTTTGGTCCGGCTATAGGCAGTGGCCTGGCCCATATATCCCTTGCCTTTCCGTTTCTAATTGCAGGAATACTATGTGCTCTTAACAGCCTGGGCATTTTTGCTTTCATAAAAGAATCATTGGCCCTCGAAAAGCGTATTCCTTATAAAGGGGTTAGGCGCGAGTCTCTGTTTAAAGGATTAAAAACCCCGCTGGCCTTTCTTTTTATCGTTATGTTATTCTGTAGCCTGGCAGAATCAACAAATCATGGTACCTTTGCTTTGTATGCCCAGGGTAAATTAGACATAGGCGCCACCGATGTTGGTATAGTCTTTACCTGTGCCGGAATAGTGATGGCACTGGTTCAAGGCTTGCTGGTAGGCCGACTCATCAACCGTATAGGAGAAGAAAAGACCATAGGGTTGGGAATAATTATCCTGATATCCAGCCTGGCAGGTTTTCTGATGTCTACTAACCTGGTTAGTTTGATTGTCTTTATGGGTGTTTTTTCGGGCGGGATAGGATTAATACGCCCCTCTATATCTGCAGCCGTATCCAAAAGGACTACCATGCAACAGGGTAGTGCCATGGGCATTTTACAGGGTTATGATAGCCTGGGGAGAGTAATTGGGCCTTCACTGGGTGGTTTTATGTTAGATCTAAACTTGAGTTATGCCTACTTGATGGCTATAGGAGTATCAGCCACAGCCTTATTAACACTAATAATTAATGCCGGCAGGAGAGAGGGTATTATACAAAAAGGAAGTTAAAAGGGGCTGATACCTGCAATGGGCTTTTTGGGCGATATCGCAATCATATTTGGCCTGGCTGTCGGAGTTGTCTTCGTCTGTTATCGCCTGAAAATTCCAGCTATTGTAGGTTTCCTGCTTACGGGAATATTGGCCGGGCCTCATGGTCTGGCTCTAATCGAATCTACCGAGCAGGTGCAGGTAACTGCTGAATTTGGGGTTATTCTGCTGCTGTTTAGTATCGGGCTGGAATTTTCTTTTAAAAGCCTGATGGATATTAAAAAAACAGTCTTACTGGGGGGCAGTTTGCAGGTATTGCTTACTGTCATCTTTACCGCAGTCATTGCTTGGGCCCTGGGAATGCCTATCAATCAGGCTATTTTCCTGGGTTTTTTAATCTCTCTTAGCAGTACTGCTATAGTGCTTAAACAACTGGGTGAAAAGGGTGAAATGGATACACCCCAGGGAAAAATAAACCTGGGTATTTTAATTTATCAGGATATTATTGTCGTAGCCATGATGCTATTTACTCCTCTACTAGGAACTGGAGCCGCAGCACTGCATTCACCGCTTCTGATTCTGGCCAAGACCGCTGGTGTTATTATCCTGGTAATAGTGTTGGCTTTATATGTTATCCCCCCGTTGCTTTATCAGATTACCCGAACTCAGAGCCGGGAATTGTTTCTCCTGAGTATTATCTTAATTTGTTTTTCGGTTGCCTGGTTAACTTCCAGTGCAGGCCTGTCACTTGCTCTGGGGGCATTCCTGGCGGGTTTAATTATTGCTGAATCCGAATACAGTCATCAGGCCATGGCCAATATTCTGCCTTTCATTGATACCTTTACCAGTATCTTTTTTGTTTCTATTGGCATGCTTTTAAATGCCGGCAGCATGCTGGATAATATTGCTCTGGTAGCTGTTTTTACCCTTTTACTCTTAATGCTAAAAAGCCTGGTGGCCCTGTTTACTACAATTATCCTGGGCTATCCCCTGCGAACTGCTATTATTGTTGGCTTTAGCCTCTGCCAGGTTGGGGAATTTTCCTTTATACTGGCTCAGGCTGGAATTAATAATGGTCTTATCGGGGAAAGTCTCTACCAGGTATTCCTGGCAGCATCAATTTTGACCATGATGCTTACTCCCTTTATGATGAACTTTGCTCCTCGGCTGGCAGCTATTATATATAAGTGGCCACTGCCGGAAAGATTGCGTAGCGGAATTTTACCATGGGCAGCAGATTTGGATGAGGATGCACACATGAGGGACCATCTAATTATAGTTGGTTATGGTATTAACGGCAGGAACCTCTCCCGGGCTGCTTCCTTTGCCGGGGTACCCTATGTAATACTGGAGATTAACGCTGAAACCGTACGCAATGAAAAGGAAAATGGAGAGCCTATTTTTTATGGAGACGCCGCCCACGAAGTAGTTTTAAACACAGTCAATATAGATTCTGCCCGGGTAGTAGTTATAGCGATATCCGACCCGGTGGCAACTCGCAGAATTACCTATACTATCCGGAGGTTGAATCCCACCATTCATCTGATAGTCAGAACTAGATTTGTTGCCGATGTTCATGATTTATATGAACTTGGGGCCAGTGATGTCATTCCTGAAGAATACGAAACTTCCGTAGAGATTTTTGCTCGGGTTTTAAGCAGTTACCTGATACCTGATGATGAAATTGAGCGCTACATTGATCGGGTCAGAAAAGAAGATTATCAGATGTTTCGCAGCCGTTCCCGTAATGCTGCTGCTCAGCTACCGCTAACTTTAAGTGGAGTAGATATAGTAACCCTATGGGTAGAACCATGGTATGGGGTAAATGGTAAGAGTCTGGCCGAAATTAATTTACGCAAGCACCTGGGGATTACCGTTTTGGCTATTTATCGAGGTGAAGAAATAATATCCAACCCCGGGGCTGATGATATTGTACAAAGCGGTGACAAACTTATCATTATGGGTGAGCCTGAACAATTGCGGGAAATGTTTAAAATCATTTCCGGCCATCGCGGGCAACCAGCCTAAAAATCCTGATATAAATGGTATTCCTGCTCTGCCTTTTATTTACCCATTTTTAGTATTGAATTTAATAAGAGATTAATATATGCTGAATAATGTAGGACGGAATTATTTACAATATGGTAGGACGGTAGGATGGTGGGAAATAGACTCTGGCAACAGTGCCATTGGTGATTTCTTCACTAATGGCTTTTTCTGTTTCTTATCGCCTTCCCCGAGGTAAAAGGAGGAAAGCAAAATAATGATTATTGTAATGGAAAAGAATACCCCGCAGGAACAAATTGAGCAGGTTAGCGAAAAACTCAAAGATAAGGGTTTTCAGGTACACCTATCCCAGGGCGTAGAAAGGATTATTATCGGTGCTATTGGTGAGCGCAGCCAGGCTATTATGGAAATGTTTGAAACCCTGCCCGGAGTAGAAAAGATTGTACCTATAGTGCAGCCATTTAAGCTAGCCTCAAGAGAGTTTAAGCATCAAACCAGCGTTGTGCGGGTGGGAGATAATCCTATAGGTGACGGCAAGATTCAGATTATTGCCGGACCCTGTGCGGTAGAAAGCCGCGAACTTTTTTTAGAAGCGGCCATGATGGTAAAAGAGGCCGGGGCTACCATGCTGCGGGGAGGGGCTTTTAAACCTCGTACTTCACCATACTCCTTTCAGGGTCTGGAAGAGGAAGGATTAAAAATTTTAGCCGAAGCCCGTGAATTGACGGGTTTGCCGGTGGTAACCGAGGTTATGGATCCTCGGATCATTGATATTGTGGCCTGCTATGCCGACGTTTTGCAGGTGGGGGCCAGGAACATGCAAAACTTTTTCCTTTTACGGGAACTAGGCAAAATCAATAAACCGGTACTATTGAAAAGGGGACCGTCAGCGACTATTGAAGAATGGATAATGGCCGCCGAATACATTATTTCCAGCGGCAATTCGCAAGTAATTATGTGTGAGCGGGGTATTCGTACTTTTGAAAACTACACCCGCAATACCCTGGATTTAAGTGCGGTACCATTAATAAAACAACTTACCCATCTGCCGATAATTGTTGATCCCAGTCATGGCACAGGAAAATGGAAGTTGGTAGAGCCCATGGCTCTGGCAGCAATCGGTGCAGGATGTGATGGCTTAATGGTGGAGGTTCACCAGAACCCCAGTGAAGCCCTTTCCGACGGACCCCAATCATTAACCCCGGAAAACTTCAACACTATGGTGAAAAAAATCCAAAACTTGAAAGCGGCGCTTGAAAATGGCCAGTAGTGAGGTGTAAGGTCTAAGGAGTAAGGATCCAGCGTCAGGTGTCAGGTGTCAAAAGTGAGGCATAATAATGGTATCCCTCACCTCTAACCCCTAACCCCTTACTCTAAACAACCGCTATTTTCCACCATAAATATTAACAAGTGCAGGAGATGTGATATGGCTACCAATGTATTCATAATCGGGCTTGGTCTAATTGGGGGGTCTTTGGGTTTGGCCCTGCGGGGAACCCCGTACGTTAAAACAGTAAACGGTTTTGACACTAACCCCAAAACGGTGCAGCAGGCACTTCAGATAGGCGCTATAGATGCCGGTGTGGAACTGGCAGCAGGTGCTGCGCAAGCTGATGTAATAATAATCTGTGCCCCTTTAAGATTTTATGCCGGAATAATTGAGGAGATAACACCTCATCTCAAACCTGGTTGTATAGTAACTGATGTGGGTAGCACCAAACAAGCGGTCATACAACTTTTTAAGCAAATACCAGGCAATATATTTTGCATAGGCGGGCATCCCATGGCTGGGGCAGAGATAAAAGGGATAAACGGTGCCGACCGCTACCTATTTGAAAATGCAGTTTATGTTCTGACTCCAGGGGATAATGTTCCCCGGCAGCAGGTGGATTTTCTAAGCAATTTATTGTCTGCTACCGGTGCCCGTATCAGAATAATGCCGGTATCACTTCATGACCAACTGGTGGCTACGGTCAGTCATATTCCGCACCTGTCAGCAGTGGCTCTGGTTCACCTGACTGGTGGCAGGGAGGAAGACTTGATGATGGCCGCTGGAGGTTTCCGGGATACTACCCGGATAGCATCATCTACTCCGGAACTATGGGAAGATATAATCTTTTCCAACCGAGACATACTGTTGGATAAACTAGATGGATTCATAGCCCATCTTACTGATATTAAGTCCGCTTTACAGAACGGTGATATTCCAGCTATGCATGAAAAACTAAGCCGGGCCAAAACTATTCGTGACCTTATACCCCGGGCAAGCCGTGGATTAATGCCAGGTTTTTCGGATATTATTTGCATAGTACCAGATCGCCCAGGTATTATAGGTTTCCTGGGTTCTATTCTTGACCAGCATAATATTAATATAGTGGACATTGAAATATTACGGGTACGCGAAGGCGATGGCGGAACTATACGTTTAGGCGTACCTTCACCAGATGATGCCGAGCAGGCTGTACAGGCTTTATTAGCTAATAACATAAAGGCCTGGGTAAAATGATATAAAACAGAATCGTTTAAGGAGTCACGTAAATCCTTATAAAATCTGCGCAATACGCGTGTATTTAGCCAACAGTATATAAGGGGGGAAAGGAATGGATAGTAGAATTATCTCCAGAGCAAAACCGCTTAAAGGTGAGATAACCGTGGCAGCAGATAAATCGATATCACATCGGGCAGTTATCTTTTCTGCTTTGGCCCAGGGGGAAAGCGTAATAAAAAATCTGCTTGAGGCCGAGGATATACAGTCCACCTGCAGGTGTATGAAAAACCTGGGGGTAGATATACAGGAAAGGAATAGTACTCTGGTAATTAAGGGTGGTGGCTTGCAGGGGCTAAAAGAACCGGATAGAGTGTTAGATTGCGGTAATTCCGGAACTACTATGCGTTTACTGGCCGGTGTAACGGCGGCCCAACCCTTTTTCTCAGTACTGACCGGAGACCATTCTTTAAACCGAAGACCCATGCGAAGGGTAATTGAACCTCTGCAGCTAATGGGAGCAGAGCTGCAAGGTCGCCAGGGAGGTAACTATCCACCCCTGGCAATTAAGGGTGGTAAACTAAAAGGTATAAATTATTTGTCACCGGTTGCCAGTGCCCAGATTAAGACGGCTATTTTACTGGCAGGATTAAACGCAAATGGGGTTACTGAGATTTTGGAACCGGAAAAATCCCGGGATCATAGTGAAAATATGCTGGCGGCTATGGGCGCTTCTATTCAGGTTGATGGGTTAAGGATTCAGCTTCAGCCTGGTAATAAACTATCCCCTCAGGAGTTTCAGGTACCGGGTGATATATCTGCAGCGGCTTTTTTCCTGGTAGCGGCTGCTATTGTTCCCGGCTCCGAATTAAAAATCTGTGATATAGGTGTAAATCCTACTAGAACAGGTATTATCGAGGTACTACAGCAAATGGGAGCTGATATTAAGCTGGAAAACCAGCGTACCATTGGCGGCGAAATTATAGCTGATATCATTGTCACCGCTTCGCAGCTTAAAGGTGTAAAGATTGAAGGGGAGATTATACCTCGACTAATAGATGAAATACCAGTTCTGGCTGTGGCCATGGCGGTAGCCGAAGGGGAGTCTGAAA
>JAAYCQ010000004.1 GCA_012729715.1 Syntrophomonadaceae bacterium
ATAATCTTTTAGATGAAGAAATTGTTATTACTGGCCGGGCTCTTTCGGTAAAAGAGGCCATAGGAAACCCTAAAAGACAGGACTTCCCCATTGTCAAAGGTAAAGAAAAGCTGATGCAGGCTGAATTTAAAGGGTGCAAAGGACAAGCCTTTACTGATATGGCAGGGAATTTCAGGGGTAGCCTGAGGGAAGTCTTAAATAACCCGTTGGATACTAATTTCGATCGGGCGGTACTGATAGCCAGCATGAACGCCATATGCTGCTACTTGGGCTTGATCGAGAAAACCATCCATTGCCATGATGACCAGCCGGAGCAGTGTGCCGGGGAACTGGTTGAATTTATTAAGAATGAATATAGCAATCCCCGGGTAGCCCTTATTGGATACCAACCAGCCATGCTGGAGAAATTGGCCGGAACGTTTTCCCTGCGGGTGGTGGATTTGGACCCTGATAATATAGGAAAAAATAAGTCAGGGGTGCAGGTTGAAGGGTATGAGGCAACCGATGAAGTACTGGAATGGTGTGATGTTATTGTAGCTACCGGCAGCACCGTAGTAAACTCCACCATCACTGATTACTGTAAACAAAAACCAACTCTTTTCTTCGGCACTACCGGTGCCGCCGCCTGTCATCTCATGGGCCTGCAGCGCTTCTGCGCCCTGGGAGAATAAACCCGGAGAAAATTTGACATTAAAACAAAAACCGCGTAAATCCTGCCTGATTAGCAATAAGTCCGGGGACTGTCCCCGGACTTATTATTCCCTCTGGGACAAACACCAAATCTCTGTAAATCCAATATATTAGGATAATTCTAAAGTTAGCCGTCTGCAACTTTCTTACCCCCGGAAAGCTTTCGTAACAGCTTCAGGGTAAAATAGCTGTATCCGATAATAGAATGAGGTGAAGAGAATAGTTATTCCCAGCCCTCTGTCTCTGATAGATATCCCCGTTGGAGGCAGTGCCCGGGTTATAAATATCTTAACTATTGGTACCAATCGACGCCGACTGCTTGATTTGGGTTTGGTACCTGGTTCAAGAGTAAAAGTTATCCGGCGTAACCCGGCAGGTAATCCCACTGCCTATTTAATTAAGGGAACAATGATAGCCCTGCGTAACGAAGATGCCCGCCAAATCCTGGTGGATACAAACTAATGCTGATTAGAAAGGAGAATATATGATTAAGACTACCTCTTTACCAGTTTACGGTCAGGAAGCTACTAGAAATTTCATTATAGCCCTGGCCGGAAACCCTAATGTGGGCAAAAGTACAGTATTTAACCGTTTAACCGGGCTTAAACAGCATACCGGCAACTGGCCCGGAAAGACGGTAACAAGAGCTGAAGGCACCTTTACGCATCGTAACCGGCGCTATACCCTGGTGGATCTGCCCGGTACTTATTCCCTACACGCCAGTTCTGCGGAAGAACAAGTAGCTCGTGATTTCATTTGTTTTTCCCGCCCCGATCTTACTCTGGTAGTATGCGATGCTACCTGTCTGGAGCGTAATTTGAATTTAGTACTACAAATATTAGAAATTACTAACCGGGTTGTACTTTGTGTAAATCTCCTGGACGAAGCCGAAAGAAAAGGAATTCATATAGATATAGCTGCCCTGGCCCATAAGCTAGGAATACCCGTAGTAGGCACCGCCGCCCGCAGCGGGAGAGGTTTAAGCAGTTTAAAGGATGTTTTGGACGATATGGTCGCAGGTAAAATAGCGACCACCCCCCGGCAGGTTGTTTATGATCCGGAGTTGGAAGCATCTATAAGTGAAATTGAAAAAAGGTTAACCCCTTATCTGCCCGATTGGATTAGCAGTCGCTGGGCAGCTCTGCGTTTATTGGAACGGGATTATAGTATTCTTGA
>JAAYCQ010000005.1 GCA_012729715.1 Syntrophomonadaceae bacterium
AGGAATGGCTATACCGAAAGTCCAGTTGGTAGCTTCGATATTGCTTAAAACAAAACACCTTTTGCTGTTGTCATAATCTTTCAACTCGGTAATATTGTATTGGCTCTGTTTTATTTCCTTAATAAGCGGCCGAAACTTGCCTTCCATAACCTGGGCGGCATTTATTGATTTCTCGGGAGTAGGGTGGAAATCTGGTTGGGGATGAACCATAAAATTATAATGATCATCGAGCAGAAAAGTATAACTTGCACCCTCTATACGTGCCTCCTCAGCTAGAGCCATAACATCAGTTAGCAGTATATCAGCCGCTATTACCCCTAATACATTATTTTTTCCATCTTTAATTGGCTCGGCCAGGGTAATAACCATTTGTTTAGTATCAGCATCCAGGTAAGGTGTGATATAAACAAGTCTATTCTGCTTAAGTGCTTCCCTATACCATTCCCTGGTGGTGGCATCATAATCCGGCGGGGGAATCCAACCAGTAGCGCAGACCATCGTGCGATTTTTATCCGCAAAACCTATATAGTAATCTAAAACCTGGGACTTTTGCCGGTCAAATTTTTGAATCAGGTAATTAGACAGGTATTGGTCTGAAAAATCTTTATTTATCTCAATATCCTGGGCTATAGCATGAACCACCTGACCCTGTTCCATAAACCAATTATTCAACTGAGAAGCATTCTTCCCTACTGCTTCACTGGCACTCTGGTTGGTTTTATCCTTGACCAGATTATAAGAAAGGCAGTAACTAACTACGGATACTACCAGCAGGCAGCTCAGACATATGGTAAAGACCACAATAATGAATTTACCCTTCAAACTCCTGTTAATTGTCATAAGTGTCTCTCCCATAAATACAAAATAGCCTGGTAGTACAAAAAGAAATTTGCCTTTCTCAATAGAAAAGAAATTTTTGCTATTTTTAGATAGTAGTACTTTTCGTTAAGCTGCAATATTATTCCTGCACAACGGTAAAATTTTCATTCTTTATTAGATTTAGGCCAGCTGCCTCCTGCCCATTTGGGGCAAATTAACCTGTTAGTTTTGTAATAGAAATCAAATATTATTATAAAATTACCATGCTATTCCGGTTCATTTTTTCCGGTTAAAAGATTAGCCAGTTGCTTTTTACCCATTTGATAACAGATATAATCCCCACCGGTTACTAGCAAGAGGAATAGAACCATTCCAATAGTGTACTGATATGCTGGGCTTAAAGTAGAGAAAACGGGAAGAAATTTAGCATAGGAAGAAAAGGATAAGAGGGCAAATATTAATCCTGCAGTCATAGTTAATAAGAACATGGCCCCCAGGGTTTTGCCGCTGCGGGCTGAACGATGGGAACGAGAAGAACCACCCTGAGGAAGACCAATTTCAAAATTAGGACCATAAATATCCAACAACAGGCAGAGCGATGAAAATAGGGAAATTGACAGTATCAGCACTGGTATGGTGAAATACCAGGGATACATTGGTACTCCCGGAATCAGGTAGAGCACTAAAAGCACCGTACCCGAGTTTAGCAAACTGGGTATTGATGCTGATAACAGTTTGGCCCGATAAAGAGCGGCAGGTTGTAGCGGTGACTGCTGAATTACCCACCAGGAACTTCCTTCCATGCTCAAAGCATAGGCCGACAGGTTGCTTCCCATCTGAGCGGTAATAAATAAAAGCATGAACAAGAGTAATCCTCGGGTAAAACTTGCTGATGCACCAGTATTGGAGGCCAGGTTAAACCCCATAAACCCCATTATTATCAGGACTACCAGCAGGTTATACCAGACCAATGGTAAACGTTTAAAGGTAAGCAAATCCTTCTTAACAACTCCGCCCAGACCACCAAAAAGCCTGATTACCTTATTCCTTTTTCGGCTGGAGTGTCGGGTAGGAGCGTAATCATGGCTAAAAGACCATCCGGAAATGAAGCTGCACCGGGCCAGGGATAATGTAGCCAAAATCATTACCAGAGTAAGTAGAATAAGAGGTAGGAGCGATTCCACAAAAGAAAACGCGAAACCATGGATAGTTAAAAGCAAACTTTTGCTTATCCAAATATGGGGCAGCAAAGAGGTAGTCCCTGAATTCCAACTAGCAACAACTTTCAGCAAAGAATCCGGTTCTACCCGCATTCTCATAGTAAGTGAACTATAATATTGGGAACCTAAGACTATTACCAGAACCAACAGCATCGACCCTACCGTGAGAAACTGCTTCATTTTTTGCGAAGAAACCAGACCACTTATCAATAGCAATAGTAATGAAGCCAGGGCAGTAAAAATTGCGTTGGCCAGAAGTAGGGTCAGGAAAGCAATAAAATAATATACAACTGGAGCTTCTACCCCTAGCCCATAGCCAACCCAAAGAGCTCCGGTGAAAGGTAACAGTAAAAGCAAGTTCTGATTAAAACTGTGCAGAAACTTGACCCCAAAAATAGAGTTAGTTGAAAGCGGAGTTGCCAGCAAAAAAAACAAATCCTCGGATTCATAAAAATTTTGATAAATCACCCTGAACCCGGCCAATAATAACAGCACAAAAATGCCCAGAGAAGCACCGGCTATCAGGTTAAACTCGGTTGTATACATCAGTTCCGGGTTGCTAGCCAAAATAGTCCTGGTAAGGCGAGTCATTTTATA
>JAAYCQ010000053.1 GCA_012729715.1 Syntrophomonadaceae bacterium
AGTAATTCCCGATATTCTGCCCAAAACTAAAGACTGCCAAATTATACACATCCATATAAGTTATTGGCGATTTAATTAATTTTTCCTGCTAAAAAAAGAAAAAATTTATTTTATTTTATCTACGCCGAAGACTTGAAAAGAAATAATATTAATTTTCTTATCACCACCACCCTGGCTACAGTTTCACTGCAAAAATTAAATATTGGAATGAAAAACTGGAATATGGGGAAACTAATGATTTTTATGATATGGATTTAAGTCTTTGATTAAATGAATTCTACCATAGTATTCATCGGGTGTAAATGATTTCTATGGGTTAAAATGGGCTCGTATAGCACTATCTATCCCTTTCTTAGGCGTCATGGCTATTTAATAGCAAAACCCCCTCTTTTCTTATAGAGAAGGGAGGTTTTGTAATATCCTGCATTAATTTGGCTTATTATGTCTAGGGTGGGCTAATTCATTTGAGGGTCACGGAGTAACTAGCAGCATCCCAGTTGACTGTCCGACCTAAAGCCTCGGCCAGAGCTCTCAAGGGAACCATGGTACGCCCTTCTTTTATATGGGCTGCTGCATCCATAGATAATAGGTTGCCATTGCGATATATAGCTTTATCACCTATTTTTAGCTGAATAATATTATCCTGGCTATATAAAGTGACCCTGGCCGTTGCCTCATCCCATAGAATATTTTCGGGCTTTATCCCGGTAGCCAGTGCAATATAACGAAGGGGTATAAAGGTACGGCCATCTAAGATATATGGCTCTACATCCATAGGGGTATCCTGCCCATTTAACTTATATGACTTTTCTCCTATTCTAAAAACTATAGTTTCCGTTATAGAGTTCGAGGAAGTGGAAACCTTTTTAATAGAGTTAGGATTATCTTTGCTAATACTGGCATTGGCTACTTCGCAAACCCAGTTACGGTTAGGGAAAATTAAATTTGATCCACTATTGACTTCATTGGCTGCTGGGCCTCCCAGTTTTATTTTAATATCTCCATCAGGAAGCATATTGTTCAGGTTGTAGGCGATACCTTTGACCAGGATTTTTGCTGGTTTGGAGCTGGAATTCTGGATAGGTATGACCAGTCTTTCCCTGTCACCTTCCTGGTTCAGCAAAGAGCTGGATAATCTTATGTCTCCAGCCGCAACTTCAACCTGAGGATTACGTGCCAGTTTAATGCCAGCGGGAAATTCAATCCACAGTTCACGGGCAAGTAATACCCGTCCGGCACTTTCTGTTATTTCCAAATCCCCAGCCAGCTGCTCCTGTTTCCCCACAAGTAGAGAAGGTTTGGAGGATGCAATTGCCGTAAATGCAGGTTTCACCTGGGCAATAGTAATGGTTCCAGAGGCTCCAGCGGTACCATCAACCTCAACCAGCAGCTCTCCTTGAAAGTCGGTGGCCAGATCTACTTTACCCTCTTCCAAAACTATCTTACCGGGGCGATCCCGGCTGCAATCTTCGATTTCGAAACTAATCTGGTCTTTTTCAGCATTAAGAACCAAAGCTCCTGTATCCAGATAGTTGTCACCTTCCAGCTGGATAGAGGGGAGAACCGCCCATTTCGC
>JAAYCQ010000054.1 GCA_012729715.1 Syntrophomonadaceae bacterium
AAACCTCCTTTTATAATTTTGCCGACACTTTTGGCTGCTTTTATATTTGCAGCCCGGTGATTACTGCGGTTAGATGGGGATTGTGCACAATATTGTGCCATAATTAGACCGGATGACAGAAAAAGTATATAATTTCTATACGGGGTAAGCAATAGGTTAAAAGACAATTAATGACTTTATTTCTTAATATACTTCAAGGCCAGCACGGTAATAGGAGTTAGTTATGTACGATTTTGATAAAATTGTTTCACGTGAAAACACAAATTGTGCTAAATGGGATGCGGTGGAAAAGGGCCTGTTGCCCATGTGGGTGGCGGATATGGATTTCCAGTCGCCGCCGGAGGTGATGATGGCCCTGCAGGAGAGAGCGCAGCATGGGGTATTTGGCTATAGCAGCGGCTACGGGGACTGGTTTGAAGTCTTGATACAGTGGATGAGGAAGCGCTACGGGTGGGCACCGCAGCGGGAATGGATATCCACCAGCCCGGGAGTAGTAGCGGCGTTGTTTATGCTGGTTCGAGCTCTGACTGAGCCTGGGGATCGTATTATTATTCAACCTCCAGTTTACCGACCTTTTTATTATGTAGCCCGCTCTAATGGCTGTGAACTTCTGGAAAACCCACTTTATTTTGATGGTAATAAGTACCGTATGGATCTGGAGCAGCTGCGGCAAAAGGTGGACTCCAGGGTAAAGCTCATGATTTTATGTAGTCCTCATAATCCGATAGGACGGGTGTGGAGCCGGGAAGAACTGCTGGCGTTAGGGCAGTTCTGCCTGGAGCATGAGATTACTATTATATCTGATGAGATTCACTCTGATTTAGTTTTACCGGATTATAAACATACAGTTCTGGCCTCTGTTTCTAAAGAATTGGAGCAGAATATGATAGTTTGCAATGCTCCCAGTAAAACCTTTAACATTGCCGGTATCCCGGCTTCCAATGTTATTATAGCCAATGAAAACCTGCGCTCGGCTTACCGTCGAGTTTTGCGGGAGAGCGGCCTGGCTCTGCCCAATGTTTTTGCAGTTACGGCGGTAGAGGCGGCCTATACTTATGGGGAGGCCTGGCTAGATGAATTGTTGCTTTACCTGGAGGAAAATTATCGATTGACCGCCGGTTTTTTGGCAGAGCGTATTCCTGAAATTAAGCTGGTGGAACCGGAAGGTACTTACCTGCTGTGGTTAGACTGCCGTAGCCTGGGTTTAGATGATAAGGAGTTGGATAGTTTCATCAAGGAGAAGGCCAAACTCTTATTAGAGCCGGGCACTATTTTCGGTACCGGCGGCAACGGTTTTCAAAGGATGAATATTGCCTGTCCCCGCTCCCGGTTACTGGTAGCTCTGCAGCGATTAGAAAAAGCGGTCAGGGGGTAAGAACGTCCCCCTGTTTGCCGCACCCCGGTTTGCAATAACAAAAATCAATTATTAAGCCACTATACAAATAGGGCAGACAGGTATTGACCGGCGAGGTATAGAAACAGCAGGGTGAATATTAGTTTAAAAAATAGCGGGTTTATGTTACGGCTTATTACTACACCTAGTTGTGCGCCGATTATGGCTCCTAGTCCCAGGAGCAATCCGCAGGGCAGGTTAACAAAGTTTTGCCCGGTTTTTATCATGGCCCCGACGGCAATATAGGGTAGCATAGCCAGGAGAGTGGTTCCTACCGCCTCATAAGGCTCGGCGGCGAAGTACCAGATTAATACGGGTACCAGGATAAAGCCTCCCCCTATACCGAACACTCCAGCCATAGTTCCGGTTAAGAGCCCCAGAAGGACCAGTAGCAGGCTCTGGTATTCATATAGCGCTCGCTGTTGTGGTTTTTTAGTCTCCCCCTTACGCCATTCCCGATAGGTTTCCCGGCCCATACGAACTGCCATGGAAAGGAAGAGTAAGCCCAGCAGCATTTCCAGTATAGCGGTGTTATGGCTCAGGTAAGCCTTGAATACATATGACCCCAGCAGCACTCCAACCAGGCCCCCACCGCCAATCAGTAGAGCACTTTTTACCCGCACATTGCCATTGCGAAAATGGCCATAAGCACCCGATGTGGTAGTAAAGATGGCGGCAAATAAGGAGGTACCTATGGAAATTGCCGGGCTGAAACCGAGAATAAACTGGTTGACCGGTAGCATAATAATACCCCCGCTTACTCCCAGCAGGGCACCCACCACCCCGGCCAGTCCTCCGCTGATCAAGGCAATTATATACATCAATATAAACCATCTCCACAAAATTATAAATTTACAGAACAATTGGCACATACCGTAGGAACAGAAGCGTTAAAACTGATTCTACTACCAAAACCTCTACTTCAATTAATATAATGTGTAGGGGCGAACCCATGTGTTCGCCCGCGGGCAGGCATTAGCCGGTAAGGGTAAGGTGCCCCAACGGGCAGACACATGGGTCTGCCCCTACAATCCTAAACCCTCACTCTAGACAATTAATCAAGTTCTAAACTCGAAGTTACTTACTAGAAAGCTCTGTAATCAACGCCTTATTGCTGACTACATGTATGCTTTATTCTACCAGTATTGATACTACTACAAAACCTGGTTGAAGGAAAAATAAGGGGGAAAGTAGGGAGGGAAAAAGGCTGGAAGGTGTCAAGAGAACCGTCCCCCCGACACCACCCCGACACCGAGGTGACACCTTCAGTGAAAGCCGGGCGGCTTTTATTCGTATTAAGAGGAAAGACGTTAAGGGAGGGCGTGATTTTTTTATGAAACGGCTTATTAGTTGCACTATGATTCTGATGCTGCTGGCCCTGGGTGCTGTCCCGGCCCTGGCCAAACAAAAGCTCCCCGGCGATTTTAATGATGTACAGGGTCACTGGGCACAAAAAAACATTAGTGCAGTGTGCAATTTGGGGTTGATGAGTGGAATGGGGGTTAATGAACGAGGACATAAGGTTTTTTCTCCAAATAGCCTGGTTAATCGGGCGCAGCTGGCGGTAATGCTGCAGCGCATATTTGAACTGGATTATGGCGATAAACGCTTTGTCAAACAACCGCTGGCCAGTGACTACTACCAGGACGTAGATAACCAGGCCTGGTATGCACAAGCAGTTACTCTGGCGGCCATTAATGAGGTATTTGACTCTAATAATAATTTCTATCCCCAACAGGCGGTTACCCGGATTGAAGTAGCCCGGACTATACACCGCTGTGTCAATGCCAAAGGTTTAAATATTCCTATGATTATGCTCATGCCTTATTACCAGGACATGGAAGGTCTGTCGCAGGAGGATACCAATGCCCTGGTATTTGCCAGCAACACCAGTTTGATGAAAGGGGACGGCCAGTACTGGCGGCCCTACGATAATATTACCCGGGCGGAACTGGCTACGCTAATAAATGGTCTGGTACGGCTGCTGGGAGTAGATGAGAGTTATGATGGGCAGGAATACAGGCTGGCCCCCGGCAACAGCCTTACCCTGATGCTTAACAGTAATCCTACTACCGGCTACCGCTGGACGGCTGCCTATGATGATAAGATGTTAACCCTTACTGGTAAGGTCTACCAGCAGGCTGGTAATGGTAATCTGCTGGGGCAGGGCGGCAAAGACATCTGGAGATTTCAGGCGTTGCAAGCCGGGACTACTGAACTTAAGATAACTTATTCCCGTCCCTGGGAGCCTATACCTCCAGGGGAGAGTGTTCAGCCTATTAAGACTTTTACCCTGAAAGTAGTCATTACTCCCGGCCAGTCTGAAACGGGAGCAGTAAAGGTCACCAACCTGGTAATAAAGGAAAAATCGGATATTATGGAGACTGACCTTAACATACCGGTGGTCAGCGGGCAGTTGGATTCCGGGGTGTTGGCAGCTATTAACAAGCGTTTCGAAGGGGATGCTATGGAGTTTAAAAAGACATTGGAGGCTGAGGTCAAGGATTATGCTGCCGATTGTGAAGCGGCGGGTTACCCCATCAGGCCTTACGAATTATTTACCCGCTATAAGCAGTGCTCTTTAAACGATGATATATTAAGCCTTTATGTGGATTATTACCAGTATACCGGCGGTGCCCACGGCATGACCGCGCGCATGGCCTATAATATTGATTTGAAGACTGGTAAACTACTGCCCCTGGCAGAGCTATTTAAGCCGGGTTACGAATACAAGACAGTTATAGATAAGGAAATTAACCGGCAGATTGCCCTGGACCCGGAATCTTATTTTGAAGGTGATATGGGTTTTCAAGGCATTGTCGAGGAGCAGAACTACTACCTGGATGGAGAAAACCTGGTGATATATTTTAATCAGTATGAAATAGCTCCCTATGCTGCCGGAATCCGGGAGTTCAAAATACCACTTACGTTATTGGGTGGTAAATGAGGGTAAAAGGTGTCAGGGGGACGGTTCTCCTGACACCCCAAACTTCACCTGGTTTCTGCCGGCGGCTTTGGCTTGGTATAATACTTTAAGAACCCTCCGACGATCATATCTTTAGAATTCTTTATGAAATAAATCCTTCATGATATAGTAAGATTGCTTAAGTCTTTCCTTGTATTCGGGTAGATCCCAGTCTTTCCAGGCAAAGACAGCCATATCTTGCACGTTTATCTGATCTTGCTGAGTAATAGGAAAAGTATAGACTTTTTCGCCCTGTTGAGCCAGTATCGCCACTCGTATACCAAGGATTTTTTGACTGCTGGCCAGACCACCCTGCCATAAATCTCCCAGAACTTCCTTTTGACCGGGGTCTTTAAAATTTAACAGCTGCCAGGGAATTCTAAGCTCCAGCGCATTTTCTTCTTGATTTATAATATAATCTGCCAATGAATTATAGTTATCGCTGAAAGGGGATCCATTTCCTTTATGTAACACGCCGGTTTCGTAATAAGAAAAGGGCACTTTTTGTCCTGTAGAAGGAATCACCATGGGCCTGCAGAGAGCCAGACGAATCGGATGATAAACTCCGGAATTTTTACTGAGGGCACTTTGCTCATTTAAATATTTCATTTGATAGCCATATTGATAATAAAAGGGATCGTAGTAACTATCTACCCATATGCGATTTTCTTCTGGTTTGGATGAAATATCAATAGCAAAATCAATTCCGGTTTCACACCTTATTTTTATATTACCGGGCAGGTTTTGATTGCCTTGACCCTCAATAGTATCCATTAAAATCATAGTCCGAATATTGTCCGAGTTTAACAAACCCTGTTGCTCATTAAACTCAATCCTAAAATAGATATAGCTTTCATCCTGCCCCATATATACTGCCTGCAGAAGCGGATTCGATTTTTTATCGCTTTGATATAGGGGAGAAATCCCTGCTTCCAGGTATTTGGCCTTTTTGCCATCTAAAGGCAGTGTATGGGTTTCAAAGCTTAACAGCCCAAAATGCTGTTCACTAGTCTGCTGGTTCGACCAATATGGTCTTCTATCAGGATTGTCTAACTCCATGGTGTTCCAGGTTCGCTTAAACCATTCGTCCTGCCAGGAAAAAAGCAGACCGCCCATATAGTTTTGCTGGACAATATCTTCAAACAAACCGGCATTAATTCTACCCTGGTCCTTTTCTGACAGTCTCCCTTGGTTCCGGCCAAAGGGATTTTCATGGGTCATTCCCCTGGAACTGGGTACCCCAAATTCAGCAATTAAAACCGGCATATTATGCGCCTTTTTTAGCTCATGCAGGTAAGCAGCATAACTATTCTCTTTTCCTCGATGGTCCTTGTAGTTAAGGTATTTCTCTTCAAAATTCATAAAATCAGGATAATAAGGATAGACATGATAACTGGCAAAATAGCCGCATTTCATTTCATTATTGCTATATATATGGTTAGGGTCTATCCCCACCAAATCCTCCACATCAAGGGGTTCAGCAGGATGGGTTAACAAATCAGTGCTGGGCCAGTTGGTAAAGCTTACCGGCCGCTGCCAGCCATATTTTTCGAATTCATAGGTTATTAAATGATCCATACGCTGCGCCAGCCAGTTTTCAAAGGCTGAGGATTCCTTGGTATGAAAGAACCTTCCGCTATATGGTTTATCCTGTGGATTTTTTATATTGGTGTTCTCTACCATGTTCGGATACCATTCGATGCCAATAATCCAGCCCATGACATAAGGGGAAATATCATAATCATATTCTCCAGCAGCATGCCCGCGTCTGACTTTGACAG
>JAAYCQ010000055.1 GCA_012729715.1 Syntrophomonadaceae bacterium
ACAGAAATCTGTTTACACACGAAATAACTAAACCGATTTAGACAAAAGGGCTATGACTTCCTACATATGGAAGATATAGCCCTACTTCTTTTAGCCAGAGTCGTCTTTACCAGGATAACAACCAGAAATACTATTACTATTCACCCGGGGTATTAAATGTAACTTCAAATGCCTTATCGGGATAAGTTTCGTAAGTGCCGGTTTTCAATATAAGGCGCATTGGTGTAAGTAATGACATTTAATTAATTAAATTAACCAGGTTATTAGTATAACTGAATAATAAGATATAATTAAGTGGGGTACAATTTATGGAACGAAGCCTTGTAAATATCTATCTATCGGGTTTATTTTGAGAAAAAACCAGATTAATTTGATTACCATACCGGCTCATGCCAAGCAGATTAATAGAACCCGGCATTGAATAAAACAGGAATTTTCAATATAATGGAGTTGGGTAAAAATGGATATTAATGTACCAATCCTTATAATTTGCTATTAATGAGGCGATGAAGTTATAACAGGTAATTGCCTATAAAAGGGGTGTTTACTATGATTGGCTCCAAAGAGTGGAGAGAAGCATGTCTGCAAAAAGGGCTCAGCCAAGAATTTTTGGATTCATTTTTGCAAAACCGCCATAAACACGAAAAGGCAAGAAATGAACGCATTGAGCAGGCCCGACAGAAAGCCAGCAAAATAGCGGAATTGCTAAAAGATAAATATCAGGCGGAAAAAGTATACTTATATGGTTCATTGGTTTGGGGCAAATTTCACGAACGTTCTGATATAGATATACTGGTTGTTAACCTGAAGGGCGATTACTGGAAAGCCTGGGTAGAAGTTGAGGCTATAGCTGACCCGTTTCCTTTTGATCTGGTATGTTATGAAGACGCTTTCCCCTCTTTAAGGGAAAAAATTCTGGAGAAGGGGTTGGAGTTATGATTAATCAACAGGATTACTATGCCTTCACGTTGCGAATTAAGGAAGAATTAGCAAACCTTGACCGGATTGAGGGTCGCCTGGTAGATTATGATTTGTTCCCCGGAGTCCATACGGATACTTTTAGAGGTTATCCTTTAACAGATGAGGATTCATGTAGGGTTTTGGGAACTTATCTACACGACTATTATTCCTGCTTGGAAAAAATATTTATTCATGTTGCAGTTGATATTGATAATACTCTTCCTAAAGGCGAAGACTGGCATAAAAAATTACTGCAACAAATGACCTGGGAAATGCCGGAAGAAAGACCTGTAGTATTAGATAATGCTACTGCTGCTCTAATTGACGACTTGCGCGGGTTTCGACATGTATTTCGTAATATATATGGATTCAATATTCACCCGGATAAAATAATTAAAGCATTGAACAATCTCCCCGAGATTTCCAGTAGTGTGAAACGGGATATCAGTATCTTTACTAATAAAATGGATTGTTTAATAGGGATAAGAGGATGAAAGGATAAGAATAGTTGTGACATTAGCAAGCTTTTACGACTCCCATCGAATCAAACGGGTAACTCTAGAAACAATGACCGACCCGCTTTCCAAGGCATTGAGGCAGGACGCTCATCGCTGGATTCTTCACTA
>JAAYCQ010000056.1 GCA_012729715.1 Syntrophomonadaceae bacterium
ACATAATCCCGGGTAGTAGGTCTATCCGGATGGCGTACCAGCAAGATTTTTTCCCAGGGAGTCAGTTGCTCATATTTATGAGCCCTTAAACCATTCATCTTCTTCTCCAATTCTTCAAACTCCCGGGACAAATCAAATTCCAGGTTGCTGGAAGTATCCTTCAGTTCATCAACTTTTTGTTTCAAACTCTGGTATTTATGTTCATAATCAAACTGGCGTTTTACCATGCTTCTCCTCCCTGATGAAGTTTTAGTAATAGAATCAACTGCTCCCGCAGGCGGTTGCGCTCTACTACCAAATCCAACATCCCGTGATCCAGTAGAAAACCAGCTTGCTGGAAGTTTTCCGGCAAGCGTTCACCTATGGTCTGTTTGATTACCCGGGGACCGGTAAAACCGAGAAGTGCTCCGGGTTCAGATATAATAATATCAGCCAGGGAAGCGAAACTGGCCAGTACTCCGCCGGTAGTAGGGTTGGTAAGTACGGAAATATATAAATACCCTTTTTGGTGAAACCGTTCCAGTACTGCAGCAGTTTTAGCCATCTGCATCAAAGAAAAAATACCTTCCTGCATACGGGCACCACCGGAACAACTGCAGATTATAAGGGGACATTCATCTTCTATAGCTTCCTCCACCGCCCGGCAAACCTTTTCGCCCACTACTACCCCCATACTCCCCATCATAAAGTGGGAATCCATAACCCCCAAAACGACCTGGTATCCCCCCAGGGTGGCTCTACCAGTAACAATGGCCTCAGGTAAACCCGAGTCTTCCCGGGCCTGATCTAATTTCTGCTCGTAACCGGGAAAATTGAGCCGGTTGCCGGCAGCCATACTGGCATTGAACTCCTCAAAACTCTGAGGATCGCAGAGCATTTCTATACGCTGGCGAGCGGACAGGGCCAGGTGCCAGTTACACCGGAGGCAAACTCCGTAATTGCCCGATAGTTCCTCCAGTGTATACCATTTCCCACACTCCGGGCAGCTTTGTCCCAGCCCGGGTATGGTGTCGTTTCGTGATTCGACCGGTACTTTTATGGGAATATATTTCTTTTTACCAAACATAAAACTAATTGCTATTCCTCCCCTCTCTGCAGGGAAAACCAGAATTCACCCGAACAAAGAAGTTCATCTTCTATAAATATTTCCCCCCGGCCTTTGCCTATATTACCCTTAATTTTTAGCAACTCCGTTTTTATCAGCAATCTATCTCCGGGAACGGCCATGCGCCGCAGGCGAACATGATCCACTCCGGCCAGAAAAGCCAGGTAATTACGATATTGCTCTACGGTTAGTAAGGCACAGGCCCCCACTTGCGCCATGGCTTCTATCATAAGGACACCAGGCATTACCGGACGACCCGGAAAATGACCGGCAAAATAGGGTTCGTTTATCGATAAATTTTTAATTCCTATTGCCCTTTCACCCGGAACTATATCCAATATCTTATCTACCAGCAGAAACGGGTAACGGTGGGGCAGGATCTTCATTATTTGTTCAATATCCATAATGGTATTGCTCACCTCATTTTCTCTACCACCAGTGCGGCATTATGTCCACCAAAACCCAGTGAGTCAGAAGCTGCTATTCTTAAATTCTTTTGGCGGGATTTAAGCGGAACATAATCCAGGTCACAGAGCGGGTCCGGCACTTCCAGATTTAAGGTCGGAGGTATTATCTGTTCAACCAGGCTGAGCACGGCAGCAATTAATTCAACAGCTCCCGCTGCCCCCAGCATGTGCCCGGTTGCCGCTTTGGTTGAACTAATCGCCATCTGGTAACTGTGAGTCCCAAAAATCTCTTTTATGGCGGTCGTTTCCATCTGGTCATTAAGGCGAGTACCGGTACCATGAGCATTAATATAGTCAACTGCCGAAGGTGATATACCGGCATCATTAATAGCCATACGAAAAGCAGCCGCAGCACCTTTCCCCTCAACATCCGGCTGCACCATATGCACCGCGTCAGCACTGCAGCCAAAGCCAATCAGTTCGGCATAAGGGGTAACCCCTCGCTCCAGAGCGTGTTCCATTTCTTCCAAAACCAGCACCCCAGCACCTTCACCCATGACAAAGCCTTCCCGGTTCAGGTCAAAAGGACGGCAAGCTTTTAGTGGTTCCTGGTTCTGAGTAGACAGGGCCTTCATGGCACAAAATCCTCCGATAGCCATAGGGGTAATGGCGGCTTCGCTCCCGCCAGCGAGCATTATATCGGCCTGGTTATGCTGGATAGTGCGGAAGGCATCGCCAATAGCATGGGCTGCCGAAGCGCAGGCGGTAACGGTACAGGAATTAGGCCCGGTTACCCCCAGCATTATGGCCACCTGACCTGATGCCATGTTAGGAATCATCATAGGTATAAAAAAGGGACTAATAGCTCCTGCTCCCTTATCAATCAGGTTCTTATGCTGTTCTTCAAAGGTAGCAATACCTCCAACCCCGGAACCAATAATAACTCCGGTCCGCTCTCCGGTACGCTCCCTTACCCGGTTTAATACAGGTTGCAAACCGGCATCCTCCACTGCCATTTGACTGGCGGCACAGGCAAACTGAACAAACCGATCCATACGGCGGGCATCTTTGCGGGCCACATAATCTGAGGCTGAAAAGTCTTTTATCTCCGCCGCAATCCTGGCGGGAAAAGCCGAGCAATCGAAGCGCTCGATGTTTCCTATACCGCTTTTTCCCTGCAGCAGGTTATTCCAAAATGTATCTTTATCCAGGCCAATAGGGGATATTACCCCCAGCCCGCTAATAACTACCCTGCGTTGTGACATCTAATCACCTCTGCCCCTTTATCCCAGCAATTCTTCCACATATTTAACGGCATCCCCCACTGTCTTCAACTCTTCTGCTGCTTCTTCCGGTATTTGAATGCTAAACTTATCTTCCAGCAACATGAGCATTTCTACTATATCCAGGGAATCAGCTTCCAGGTCTTCTTCAAAACTTGATTTCATAGTAATTTGCTCCTCGGGGATGTCCTTAATCTCGGCAATTATCTTGACCAATTCTTCAAATACTGTCATTTAACTTATTCCTCCTTCAAATAATGATAAACGCGATATTTACTTATATCCCCCTCATGCCACCGTCCACCCGGATTACCTGCCCATTAATATAGGCTGCTTCATCCGAGGCCAGAAATAGCACCAGGGCCGCTACATCCTCCGGCTTACCCAGCCTTCCCACCGCAATCCCGGATAAGATTTGCTGCCGCTGTTCAGGACTTAAGCTGGCGGTCATATCACTTTCAATAAAACCCGGAGCTACCGCATTAGCTGTAATTCCCCGGTTTCCATACTCCTGGGCAATAGATAAGGTTAACCCTAATAGTCCGGATTTGGCAGCGCTATAATGGGTCTGACCGGCATTGCCGCTGATGCCGACTACTGATGAAATGTTAATAATCCGACCAAAACGCTTTTTAAACATGTGTTTTACTGCGGCTCTGCTGCAATAAAAAGCTGAACTCAGATTAGTATTTATCACCCTTTCCCATTCCTCATCCTGTATACGGAGCATTAACTGGTCGTGGTTAATGCCAGCATTGTTAACCAGAACATCAACCCGGCCAAATTCTTTTACACTCTTTTCAATTAGATCCCGTGCCTCCTGGGCCTTCGATACATCAGCCCCCAGCAGGATACCATTGCTACCCAGGGCCTCGATTTCTTGCAGTACCTGTTCGGCCTGTTCCCGGTTATGGTTATAATTAACTACTACTCGGTAGCCCGTGCGGGCAAAAACTAATGCCGTAGCCCGGCCTATTCCCCGTGAACTCCCGGTAATTATCGCTACCCTTTCATGCAAATGGATTCTACCTCCCTGATGATTTTCTGCAATGATTTCATATCCTGGACATTGCCTAATAAACGACCCGGAACTATGCGCTTGATTAAACCGGATAAAGTTGTTCCCGGCCCTATTTCTATAAAGCAATCAACCTTTTCCGCCAAATAACGTATAGTGGCCTCCCACTGTACCGGCGAATATAATTGCTGTACCAGCAAACCTCCGGTTTCCTCCGGGCGGTATGTGCGAGCAGTAACATTACTTATAACCGGTGGGGTAGCAGTTTTCCAATTCATTTTTTCCAAGTGCCCCTGTAGTTTATGAGCAGCACAGGTCATCAGGCGGCTATGTGACGGTACAGATACATCAAGCAGCCTTACCCTGCCGCCCTTCTCCCGTAATATATCCGCGGCCCTGGTTACGGCTTCCCTTTCTCCGGAGATTACTAACTGACCTGGGCAATTAAGATTGGCAACATCTACAATGCCTCCTGCCTGCCGGCAAACATCGGCCACAAGTTCATACTCCAGTCCTAAAACTGCCGCCATAGCCCCTTTCCCCCGGGGAACCGCTTCCTGCATCAGACGGCCTCGCTCTTGCACCAGGGGCAGGGCTTCGGCAAAACTGATAGATCCGGCGGCAACCAGGGCAGTGTATTCACCCAGACTTAATCCAGCCACTAAATCAGGTTTTAGACCCTGCTCTCTTACTACCGCTAAAATAGCCAGGCTAGCAGTCAGTAATGCCGGTTGGGCAAATTCGGTGGAGTTTAACCTTTCCGCCGGTCCCGCAAAGCAGAGCTTGCTGATCGGATAAGGACTAATTTGGTCAGCCTGATCAAAAACGGCTGCTGCCTCGGGGTAATTCACGACCAGTTCTTGACCCATGCCCGAATATTGTGCCCCCTGACCCGGAAAAACAAAAGCTAAACGTGGCATTTTATATCCTCCAGTTGCTGTCTAACCCGCAGGGCATCAGCAATTACCTCGTTTACAATAGTAGCCGCCGGCTCAACCTGCTTAACCAACCCGCATATCTGACCGGCCAAAACACTGCCTTCGTTAATATCTCCATCAAAAGCCGCACGCGAGTAACGTCCTTTACCCAGTTTCTCCAACTCTTCCCGGTTACAACCGGAAAACTCCTGTTTCAAGTATTCCCGGGTAAAATGATTGTGAATCACCCGCACCGGATGATTGGTGGAAAGACCGCATACCACTGTATCACGATCACCGGCTTTTATTACTCTCTCCTGGTACCGGGGATGAACATTACACTCCTGGGCACAGATAAAACGGGTACCCATCTGCACCCCCTGCGCTCCCAGAGCCAGGGCTGCGATCAAGCCTCTCCCATCAGCTATTCCACCGGCAGCAACTACCGGCACTTCAATTGCATCCACCAGCATAGGCACCAGAGCCATGGTAGTCATTTCCCCCACATGCCCGCCGGATTCACCGCCTTCAGCTATAATGGCATCAGCTCCCAGCCGGCTAAGGCGCCGTGCCAGTGCCTGCGAGGCTACTACCGGCAGCACCTTAATACCGGCATTTTTTAGCCTTTCCATATAACGTCCCGGGTTGCCCCCGCCGGTGGTTACCACCGGTACCTCTGCCTTGATTACCAAATCAACAATCTCCTCAACATGGGGAGAGACCAGCATAAGATTAACAGCAAAGGGTTTTTGGGTATACTGATGTGCAAGATCTATCTCCTTTTCCAGCCAGGCCCGGTCTCCATCACCAGTACCTATTACCCCTAATCCCCCAGCCTCAGATACTGCTGCAGCCAGCCTGCCGCCGGCAATCCAGGCCATAGCACCCTGGATTATCGGGTATTCTATACCTAACAAATCACACAAAGGTGTTCTCAATTGCATTCTAATTCCACCCCCAGCGAATAATAGCTCCGGCACAGGTAAGCCCGGCACCAAAGGCCACCATTAAGATCACATCGCCCGGTTTAACCTTGCCTTCGGAAACTGCCATGGACAGGGCTACCGGTATGGAAGCAGCCGACATATTACCTAATTTATCAATAGTAATAAGGGTCTTGGCTTCAGCTATTTGCATATTTTTCATAGCCGTTTTTATAATGCGCATATTGGCCTGATGAGGGATAAAGACATCTATGTCCTGATAACCTAACCCCGCCTTTTCCAGCAGATTCTCACTAACTTCTACCATGGCCTTACTGGCAAAACGGAACACCTCGCGGCCATTCATTTTTAAATAGTGTAAATGTTCCCTGACCGTTTGCTCCGAAGCTGGTAAAGCCGAGCCGCCAGCCGGCATATATAATAAATCTGCTCCCCTGCCATCAGCAGTCAGGTAAGTACTGAGAATACCTGCATCCCCAGAAGAATTCCCCCGACCAAGGACAGCCGCCCCGGCCCCATCACCAAAAAGTACGCAGGTATTGCGGTCAGTATAATCAGTTATTTTGGATAGGATATCGGAAGTTACCACCAGCACATAATTATAACCGTTGGTGAACAGAAATTTTTCCGCTACGCTTAGTGCATAAAGGAAACCACTACAACCGGCGGCCAGATCAAAAGCAGCTGCATTCCAGGCCTCCAGGCGCTTTTGTACAATACAGGCGGTAGAGGGAAAAGGCATATCCGGAGTTACCGTTGCAACAATAATTAAATCCAGTTGCTCCGGTTTTACCTTTGCATTGTGCAGAGCCATTACCGCCGCATCGTAACAAAGATCGGATGTAGAAGTGCTATCTTCAGCAATCCTTCTTTCTATTATTCCGGTTGTTTCAATAATCCAGTCATTACTGGTATCAACCATTTTTTCCAGGTCACTATTAGTTAATACCCGGGTGGGCAGAGCATGACCCATAGCTTTTATCTGAACATTCAACAATAGACACCTGCCTGTTTGTTGCTTATTGAGTAAACCTGTCGACATATATGAATCTTTGTTAAATTAAAACAGGTGAATGAATCTCTGTCAACAATTTTTCTGAATATTCTGATTTTATTATTTCTTATCCCAACATTTAGCCTTTACTTTTAGGAATTAAAAAAGGCTGGTATATTTGTCCAGCCAGGCAGCTTTTGTCATCCTGAACGAAGTGAAGGATCTTTCATCGGAATATCATATCAGATCCTTCGCTACGCTCAGGATGACACCCACGAAAGCCATGGGAATTTTCGTGCTTGTTTGCGGCGCTGTGGCCATGGAGGTAAGTAAGAAAATCGAATTTTAATAGACGCGGAAACCGTCCCCGCGATATCTTATCTGAATATATACTGGGTATGCTGGGATTCAATGGCCTTGATGATATAGCGGGTAAAGGGGTAAATAGCGAGAATTAACATTAGCAATGAGGGAAAGATGATAACAAGGAAAGAGTAATCGGAAAAGAGGCTATTATTTAGTCCGAAAAGTAGGGGTAAATGATATAGTTGGTAAAGCCAATTCTTAAATCCTGCTTCAGCCACAGTAATGCCATTGGCAGTAAAATACAGGAACGAAATTATTAGACTGGGGACAATGTAAGAGAAAATTACTCCCATACCCTGTCCCAGACCGCGGGCAAAGGCCCGATTTAATGCTTCGTACCAGATAACTACACTGAGTAGAAAGGCTATGGAGTATACTATCCCGGAATTCCAATTCCAATATGTAACCGCAATATAAGCTACAGATGCAAGCATTGCATAAAGTAAAAGTGCAGCCATTCCATATTTAAGTTTTCCCATAGCTTCCTCCCAAGCATATATTTACTGTTAAGATTATAACACTTATTCTCTCCAAACTGACGTTATGGCAATAAAAAAAGCTGGCTAATTGCCAGCTTTTTTATAGCTTTTACATCATGCCCATTCCACCGGCACCGCCCATGCCGGCCATAGCTTTCATATCATCCTTGTTGGGAATCTCCGATACTACGGCTTCAGTAGTTAGTAACATATAAGCAATACTAGCTGCATTCTGCAGAGCCGAGCGGGTAACCTTGGCCGGGTCAATGATTCCAGCTTCAACCAGGTTTTCATAAGCGCCGGTTAGTGCATTATAGCCAATTCCATGCGGAGCTTCTTTGACCTTTTCAACTACGACTGAGCCTTCTACTCCAG
Source organism: Syntrophomonadaceae bacterium (assembly GCA_012729715.1). Lineage (GTDB taxonomy): Bacteria > Bacillota > Syntrophomonadia > Syntrophomonadales > Syntrophomonadaceae > UBA4844. The sequence goes on from JAAYCQ010000056.1 coordinate 7,889, forward strand.
CATTATTAGCAATCTGACGTAAGGGTTCCTCCAGGGCTTTCTTAACCAGATTTACTCCAGTTGCCTCATCGCCTTCTGCTTCTACCTTTTCAATCGCAGCTATAGCATTAATTAGAGCTACACCACCACCGGAAACAATACCCTCTTCAACTGCAGCCTTGGTAGCAGCCAGAGCATCCTCAATGCGATGTTTTCTTTCTTTCAGTTCAGTTTCTGTGGCAGCGCCTACCTGGATAATAGCTACACCACCAGATAACTTGGCCATTCTTTCCTGCAATTTTTCTTTATCATATTCAGAATCGGTTTCTTCCAGTTGTCTCTTTATGTTGGCAATGCGGCCTTTTACATCTTCTTCGCCGCCGGCGCCGTCAACGATAATGCATTCATCTTTCTTTATCACTACCTGGCGGGCTCTTCCCAGTGTCTCCAGAGCGACGTTTTCCATCTTAACTCCGATATCTTCTGAGGCTACCTGACCTTTGGTCAAGATAGCGATATCCTCTAGCATAGCCTTCCTTCTTTCACCAAAAGCAGGAGCCTTAACGGCTACACAGGTGAAAGTCCCTCTTAATTTGTTAACAACCAGAGTAGCCAGGGCTTCGCCCTCAACTTCCTCGGCGATAAGCAACATGGGTTTGCCAGTCTGAACCACTTTCTCCAATACCGGAAGCACTTCGTTGATGGAAGAGATTTTCTTGTCGCTGATAAGGATATAGGGATCATCCAAAACGGCTTCCATTTTTTCGGCATTTGTTACCATATAGGGGGAAATGTAACCGCGGTCAAAGCTCATACCTTCAACCACTTCCAGAGAAGTTCCTACAGATTGTGATTCCTCAACCGTGATAACCCCATCACGGCCAACTTTTTCCATAGCATCAGCAATCAAGCTTCCGATCTCCGAATCATCCGCTGAAATAGCTGCTACCTGAGCGATAGCTTCCTTGGAATCTACTTCTTTGCTTATGGCTTTTATCTCATCTACCGCTGCCTTTACCGCCAATTCAATCCCTTTTCTCATAATCATAGGATTAGCACCGGCAGCTACGTTTTTCAGGCCTTCCTTAATCATAGCCTGAGCCAGCAGAGTAGCCGTGGTAGTACCATCACCGGCTACGTCATTAGTCTTGATAGCTACTTCTTTAACTAACTGGCAGCCCAGGTTCTCCCAAGGATCTTCCAGGTCAATATCTCTGGCAATAGTAACACCGTCATTAGTAATGGTGGGTGAACCAAATTTGCGGTCCAGAACAACGTTACGGCCTTTGGGCCCCAGGGTTACTTTTACAGTATTGGCCAGAGCATCAACGCCTCTTTCCAATGCCCTTCTAGCATCCTCGCCATACTTTATTTCCTTGGCAATCATCTATTTAGCCTCCTTCTTTTTCCTTAATTTAATTTTGCCAGTATGTCGCGTTCAGCCATGATTAGATATTCTTCTCCATCAAGCTTAATCTCGGTACCGGCATACTTGGAGAAAATAACCCGATCGCCAACGGCAACAGTCATAGGCAGCCTTTCTCCCTGGTCATTCATTGGTCCGGGACCTACTGCCAGCACTTCACCCTCCTGGGGTTTTTCTTTGGCTGTGTCGGGAACATACAGCCCGCTTTTGGTTTTTTCCTCAGTAACTTCCATAACTTTAACGACAATTTTGTCTGCCAATGGTTGGATCCTCAAAGGTATACCCCCTTCAATTTAGTGGTGTTGTTAGCACTCAATGAGTGTGAGTGCTAATATGTAACTATAATATTAGGCGAGACCATGCAAGTATTCAAATTAGATTACCCGTGAAATCCGCCTAATATTATCGATTTATATTATGCTACTGTTATTTTCTTTTTATACCTCTTAAAATCATTATTTTTCAATTTTTTTCGTCGACTACTCCTGTCCACATTCAGCGGCACTACCTGCCAGTATCTCCAATCCATGTCCCAGAGCCGGTAATATGGCTTCCAGGGATTCGCGTACCCCCTTGACGCTTCCAGGCATATTAATTATCAGGGTCTTTCCCCTAATTCCAGCCACTGCCCGTGATAACATGGCCTTGGGGGTCTTTTGCAAACCGTAATAACGTATAGCTTCAGGTATTCCCGGTGTCAGTTTTTCGATAACCTCCAGTGTAGCATCAGGTGTGACATCACGATTGGAAAACCCGGTTCCTCCAGAAGTAAGCACCAGATCCAGTCCCTGAATATCACAGGCGTGGCGCAATCTTTCGGCTATAATATCTTTTTCATCAGGAACGATTTCATAATATTCTACACTGTAACCAGAACCCAGCATCTCTTCTATCTTTTTTCCACTCAGGTCTTCACGCTCGCCCCGAGCACCTTTATCGCTCATAACTAATATTCCAGTACGAACCATTAAATCACCTCTACAGGATCGCCCTTGCGTATTTCTCCGCCCTCAATAACCCGGCAAAACAGTCCCTCATAGGGTAAAAGAGTGACACCCAGGGTTCGGGTAACTACACTGGGGTGATCCTCTTTGCCAATCTGTGAAACTTCTAAAATAACATCTGAACCTATTTTCAGGCGCCCGCCTTCTCCTACTGAAACTAAATCTATACCATCAATAAGCAGGTTCTCAGCATATTCTCCCGGGCCTACATTCATGTTTTTTTCTTCATTAACCTTGTTTACACTGGCTAAATTAAGGCAGGTAACCTGACGCCCCCAGGGACCCGCGTGTCCATCATTTTCTATACCCTGATCTTTGATAATCCGGGCCTGACTGACTTCCTTTTTAAGCTGTCCCCGCTCCGGGGCTATACAAATTGAGTATAAGGTTCCTTTTGCCATAATATCTCTCCTTTTATTTAATTATTGTTTTACATGACCATGGCGGAACGGCACGGGGGCCGTTCCCTACATACCTTCGTTTTACATGACCATCGCGGAACGGCACGGGGGCCGTTCCCTACATTATCGTTTTACATGGCCGCTCTTGCCGCCCCATTTTTCCAGCAGTTTAATCTCACTAATTTCCATCCAGCGATCAACTGCTTTGGCCATATCGTATATGGTAATGGCAGCAAC
>JAAYCQ010000006.1 GCA_012729715.1 Syntrophomonadaceae bacterium
CGGAACCGGAAGTATTGCTGCTGGACGAGCCTTTTTCTGCCCTGGATACCCAGGTAAAGGAACGGCTGGAAGCAGAGCTATTGGAAATACAGTCTGAGTTTCAGGGACATGTGCTTTTTGTTACCCACAACCTGGCCGAAGCCTATCGTTTAAGTAGCAAAATGGCAGTTTATGAAACTGGTGGTTTGCTGCAGTGGGGCGAGCGCCACACTATTATCGAGCGCCCGGCTAATAAAACCGTAGCCCGCCTAACCGGAATGGAAAATATATTTGATGGCATAGTAACCGGAATTGAAGGTTCCCGGGTATATATCAGCCTGGGTGCAGGCCATTTAAGTTTGTATCCTGACAACCCAAGCCGTCTGGCAGTTAACCAGGAAATATCGGTAGCCATACGGCCGGAATACATTAAACTGGCTGACAATAAAAAGCAGAATTGTCTTGCAGCAGTACTGGTTGATACTAAGGAGGAGCTTTCCTTTTATAGCTATACTTTTCAACTCCCGGAACAGGCGATTATTATTAAAGTGCTTATTTCCAAAAGCCTGGGCCGAAAGCTGGCGGCAGGGAAAACCTATTACCTCTTCATACCGCCGGAAAACCTGGTTATAATCGGAGGGTAAAAGTAAGCAGGGTATAACAAGACATTTCCGTTGTTATACCCTGCTTACTCTTTACTTTTTCTAAAGAAGGATAGGGTGGCGTTAATTTCGCCACCAATTAGAATTACCATACTACTCAAATATAGCCACAAAAGCAAAACTACAATACCACCAATGCTGCCATAAGTATGGGTGAAGTTGGCAAACTGGTTGACATAGAAGGAAAAGGCCCAGGAAGTAACGACCCAACCCAGACTGGAGAAAACCGCTCCCGGGATAGTTTCCCGGAAGCGGATTTTTTTATTGGGAGCATAACGATAAAAAAACATAAACACCACCAGCATCACCGTTAATGGCAGCAAAAACCGATAAAGCTGCCAGCTTTTCATAAAAAGCTCACTATAACCCAGGTAGGTGGTAAGGGTCTGCCCTAGCAATTTACCCAGCACCAGGAGAACAAAAGCCAGAATTATTACTATGGCCAGGCCGATAGTAAAAATGATGGCCATACCCCGTACCTTCCAGAAGGGTCGGGTTTCACGCTCATCATAGGCCTTATTAATACCATGGATAACTGCATTGATGCCATTGGAAGAAGCCCAGATAGTAAAAAGCGCTCCCAGTGACAAAAGGGTCTGGCGGCTGGAGCCCAGCGTTTGGCGCAGCACCTCTATTACCACCTTATAGGCATCAGCTGGCAAAATTCGGGACAGGTCATTTAAGGCTTCTTCACCGGCAATGGGAGTATAACTTAAAAGGGTCAAAAGGAAGATGAGAAAAGGGAAGAAGGCCAGGATCAGGTAATAGGTTAACTGAGCTCCCAGGGCCGGAACCTCATGCTCCTGGAAACGCAGGTAGAAGTCTTTTAGCATTTCATAATTTTTATTCATCTGATACCTCCGCCAGGCTGGGCTTTATGTGGATTCTCACCTGCTATTCATTATCTCATGATTTCTATTATTACCCTACCAAGTACAGAAATTTACTGAGATGGTGGATGTATATCGCTCTCTTCCCCTCACTATGTAGTATTGACCTTGTACCACAATACTAACTCTTCACTTACTCTTTGTTGTTAATCTTGGTTCCACTGCAAAAAGTAATAAATACATATGCGACTGCATATTTAACGCGGAAACCGCGGAATCATTAGGGAACTACGCGGATTTAATTAGGGCTAAAATAAAGAGAAAAACGGAGTTTTTCTACGATAATTTAAAATTCAAAATTAAGAATTTAAAATTAAAAAACCACCTCTTCAGACCAAGTATTCACTAATATGCAATCAAATAAGGGTTTTTGCAGTAGAATCAATCTTGTATTAGATTTATTGTAATTTCAAATACTTATATGTATAACAGATTTTCCAATTTCAGCAAGTAGCAAATTTAAGAAAATATAGGATATAATCTAGATATATGCCGAAAGGAGTTGAGGAAAAAGATGGGGAATGCCAAAATATTTATTAGAGAGAGACGCAAAGTTTCCGAAGGCGAGAAAAAGCCACGTTACTCTGTAGTTGGTGTAGCAGGAACCGATTTGAAAATTCACGTCAAACATATTAGAAAGTCGGAGATTGATCAAATCGCTGCTGCCCTGGGAGCAGAAATTGTATTCCTGAATGCGGGCAAGGACGAAGCGGAAGTCGAGGTTGACGACTAGAAAGGCAGGATTTTTAGGTAATGGCTCTTATTCGCGAGAAAGACAGCAAGCGCTTACACATAAAAAGTAAACTCATGGGAGAATCCCTGGTAGGCCAGAGTTTCATTAAAAGCCTGGAGTATGTAGAACAGTTCCGGGCTCTACCGGACGTTAACGTACTTAAAATCGGGGGCCAGAGTATTACTGATATGGGCGCCACTGCTGTACTGCCGGTACTGAAAGAGATTGTTGAAAATGCTGGTCAGCATAAAATGATTATTTCAACCGGTGGAGGAACCCGTTCCCGTCACGTATATGCTATTGCCATGGAGCTGGGTATGCCTACCGGGGTTATATCCAAACTGGGTCAGAGTGTGTCTGAACAGAATGCTCTAATGATATCAACCCTGCTCATGCCCTATGGAGGCATAAAAGTGGGACATGATGATATTTCCAAACTGGCAGCCTATTTCAGCCAGGGTTGTATCCCGGTCATTCATGGTATGCCACCGTATGGTTATTGGGAGCATTTACCTAAAGAAGGGCGACTGCCCCCCAATCGTACCGATATGGGAGCTTATCTCCTGGCTGAAGTAATTGGGGCCAAGCATTGTATATTTGTAAAAGATGAAGATGGCCTGTATACGGATAATCCCAAGGTTAATCCAGAGGCCGAATTCATTCCCCGTATTGGAGCCGGTGAGCTTATCGAAAAAAACCTGGACGACCTGATAATAGAGCGCAGTGTACTGGATATGATTCTTCGTTCCCAAAATTTAACCGAGGTTCAAATAGTAAATGGACTTAAACAGGGAAATATCGCTCGTGCTCTGAATGGGGAACATGTGGGAACCATAATATTTAAGGATGCTTAAGTCAATACTTTAAAGAAAGAGCCCTGCGGGGCTCTTTTTTATTCATCATAGACAGGAATAGCCAATTTGTGGGACAATTAACTTAGTCATAAGAATTTATTATAGGAGGAGCGAGGCAAATGGTAGACAATTTTAAGGCTTTAGTAGTAACAGAGCAGGCTGACGGGAAGTTTTCCCGGGAAATTGCCAGCAAACACATTGATAATTTACCCGCAGGAGATGTTTTAATTAACGTCAAGTATTCCTCCTTGAATTACAAGGATGCGCTCTCCGCTACTGGTAATCGGGGGGTAACTAAAAAATATCCTCACACCCCGGGAATAGATGCTGCCGGGATCGTAGCCGAGAGTTCGGTCGCGGAGTTTGCACCAGGAGATGAAGTTTTTGTAACTGGTTTTGATTTGGGAATGAACACCTCGGGGGGGTACCAGGAGTACATACGGGTACCTGCTGCCTGGGTGATTAAAAGACTACCTAATCTGAACCTGAAGGAAACTATGGTCTATGGTACGGCCGGGCTTACCGCTCTGCTTTCGGTAGCCGCTCTGGTAGATGCCGGGGTAAAAGCCAGGGATGGAGAAGTTTTGGTTACCGGAACTACAGGTGGGGTGGGAAGTTTTGCTGCCCGCACTCTGGTAAAGCTGGGTTATGATGTAGTGGGAGTACAGCGCCGACCGGAAGAAGAAGCTTTCTTAAATAGCCTGGGCTTAAAGCGTATTGTACCAGTTGAAGAGGTTGATGATCAATCTGGAAGACCTCTTGGCAAAGGCGTCTGGGCAGGTGTTATCGATACAGTTGGGGGTAATATCCTGTATACCGCCATTAAGACTACCCACTATGGGGGTAGTGTAACCTGTTGTGGAAACGCTGCTTCTAATAGTTTACCCGCGACTGTCTTACCTTTTATTTTGCGCGGGGTTTCTCTGTATGGTATAGATTCAGTAGAATGCCCTATGGACCATCGTTTACGGGTCTGGAACAAAATTGCCGGTGACTGGAAACTGGATAATGTAGAAGCACTGGCGGAGGAATGTTCTCTGGAGGAATTGAATCAGAAAATCGATATGATTCTAGAGGGGAAGATACAGGGGCGGGTAGTAGTTAATTTGGCCCAGTAGTTTGCACCAGCGGTATAATATCAAGGACGCCGGGGCCAGACGTTTCGGGTTATTATCGTCTGGCTCCAAGTCCTTTACCTTTATCTTCTATCAAAATAAGGTCGTTGTTTTTGGAAAGCTTATAGCTGTTTTGCCGATTTTGTTTTGGCACCGGGGAAGGAAAGGATATTATGGGCAGGCCAACCCAAATAACTGATCATCCCAATTTTATAATGCTAAAACTATTATGGTTTCTTGTTATCATAACTTGTTTGCTCGACCTGGTACAGGGCAAGCAGTATACCGTCTTCCAGTATATGATTTTGCTTATCATTCTGCTTTTGCCGACCTTATTTGCAAAGGGAGAAACATTCTTAACCCGGGGGAGCTATCTTTTAGTTACGGTTCTTATCCTGTACTTCTCCCTGCGTCTTTTCTGGTTACCTTCACTCATTAACCTACTATTTCTGTACCTGGCCATGTTCCTTACTATACTATTTCAAAGTCCCACCCTGATTCTAATGGCAGGTACAGCTGCTACTGCAGTTAGTATTATTGTTTTCCAACTACATCCGGGCAGTTTGGTGTCTGCGGCGGAAGCGATGCAACCAGTATGGTTTATTATTCCAGGTTTAATTCTTATAAGTCTAATGCTGGTAGTAAATCGCTTTATTCAGGTTGCACAACAGCAGACTTTAAGGGAGCAACAGCAGTGGCATAATATCCAGAAAGGATTTGCCATACTCAGATGGTCTTTTGAAATCAAAACCAAAAGGTTGTTTTTGTCGCAGGGGGCTGAAGAATTGACCGGATTACCTGCGGAGTTATTTGTAAAACAACCAAAAGAAATACAAAAACTGGTTCATCCCTATGATTCTCTACGCCTGTTTGAGGCCTACAAAGATTTATTGGCAGGTAAAAAGAAGGTTATCGAACATCGGCTGCTACTGAATGATGGCAGTATACGATGGGTTCATAATTTTGCCTTGCCATGTAAAGACCAAACTGGACAAGTCGTAAGGGTAGATGGTTTGATTATAGATGTCAGTGAACAAAAATCAAGGGAAGAAAAAATAAAACATATGGCTTTTTATGACCAATTAACCGGCTTACCTAACCGGATTATGTTTGAAAATTATTTTGCCTTCACCCTGGCGGGGGAAAAGCATCGGGAGCAGAAGTTGGCATTGATTTTTATTGACCTGGATCAGTTTAAGCAGGTGAATGATGAAATGGGGCATGATGTCGGTGATTTGCTCCTAAAAGAAGTGGCAGTGCGAATTAAAACGATTATGCGTGAAAGTGATATGCTGGCACGTCTGGGAGGAGATGAATTTGTAGCCCTGATAACTTCTGTTTCACGTGAAACAATTACACTGGTGGCTGAACGTATAATGGAAACTTTTAGCCGCAGTTTTATAATTGAAGGATATGAATTACGTGTAGGGGCTAGTATCGGTATCAGTGTATATCCGGAAGATGGCAGAGATTTGGAAACCCTGATTAAAAGTGCTGATGAGGCCATGTATACAGCCAAAAGAAAGGGAAAAAACCAGTATTATTTTTATGTTAATTAAGGCAACAGGGAACCGAAGTTTAACAGTTCCCCTGTTGCCTAATTTTTTATTGCAAACCCGGATAAGATTCGGAGCCGTTAATTTCCTGGTAATACTTTGTTAACATCTGTTCTGCCTGTTGCAGATCCATTTGCTGTCGGGCTGATACATTTGGAGCAGCATACTGGTGTGCCTCTTGTATCTGTTGCATGGCTGCCTCCAGTTTTTGCTGAGCATACTGGATCTCCTGGGGATTTAGGCTGGCTTCAGCCTGTTGTACTGCCCTATGAGCTTGCTGAGCTGATAAAATAGCCTGCTGTACTGACTGTCGGGCTTGTTCCAAACTTTTTTCCTGCCGATTTGATGGTGCCAAACGCTCACCTCCTTATCTGATATAGTTTTCTTCCATTACCTCTGCCATCCACCGAGGAGCCCAGGGCAAGGTTTCATCGGACTCCTCACTTTTAGTATCTTTAATTATGGTAATCATGGTGGAATTAAACATAGCAAATACCTGATCACCTTTTTGCAACTTCATATCGTTAACTGCAGCACTGGTTATAGTTGCAGTTACTGCCTGGTCGCCAATATCCATTATGACTTCACTCATAATAGGACCAGTTTTAACCTTCATTACACTTGCCACCAGTTTATTAGGGTCACTAATTCGCAAAATAAATCCCTCCTTTTTATCTATTAGCTTGCACGTTAGCCAGCCAAATATAAGCAGAGGGAAAAATTTTTATAAAATTTTCGTAATAAGTCCCAGGGACAGTCCCCGACTTATTGAAACAAGGCGGTAAGTATAAGGCTTAATTGCCGGGCAGTTTCTTCGAAGGTGAGGTTGTTTTCCAAAATAAAGGTGGGATTTAGTACGTTCTGAATGGCGGCAACAATTACGGTACTTAGTATACTCGGGTCAATATTTTGCAGGTAAGTTGGATGGGTGGTCATAATTTGGTCCAGTACCTTGCGTAATTGTTTTATACGAAAATCATCTATTTTATCCCAGAGCTGGGGGTAATACAAACGCAGATCACTCAAGGTTGATGGGTTAATTATAAACTGCCCCTGGGAGGAAAGATAATTAAGCCCATTTTGAATAAAAACAGCCGGCAGCTTATTTTGGGCCAGTAAATCTTCAGCCCGAGTTGCTGCTTCCGACATGAATTGCTCCAGGGAAGCTTCGATGATACTCTCTTTGCTATCAAAATAGCGGTAAACCGTTCTTTTACTTACCCCGGCCCGTTGGGCCAGCTCATCCATAGTAAAACCCTGTAATCCCTGCTCCGTAGCCAGGTCTCGGCAGGCTTTGACAATACGTTCCCTGATATCCACTCTAATACCCCCAACTAATGAAAATGTCTTAACATGCCCTGAGCACGTAATATGTAGGGGCGAACCCATGTGTTCGCCCGGAATAGGCAGCTTTGCATGCAACGGGATTCACCCCCTGGGGGTCAGTGGTCGGCCGGGCAGACACACGGGTCTGCCCCTACAAAAAAAGTATTAACTTACCGTTTTGCGAAACTTGAGCACACTGATACTAAGAACCACAAGAGAAAATACCAGCAACGATGTTACCTGTCCTATCAGGTAATTAAAACCAATCCCCTTAAGCACAATCCCACGAATGATATCCAGGTAATAGGTAAGGGGAATTACAAAACTGATGAAATAGATAATTTTAGGCATAGCCGCCCGAGGGAAAAGAAACCCTGATAATAGAATGCTGGGCAGCATTACGAAGAATGACATCTGAAAAGCCTGCATTTGAGTTTGAGCCAGATTGGAAATCATTAAGCCCAGCCCCAGGGAGGCAGTTATAAAGAACAGGGTAAGAAGATAAAGCTGCAACAGGCTGCCTCGTATAGGAACCTGGAAAACCAGGACCGCCACCAGCAGGGCCACGGTTATTTGCAAATAGCCCAGTACAATATAGGGCACTATTTTTCCTATCATCAGTTCCAGGGGTTTAACCGGGGTGACCATCAACTGCTCCAGGGTACCCTGTTCTCTTTCGCGCACTATGGCTACTGCAGTGATTATAACCATGGTCATAGTTACGATTATTCCCAATATAGCCGGCACCATGTAATAAGCGGTAATACCGTCCGGGTTATACCAGGGTCGAACCCTAATATCGTAAGGAGGTGAACTTATCCGGGTCTTCTGAAACAATACCTGCTGAGATTTTATCAAACCTATAGAGTTGGCGATAGCAATAGCCTGGTTAGCCACCATGCTGTCACTGGCGTCTACAATTACCTGCACTGTTGCCGGAACGCCTCGATGCACCTGGCGAGCAAAATCAGGCGGAAAAATAATCCCCACCTGGGCTTGACCACTATCAATGTAGCGGTTTACTTCTTCATAGCTGGCCGCACCATGGGTAATGTCAAAATAGCCGGAAGCACCGAAGGCTTCTAACATATCACGGCTGGAAGAGGATAGGGATTGGTCAAATACTACGGTAGGGATATGCTTTACCTCGGTTTGAATAGCATAACCAAAGAGCAGTAATTGCACCAGCGGAATCATAAATATCAGGGCCAGGGTAAGGCGGTCCCTTTTCATCTGTAAGAATTCTTTTTTAATTATGGACAGAGTTCTGCTCACGGTAACTCCCGCCTTTCTTCCTTATCCTGTTGGCGCAGCAGGTTAATAAAAATATCCTCCAGGTTGGGAGTTAGCCCAAGTGGTTTAACTCCCGTAACCTTGTATAACTCTGCTATACAATCCCTATGGTTTAACAGTAGGTGCAAAGAAAGCCCATGAAAACTACATTCCTTTACAAAGGGAAGGGATTTTAGGGTTTCAATCTGGTTAAACGGGTCGGGTAGATCCAGCTTGACCAGATAACCATCCAGGTTTTTCTTAAGCTTATCCGGACTATCCAAAGCCAGTAAATGCCCCTGATGGAAAAAAGCAATTTTATCACAGCGCTCGGCCTCGTCCATAAAATGCGTAGAGACAATAACGGTTGCTCCCTCCGCGGCCAGTTCCTGGATAATATTAAAAAACTGTCGCCGGGCTGTGGGGCTTACGCCGCTGGTAGGCTCATCCAGGAATATTAGACCCGGACGGGCCATTATGGCACAACCCAGAGCCAGGCGCTGTTTAATTCCCGGACTCAGGGAGGCTACCAGGGCATCTTCCTCACCTTCTATACCTGCCAGTACAATCATTTCCTCAATGCGTTTTTTCCTTTCCCGTACCGGGATACTATAAATTCCGGCATAGAAGTCCAAATTTTCCCTAACCTTCAAGTCATTATAGAGGCTAAACTTTTGAGACATATACCCAATCAAAGGCTTTATTTTTTCACTTTCATGTTCCACATCAAAGCCCAGCACTTCTGCTTTGCCCGAGCTAGGCTTAAGAATGCCGCAGAGCATGCGTATGGCAGTTGATTTTCCCGCTCCATTGGGTCCTAAAAAGCCACATACTTCTCCGCTGCTGATGGTCAGGTTAATCTTATCCACGGCGGTAAAACCACCAAATTTTCTACTGAGATTAAAAGTTTTTATCGTATAAGCCATACTACGATACTCCCTGTTGCTCAAGTCCCAATTTCCGTTAGATAAACAAAAAGGTCTTCCATAGAAGGTTCGACCTCCTCCAGAGAGAAGCTCTCACTAACCTGTGGTTTAGCCAGTTGGGCAATCAAGCTGCTGGTAGATTCTATATTCTCGACAATAAGACGGTGCTTATAGCCATAAAATGAACTATAAAGTACCCCGGGAATGTTATTAAAAAAATAGGGATCTTTAACTCCGGTTCTAACCTCTAACACTTGATGTAGTAATCTTTCTTTTAAATGTCCGGGAGTATCCAGAGCCAGCAACTGCCCCTGGTTAATAAAAGCCAGTTGATGACAAAGTTCAGCCTCATCCATATAAGGCGTAGATAACAATACCGTCATGCCTTCATGGTTAAGCTGGTACAGAATCTTCCAAAATTCCTTGCGGGAATCCGGGTCCACTCCGTAAGTAGGCTCGTCCAAAATCAGTATTTTGGGGCGGGTCAGCAGAGAACAGCTTAAGGACAGCTTTTGTTTCATTCCTCCGGAAAGCTGGTGGGCGAGTCTCTTCTTAAAGGGGGCAAGTCCAGTAATATCGAGGATTTCACCAGCTCGTTGCAAAATCAGATTATGGCTTAGTCCATACAAAGATCCAAAAAAATTAATATTCTCCATAACCGTAAGGTCACCGTAGAGACTAAAACGCTGGGGCATATAACCCAGTTCCCCTTTACTTAATCTACTGGCTGTTCCCCCATCCAGCAACACCTGTCCACTATCTGCCCTGAGCAGCCCGCAGATTACCCGAAACAAAGTAGTCTTGCCGGCACCATCAGGGCCGATCAACCCGAATATGCTCTGCCCTTTCACTTGCAGGCTTACCTGATCCAGGGCCAACTTGTCGGCAAATGTTTTAGTGACATTAATAACCTCGATCACTGTAATCAACTCCCGGTAAAGACGACATCAGCGGGCATACCCGGCTTGAGTATATGGTTTTGGTTTTCTACTGCTACTTTAACCGCGAAAACAACGTTGGTCCGTTCTTTTTTGGTTTGTATAGTTTTGGGGGTAAATTCCCCCCGGGAGGCAATATAGGTGACTTTACCGGTAAAAACCTGGGGACTGCCGCTTACGCTAACCTCCACGGCTTGATTAAGCTTAACCCGGGGCAGGTCATCGGCAGGAATGTAAACCTTAATCCAGAGGTGGTTCAAGTCAACTACGCTGAGCAAAGAGGCCCCGGCAGTGACATACTCACCGTTCTCGTAGTTTTTACTGCTGATGGTACCATTAAGGGGAGAGAATATCTTAAGATCTTCTAGCATAGCTTCGGTAGTTTTCAGAATGGCTTTGCTTCGCTCTATCTCAGCTGCTGCGCCGGAAATAACCTCGGGACGATTACCTGATTCCAGTAGCTGCAAGCGGGACTTTGCAACCTCTACCTGCTTTTCCCGGGTAGTCTTGTTTAATTGCGCTGCATCCAGTTTTTCCTGGGAAAGGGCTCCGGCATTAAATAATTGCTCGGCCCGGTTCAGGTCCACCAGTGCTTGTTCCAGATTGGCCTGAGCCAGATCAAGATTGGAAGTGGCCTCCTTAATTTCTTGGCTTCTAAACCCTGACACCAGGTCGTTATAGCGGGCTTGTGCTACCAGTACTCCCAGAGCATCTCTTTCCCGCTGGGTTAGCAGGTCACTGCGTGATAACTCTGCCAGCAACTGGCCTTTTTCTACCTGCACGCCTTCGTTTACCGTAAGGTTTTGAAGAGTTCCATTTAAACGGGCACAGACTTCAACCGTTGTAGCCTCAATAGTACCGCTGGCCTGCAGTAGTTTATCATTATTCTGATAATAATGGAGGTAATAATAATATGAGGCTGTCCCCAGCAGAATAAGAGCCATAACGATACCAATTGTTTTTTTTCGATTCATCCCCAAGCACTCCTCCTCAACCTCTGTAAGTAAACTAAAACCACTTGTGCAGTTTACCTGGTATCAATTTCATAGTAGCACAGGCATTTATTATTGCCAATAACATTTTCTAAAAGAGCACAGACTGTTATCCGGCTTGCGCATTTATTTTTCATAATTTGATTGCCGGAAGTTCGCTATAATAGTAAGTGTGAAACATCGGGGAGGAGAGGCAGAGTAATGCAGGTACATATACTGGCCAGCGGCAGTACTGGCAATGTGGCTTTATTTAAGTTTGGTAATACCCGAATTCTGGTTGATGTAGGGATTAGTACCCGCAGGATAGAGACTAAACTGGCCCTATTGGGACTAAAGGCTGGGGATTTGGATGGGGTTTTAATTACCCATGAGCATACTGATCATATTAAGGGATTGGATGTGTTTATCCGCCGCTATCATTTGCCCGTATTTGCCCGGGGGGCAACCTGGGATGCCATACCTTGCCGGGATAAATTACCGGCGGGATGTTGTAACGCCATAGATAAAGAATTTTGCATCGGGGGAGTCGGAGTAGAAGCTTTTAGCATACCTCATGATGCGGCTGATCCGGTAGGTTTTGCTTTTCATTACCGGCAAAAGAAATGGGTTATGGCTACTGATATAGGTATGATAACGGAGAATATTTTACAGGCCCTGACCGGTGCCGACCTGGCTGTGTTGGAATCAAACCATGACCGGGAAATGTTAGTAAACGGACCTTATCCCCATTTTCTTAAACAGCGGATTATGGGCCGGTATGGGCATCTCTCCAATCTTGATGCGGCCAACATATTGGAACGCATTGCTCATCAGACACAGATGCAGGTTTTTTTAGCTCATCTTAGCCAGCAAAATAATACCCCCACCCTGGCCTATAACACCGTAAGCCAATTTTTGGCCCATAAAGGCTGTCATCTCGGTGAGGATATTAAGCTGCATCTTACCCACCCCGATGCGATTGCCAGTTATCGGGGGTAATAAGATTTAAGTAGAATAATGTGGTAAAATGCAGGTAGCCAAAAGGGAAGACCTCCGGCTCCTGGTGTAGAACCGGGAGAGGGGGTGATGGCAACGAGCTTTATGGAAGTATGTGCTCTGTTAATGCTGCTAATTGCGGTAGCTGGCCTTGTTCACCAGCTCAATCAAAGAAAATAGGCTAATACATATGTATTAGCCCAATCCTGTATTATATCCTCCAATAAATGCACCAGGAGTTGTAGAAAAACTTCCCGATGGCTAAAGAGGTTTCCGGTTACCGCCGGGAACCTCTTGTTAATTATTATACACATTTTTATAATTTATTCCACTATAAAGCCCCTTTAAAATGAGGTTGTTTTATTTTCCAAAACTTTTCGGTGGGCTCGTACGTTATATTAGTGTAAGGCAAATTTAATGATACGTATCAGCAAAGGAGTCTGCAGGAGTGAGCAAGCCTAAATCTCAGCAAATGTTAGTTGATTTTATTTTGACCAACAAAGAGCAGTACTACCGTCTGGCCTATAGTTATGTCAAGAACCAGGATGATGCTCTGGATATTGTTCATGAATCAATATACAAAGCTATGCTGGCCTTTAAACGACCAAAAAACCCGGAGGAAATTAAACCCTGGTTTTACCGGATTGTGGTTAACACTGCGCTCGATTTTTTAAGAAAGCAAAAACCTGTAGAACTGACGGAACAGCAGATTCTGGAATTATATGATTCTTATGAAGATAGCTACCAGGACCTGGACTTGCAAAAGGCACTGGAGATCCTACCCTTGAATTATCGCAGCATAATTATTTTGAGGTATTTTGAGGACTTAAAGATTAATGATATTGCAATAGTTTTAGACCTGAATGTGAACACGGTAAAAACCAGATTATATTCTGCCCTGAAAAAGTTGCGTCTAGAGCTGGAAGCTTAAGGGTTAGGAGGTTTAGCATGGACGACAAAAAATTACAAGAACTAAAGAATGAATACATGAGTATTCCTATTCCGGATGAGCTGGAGTTCGTTGTAAAAAAATCTTTACAAGACGGAGGTAGAACGGCTATGAAAAGAAACAGTTGGGGGAAATTAGGGGGTGTGGCTGTTGCAGTGGTTTTATTATTTACCATAACCCTAAATATCAGCCCTACGGTTGCCCATGCTTTAGCAGAAGTTCCAGTTATCAAAAGCATTGCTAATGTACTTACTTTTCGAGAATTCCGGATAAGTGAAGATACTTATGACGCTGATATAAAAGTACCGGGAGTAAAAGGTTTAGAAAACCGGAAATTACAGGATAGCCTGAACAGCAAATACCTGAAAGAAAATAAAGAACTATACCAGGAATTTGTCCGTGATATGGAAACTATGAAGGCTAATGGGGGAGGTCACCTGGGTGTTAGCAGCGGCTATGAAATAAAAACGGATAATGACCAGATATTATCCATAGCCCGCTGGGTAGTAAACACAGTTGCATCATCATCTACCACCATGAAGTATGATACTATTGATAAACAAAAAGAAATACTAATTACTCTGCCCAGCCTGTTTAAGGACGAAAGTTACATTAAGGTTATTAGTGAAAATATCAAGGAGCAGATGCGGGAAGAGATGAAAGCTGATCCTGATAAAGTCTTCTGGGTTACAGGTGCAGGCGAAGAACCAGTTTTCGAAACCTTTGAGCAAATCGACCGGGAGCAAAACTTTTATATAAATAATCATGGCAAATTAGTAATTTCCTTTGATAAATACGAAGTTGCGCCTGGTTATATGGGTGTAGCAGAGTTTGTCATTCCGACTGAAGTCATCTCTAAAAATCTGGTCAGCAACGAATATATTAAATAAATTAGCGTTAAAAAAGAGAAACCATAGCCTGGTGCTATGGTTTCTCCGCGTGTGCCCTTTAGGGTAGGCCTTACGATCATGGTGGGTTAATTTCTGTTATTACGTTGCTCACTGTTGGGCAACATATTATAATAGTTAAAAAATAGCCGCATTGTTATTAGGATGCCGGCAGTAAAGAGGTGAAACTAATGGCGCACGAATTACCCTCATTAGCTTACCCCTATGATGCTCTGGAACCCTATTATGACGAAGAAACCCTGCGACTCCATCATGGTAAACATCACCAATCCTATGTCGATGGCCTTAATAAGGCCGAAACTCAGTTGGCTGAAGCCCGCAGCCGCAGTGATTATGGTCTGATTAAACACTGGCTCAAAGAAATTGCCTTTCACGGTTCAGGTCATATACTGCACACTCTTTTCTTTGAAAACTTGGCCCCAGCGGGTCAATCCTCCCCTGGTCAGAAAACCATAAACCAGCTGGAACAGGATTTTGGCAGCTTTGATGAGTTTAAGAAAATGTTTTCCGCAGCAGCTGCTGCCGTAGAAGGGTCAGGCTGGGCCTTACTATGTTATAATCCATTATTTCAGAAATTAGAAATTCTTCAGGCCGAAAAACACCAGAATTTAACTCAATGGGGAGTAATCCCCCTGCTGGTAATTGATGTTTGGGAGCATGCCTATTATTTAAAATACCAGAACCGCCGTCCCGAATACATCACAGCCTGGTGGAATATTGTTAACTGGGATAAAGTCGAAGAAAGATTAGTAAAAGCCAGCAGCTAAAGCTGCTGGCCTTTTCGATTAAGTACATTGGTTTCTAATTAATCATCATAGACCTTGAAATAGGGCTTCTCTTCTTGCCAACCTTGTGAATCCAGGAATTGAGCCGGTGGTTTTATGACTGTAGCTTTACACTGTGCAGTAACGGTGCCGTCTGGCAGGCGCAATTCCCCTGCTACCTGAGCATGTTTGGTACCGCCTTTTTCTATCCAGCCTACGGCTATAAGGGGCTGGTCGGTAGGGGTGGGGCGGCGATATTTTAATTCCAGACGGGTAGTAAGCATTAGCGCATCATTATCTCCGTTAATTAACAGGGCCCTACCTGAGGTTTCATCCAGGATGGCAGCAATTATGCC
>JAAYCQ010000057.1 GCA_012729715.1 Syntrophomonadaceae bacterium
CATATTGAAAAGTATTACAACATCGATGACATCGGCAAATTTCCGGAAAGGCTTAAACCGATATCTTTGCGGCCAAGCCTGACTGATTTAGATAACGCCATTAATTATAATGAGATATATGACGAACTTATGAAGCTGAACCTCTCGGTCTATATACCAACTAGTTTTATATTTGAGAGCAGGCGGGACAAGTATGTTGATCCTGACGTAAATATCAACCGTGCCGGTCGTGAGCAGGGGATTCGTCGCTTGATGAGCATCAACCTGCTCAAAAGGCTGGAAAGCTCGGTCTATTCATTTCGATTGACCCTCCAGCGTATCAAAAAATTGATTGATGATACCATTGCTGAAATTGATACATTTGAGGCATGCGGAGATACTGACGTTGAGATAACTGAGCTCAACGAAGAAACTGAATTTGATTATGATGATCAGAATACCGATTATTTTACCTCGGGCAGACGCGTAAAAATCGACCTTAACGACATGGACTATGTGACCTGGCGTGCCGCACTTCAACAGGACTCTGATATCTTGGAACTGCTGACGCTTATGATTGCCGACATTACACCGGAGCATGATACCAAACTACAGGCCTTGCTGCAGCTGATCTCAGATAAAATCAGCCATCCCATTAACGAAAATAATAAAAAGGTTCTCATGTTTTCAGCGTTTTCGGATACCGTCGAGTATCTGTATCATCATGTGAGCGATTTTATCAAGGATAAATATGGGCTTGACACCGCTATGATAACCGGCACGGTAGACGGAAAGACAACCATACCGAAATTCAGAGTAACCTTCAATACTGTTCTGACCTGTTTTTCGCCTGTTTCCAAAGACCATGCCTTGCTTATGCCGGGTTCAACCCACCATCTAGACATCCTTATTGCTACCGATTGTATCTCCGAAGGCCAAAACCTTCAGGACTGCGATTACGTAGTTAACTACGATATACACTGGAACCCCGTTCGCATCATCCAGCGGTTTGGGCGCATAGATCGTATTGGTAGCCGGAATGCGCAAATACAGCTTGTCAACTTTTGGCCCGATTTGACCTTGGATGATTACATAAACCTCAAAAGTCGCGTAGAGACCCGCATGAAAATATCCGTCATGACCTCCACTGGAGACGACGACCTTATCAATGCCGAGGAGAAGGGCGACCTTGAATACCGAAAAGCCCAGCTTAAACGTCTGCAAGAGGAAGTTGTTAATATAGAGGATATGTCCAGCGGTATTTCCATTATGGATTTAGGGTTGAATGAATTCCGTCTTGACCTGCTTGATTACATAAAGAATAACGGCGATTTGGACAAAACCCCCTTTGGTCTTCATGCGGTTGTTCCTGCCAAGGACGATGCCCCTCCCGGCGTAATATTTGTTTTGAAGAACATCAATGGCGGCGTGAATATCGATAACCAGAACCAACTACACCCGTTCTATATGATATATATTGCCGATGACGGCGCGGTTGTCTGTGACCATCTTTCTCCCAAAGAAATACTGGATAAGATGCGATATCTCTGCAAAGGAAAGACAGAACCGCTGGCAGACCTGTGCCGCGCTTTCAATCAGGAGACTAATGATGGCAGGAATATGGGCCGAATGTCGGAGCTACTGAGCGATGCCATCTATTCTATCATCCAAGCAAAAGAAGAAAGTGACATCGACAGCCTTTTTAGAAGCGGGGGAACCTCAGCTCTGAACACAAACATTACGGGTCTGGATAATTTCGAGCTGATATGCTTTTTGGTAATTCGGAATTCGGAATGCGGAATTCGAAATTAAGGAGCAAAGAGGTATGAAGGGCGAGAATGTTATTGTTGAGAAGAGTAAAGCGTTTGCCTTGAGAATGATTAAGTTATATAACTTTTTATCTGATGAAAAGCATGAATATATAATGTCCAAACAACTATTGAGAAGCGGCACAAGTATCGGCGCGAATGTTAAAGAAGCTATACGCGGCCAAAGCAAAGCGGATTTTTACGCTAAACTTAATATATCACTGAAAGAGGCAAGTGAGACAGAGTATTGGCTTGAACTATTGCACGAAAGCGGATACATAAACAAAACTGCATTCGAGAGTGTATATGCGGATTGTCAAGAGATAATAAAATTGCTTGTTGCGATAACGAAAACCCCAAAATAATTCCGAATTCCGCATTTCGAATTGAAAAGGAGCGCAGCGAATGCTTGGTTTACCACTAAGTACGGTATTCAACCGGCGCATACCGAAGCAGAAGTTTTATGAAAACCTATCAGTGACTGCGGAACTGAAACGAACATTTGCAGAACAGATCAGGGCGATTTATTGGCGTAATAAAATCTCCCCGTCCACCGTAAACATTGCCGCCGGAGAAACAGTTCTGGAGATTGAGGTCCTAGAGATACGGCTGAACCAGCCTGGCTTGGACAAACGGGTCTTAAAGGTAATTGACAGGGAGATCCCCTACCACATCCTCTTTCTCCTGGTGTATGAAGAACAAGTGCAGGCGTGGATCGGCTACAAGGAAGAGAGCCTGAGCAGATTGGCACCTTTCAAACCGGGCACTTACTATCACACCGAATGGCAGTCTATGGACGAGTTATCATTGCATCTTGACGGCCTTAACATGGACGCGGTGTACGAGGGCTTACTCCGGCAGATTGCTGGAGAAAGGCTGGATGGTAGCAACAAAGGCAATTTGACAGATGCCGTTGCCCGTGATGAGCGGCGGCAAAAGCTGCAAAAGGAGATTGCATCCTTAGAAAATAAAGTGCGCAAAGAAAAGCAGTTCAATAGACAGGTCGAGCTGAACGCGGAATTGAAAAGGCTGATAAAGGAATTGGAGTGATTGTGTGAAAAATACTAATTTACCTCAAGAGAAAGTTATTATTTGCTTTCATTGTGGTAATGAGACTGTCATGCGTCAAACTGGAGAATATAAATGGGGTTCCAATGATGATTTCAGTTTTTTCTTTAACTATAAAATGTTTGCATGTCCAGTATGTCACAAGATCACCTTAATGGAAACCTATGGGGATGAAACTATGATTGCACCAAACTATAGTGGAGAATACGTATGGTTTACAGAGGACACCATTTTGTACCCCATAAACAGTATTGATAGCAAATCTATGCCGAAGAAGATAAAAGAGTCATATGAGGCTGCATTAAAAGTTCGAAATATTGACACAAACGCATGTGTGCTTCTGCTAAGACGAACTCTTGAAATAATCCTAACTGACCAAGGAGCGACAAAATGGGGGCTGGCTGAAAAAATTGAGGAAATTGCTCAAAGGGGACTTTTGCCTGATTCCCTTAAAGAGGCTTCATTTTTTGCGAAAAGATTTGGTGATTCTGCTGCTCATGGAAAAGACTTAGTTGCTGATGAACAGGACATGAATAGCTTGATAGAGTTTATTGAATATATAATCGAATATCTCTATATAATCCCTTCAAGATTAAAAGAATTCAAAATGAAAATAGATCACGAGGAAGAATTTTAGCATGGGTAAACCACGTTCTGAATCGTCGTCTGATTTAACCGCGCCATAGGCAAATTTTTGAAAGATGCCGACACCAGTGACGAGCGGCGACGAAAGCAGCGAAAGGAGATTGCAGAAAATAAAGTGTGCAAAGAAAAACAGTTTAATAGACAGGTTGAAGTTGACGAAGAGCTTAAAAAGACTGTGGAAGGAGCTTCTTATACACTGTGATTAAGTTTAACAGGATTGAAAATGCCGAGATTTTCTCAAGAGATTTCAGACCGCTCGTAGATAATAATGAGATTGGTTTCCCTGAATCCGAAGAAATTGCGGTAGTCTATGGACCGAATGGGACTGGAAAAACAAGTCTGATAAAAGTGCTCTCTGATGAGAAAGGCACTAAGGTAGAATTTGAATACGACGGCCAGATCTACACGTCTGGCAAGGATGTATTTCATATCATCAATGACCAGAATAATAGAAACATCATCAAGGGAGAAACTAAAGACTTCTTCCTCGGTGACGACATCAAACGTGAATTTGAGTTGCAGGAATATATCATATCAGAACGTTCAAACATCATTGGTGCGATAGCCTCCTCGCTTAAGTCACATGGTGTATCTGCAGCAAATAGCCCTTTGATTGACTTAATTTCTAATCCTGACGTTGCCACGTTGATTAGGGATATAGCAAACAACAAATCGAAGGGCAATAATTATACGACCGAAGATTTAATTACAAAACTGCAGGCTATTATCACAGTTGAAATTCCAGAGTATGATAGTGCCAAGCTGCAATTTCTCCAGAACGACATTGCTGCCAAGGACAGTATCATTCGCAAAGTTGAGGGCATTAACGCCAAACCCTTGGTTTCCAATCCTCACGTGCATCAGATTGAAGAAAACACTCAGGCAATAAATATCCTTACTCGTTTTCATAAAGACGAATGCATTGTCTGCGATACAAAAGGTATTGACTGGGAGAATCTGCTTGCAGCCAAAATAGCAAATCGAACAATGGTTATTGAGGCATTAAGTGAAGATGTAAAACCTCTCATCGAGCAAATTATCGGGTTTATTCCTATATCGGACCCATTCCAAATTAAGACGCGCCTTATTGATGCAATTAGTCAGGGTAATAATGCGAACATCATTGTTTTACTGGAAGAAGTAGATGCATATAAAGCCCTCTATTGCCATATTGTCCTCAATGATTTGGCGGCTCTGATATCTGCCAGCGAATTGCCAAATAAAATAGCTGAATATCAAGCACTTGTGGATGAGAAACCGGAAATGACAGACGAGGATATGCTT
This sequence comes from Syntrophomonadaceae bacterium, assembly GCA_012729715.1. Taxonomy (GTDB): domain Bacteria; phylum Bacillota; class Syntrophomonadia; order Syntrophomonadales; family Syntrophomonadaceae; genus UBA4844. The sequence goes on from JAAYCQ010000057.1 coordinate 4,785, forward strand.
TACATTGAAGAAATCATCAGTAACAGTATGAATAAAAAACTTACCTTGGAAAGAGACGAAAATAAAAATCTCCGGATTTTCCTTTCAAACCAAGAATTTTTGGGCAAATCACGCGATGAGTTACCTTTGAGCACGGGCGAACAGAACTTTCTTTCTTTGACTTTCGAGTTTTTAAAGGCTAAAAATACGCCTTGTTCTATTGTTATAATCGATGACCCGATATCAAGTTTTGACTCAATCTATAAAAACAAGGTTGTTTTCGCCATCGTTAAAATGTTACATCATAAAAAACGGATAATTTTGACACATAATATCGACTTACTTCGTTTGCTTGAAAGTCAGTATAAAAGTTGTTATAAGTTATATCTTCTCAACAATACTGACGGGGAAGAGAATGGCTTTATTGCGTTGAATCAGAATGAACAAGAAATGCTGATTAGCCTAGAAAAACTGCTCTCGACTTTTAGGGATAATATCTTCCCGCATATTCAGAACACAGAACTGTTCCTGATCTCCTTAGTGCCGTTCATGCGCGGATACGCCAATATCATCAATAATACAGACGTATACGGCAAGTTGACACAGTTAATGCATGGATACATGACAGAAAAAATTAATGTAGCGGATATCTATAAAACGCTATTTGGGAACAAAGGCGACGTATTGCCAGACAGTTTGGAAGTGTCCGTATCCGATATACTTGCCAAAACGGTAGATGGCGTTCACATTCTAGACCCGACTCAATATCCGTTGTTGGACAAGACGCTGCATCATTCTTTTACATACCTGTTTTTACGCTTGATGGTAGAAAAGGTTCTTGTCGCAAAATTCAGTATCGATACAAACCGGAACAAGCAATTAGGGCAGATTATATCTGCAGCTTATCCTGATGAAAATGATATCGCTCAGATTCGAAACCGGATAAGATTGACCTCAAAAAAGACTTTGATAAATGAGTTTAATCATTTTGAGGGGAATTTGAGTATTTTTCAACCAGCAATTGATATTACGGACCAGGCTCTCGGCAAAGAGAGGACTGATATAATAACTTTTGTACGTAATCTCTAGGGAGGAACATGAACATGGACAAGCCAAGATTTGAAACACCGAGCCTCACAACCGAGAACGTGGCTAAAATAGCGGAGATCTTCCCCGGTGTTATTATCGAAGGAAAAGTGAATTTCGATTTGCTGCGTTCCTTGCTGGGCGATGAGGTTTATGGAGATGAAGCCTATGAGTTCACTTGGGTGGGGAAACGAGCAGCTATTGCTGAGGCAGGTAGGCCTATACGCAAAACCTTACGTCCTTGTC
>JAAYCQ010000058.1 GCA_012729715.1 Syntrophomonadaceae bacterium
CTGATGAATACGGGGGTGACTTTGCCGGCAGGTCCCGTTTTGTAGTTGAATGTCTGCAGGAGGTAAGAAAACAGGTAGGTGAAGATTTCCCCATTTCTATAAGGATATCGGCGGAAGAGATTATTAAAGATGGTTATACGGTAGAAGACATGCAGTCGATTATGCCTGTGCTGGTAGAGGCCGGTGCCGATATAATTCACGCTTCATTTGGAACTCATGGCAGTCCCGGGGGAATTACCTCGGCTCCGATAGAATATGAGCCTGGTTTTAAAGTGGAACTGGCTCGCAGGATAAAAGAGGTGGTAAAGGTTCCAGTTATTGCCGTGGGTCGTTTTACCGACCCCTTTATAGCTGATGCCATAATTGCCCGGGGTGATACCGATATGATTGCTTTTGGTCGGCAGCACCTGGCCGATCCTGATTTCCTGATAAATGCCCGGGAAGGCAAAGCGCAGGAGACTTTTGAATGTTTAGCCTGCAACCAGGGTTGTATCGAACGTTTATTATTTGAGCAGGGCAGCATCCGTTGTGCCATAAATCCAGAAACAGGGCAGGAATTGGAGTATCCTAATGAAGCTGCTCCGAAGAGTAAAAAGGTATGGGTTATTGGAGGCGGGCCAGGGGGACTGACTGCCGCCAGTGAGGCTGCCCGTTTAGGACACGAGGTCACCCTGTTTGAAGCTGATAAAGAAGCAGGAGGACAGGTACTGCTAGCGGCGCGAGTGCCTTTCAAGGAAGCATATGGCCGCTGGATAGAGGTATTAACAGCCCGGGCTATAAAACACGGGGCTAAAATCGTTACCAATCAGGAAGTAAACGAAGATATGATACATAAAGGCCAGCCGGATAAAATTATTCTGGCCAGCGGGGCCAAGCCACTTAAACCAGATATACCGGGTATAAATCTACCCCATGTCTGCCAGGCCGAGGAGGTACTTAAAGGGGCAGTAGCACCCGTGGAAGCGGTAGTTATTCTGGGTAGTGGGCTGGTAGGAATGGAAACCGCCGATTATCTCCGGGAAAAGGGGATAAAAGACATCAGTATTTTGGAAACAGAACCCCGTTCACCCGTTTCCACCTTGACTTCACATGGTTACATGCTGCATAAACGTTTGCGTACAGCTGGAGTGAAATTCCTGTTTAACAGTAGGGTAATTGGGATTAAGGAGGAAAGCTTGTTACTCGAGCGTGATCCCGATAAACAGCAGGAACTAAAACCAGTACAGCAAGTAATAATTGCAACCGGCAGCACCGGGCGCAATCACCTGGAGGATTTCTTAAAACAGGAAAATATACCTTATTATCTGATAGGTGACGCCCGCAAACCTCGGCGCATAATTGAAGCGGTAGAAGAAGGTGCCCGCGCCGCCTGGGAACTATAATATATTACGGGGTGTCAAGACGGTTCTTCTGACACCCCGCGTGAATACCTTTATTTAACCTGAAAGGGCAAGTGGGGACGGTTCTTGACTTGCCCCCACTTGTCTCTTATTTCACCTGATATTTTTCCAGCGACGAGGTTATGCTGGTCTCGTCGACAATAAATTCTCTTTTGACCAGTCCCAGTCCTTTTTTATAGTACTCATAAACGGTGGAATTATCAGACGTAATTTTAATCTTCAGGCAGGGCTGAAAAGTTCCTGCCGGAGTATCTATACTGGCATTAACATCTACAATTTCCCGGTTGTGATCCTTATTATCCCATTTGGTACCTTTGCTAATAGGGGCCTTTATTATAATTACATTCTCATTGGAAGCGAAACCTTCCTCCAGCATATTGGGAGGGTTATAGCTTTCCCCTTCGAAATACACCCGCTTTAAGGCACCGGGGGTAGTTTCATAAATGGTGGTGGTAACCGTACCCCCATTATCTTCGCTAAGCTGGGCCAAATTATCCTTGGTATAAAGCACCTTACGATTAAAAGCGGCATACTCCATTCCCCGTCCCTGGTAATACCAATAATTACCCTGGGATAAAGGCAGAAACTGTCCCGGTTCAACCTCCTTCTTTTCCGGGGTGGTAATCGGGGGTTTATTCGGGGTTGGCTGCGTAGCCTGGGGTTTGCATCCGCCCACTATGGCAAGCAAAAAAACTAGTAAACAACTGATTATAATAATAGTACGTTTCATAAACATGACTCCTTTTGCTAGTTTTTATACTCCTTATATAATAGTTTACGCTTAAGCTCTAGATATAAAACACTCCATGACCTATTTTTTGTGTTAAAATAGCCTTAATTAAAGGTGCGGAAAAACACAAAAAATCAATACGAGAGGGGAAAAAGCATGAAAAATGTAGTAAAGTTGGTGCTATGTGCAATTCTGATAATGGGATTGTGCATTACCGCAGTTGGTTGTAAAGGTTCAAGCGAATCAGGCGAATCGGGCCAGTTTAAAGTAGGTCTAGAATGCGATTACCCGCCATTTAACTGGACTCAAATTGATAATTCCAATGGTGCTGTTCCCATTTCCGGTACGAAAGAATTTGCCGGAGGCTATGACGTAGAAATTGCCAAATTATTAGCCGAAGGTATGGGTAAAGAATTAGTTATAGTAAAAACCTCCTGGTCCGGTTTACCCCCTGCAGTACAATCAGGAAAAATTGACGGCATTATTGCCGGTATGTCTCCAACTGCGGAGAGGAAAATGACCATTGATTTCTCAGATCCGTATTACAGTTCCGATTTAGTTATCGTGGTGCAAAAGGGTTCGAAGTACGAGAAGGCTACCAGCATTAAGGATTTTGCCGGAGCCAAAATTACCGGTCAGCTGGACACCTTCCATTATACAGTTATCGACCAGATTCCTAATGTAAATAAAAAGCCGGCTATGGATGATTTCGCGGCTATGCGGGTAGCATTGGAATCAGGTATTATTGACGGATATATTTCCGAAAAACCGGAAGCTATTTCCGCTACCACCGCCAATGCCAAGTTCGGCATGGCCGAGTTTGCCAAGGGTCAGGGTTTCAAATATACCCCTGATGATGTC
>JAAYCQ010000059.1 GCA_012729715.1 Syntrophomonadaceae bacterium
CTCCTGCCCGGGGTCTAACCAGATATCCGGATAACCCCATATTAAAACCGATTAAGGAACACTTCTGGGAATCACGCTATGTACTTAATGCCGCTGCTATAAGAATTAATGGCCTGATTTATATACTTTACCGGGCTTTTGGGGATGATGAGGTCTCTCGTATTGGTCTGGCCATAAGCGATGGCTATCGTATTCTGAAGCGATTGCCCGAACCGGTATTTTCCCCTGCAGATGAAAAGGAAGAGAAGGGCTGTGAGGACCCCCGGGTAGTTATTATCGGAGATGAGCTTTATATGCTATATACTGCCTATAACGGAGTTATAGCCCAGATTGCTGCAGCTTCCATATCACTGGATGACTTTTTGCACTACCGTTTTGATCGCTGGCAAAGAAAAGGCCTGGCTTTCGAGGATATTTGGGATAAAGACGCCATTATTTTTCCGGAAAAGATAAACGGTCGCTATGTAATATACCACCGTATCGAACCTAGCATCTGGGTTTCCCACCTGGATAAACTGGAGTTTCCCGCTCCCAAGGAACAACACCGGGTAATATTAGGCCCGCGCTCCGGGCGTATGTGGGATTCGCTTAAGATAGGGGCAGGGACTCAGCCCCTGAAGACCAGGTATGGGTGGCTGATGATTTATCACGGAGTTGATAGAAACCGGGTTTACCGGTTGGGATCAATGCTGGTTGATTTGAAGAATCCCGAACGGGTACTGTACCGTTCCCCCAATCCTATTCTATCTCCGGAAACCGAATACGAGATAGGCGTACCCGGTGAACACTGGGTACCTAACGTGGTTTTCACCTGTGGGGCAGTTCCTGCCGAGGATAAGGAAATACTGGATGTCGATGATGAAATCATTGTTTACTATGGTGCCGCCGACCACTACCTGTGTGCCGCCAGCGGTACAGTGGGAGATCTTATTCCCGAAAAAATAAGAAAGTATGTAGAATCACCTCAATAAGAGCCAATAAGGAAATCGATGGGGAATTTGACGCGGGCTCGCTTCGCTTGCGCGGATTAGGCGGGATTTACGTTGGATTTTTTTATAGCTGTTGTAGGGTGTAGGGGCAGACCCGTGTGTCTGCCCGGCCGACCACTGACCCCTGGAGGGTGAATCCCGTTCCGTTATTACAAGACAACTTTGTTATCAGTGCCTATTTTCTTACTATCTTGTTTTTCAGCCTGCTTGGTACCAGCCATGGCCTGATTAGCCAGCAGCAATGAGAGAACCGCTTCTGCTCCCTGATTAGCGTTTAAACCATCCGGGGTTAAACCATCATGACAGCCTCCGCTTTCCTGATTATAGAGCGGCATTTTCAGGATGTTCTTGCCGCTGTACCAGGAATAAGCAAGTTCGCCCATTTCGCTAAACTCATTGCGACCGGTAACTTCATAAGCTTGTTTACAAGCTAATACCAGTGAACAGGCATCTATGGGCTGCTGGTCAAAGAGCGGAATTTCACCACCCCGTACCCACCAACCCCGGTTACCCACAACATTGAGATATCCCCGGGCATAAAGCTGGTCACCCAGGAAACGCAGCGAATCCTGGGCCGCGTTAAGAGTCTTTTTATCCGATTTTATGCCGTAATAGACAAACAGAGCGTGGGGCAAAATAGCGTTACAGTAAGTTAAACGATCCTCAAACCATCTCCAGTGAGCCACCCGGTTGCGGAAATAAAGGTTGGTTAAGTTTTGCCCCACCCGGCGGGCCAGTTCAAAGCTTTCCCGACTATATTCGGGAAAGCCTTTAACCAAGTTGCTGCAACCAATAAGGGTATAAGCCATACTACGTGGATGTTTCAGGTTTTTTACCTCGGATAACGCTTTCACCACCATTTGGCGGCAAAGCAGCCGCAGTTCTTCATCTATATCGGCTGACACTCCCTGGGAACAGGCCAGAAAAGCACGTCCTACGCTATCATCTGAATCTATATCGTTAACAAAACCACGTCCGGGGAGCAACCAGTTACACCAATCTCCCTCGCTCCGCTGGGCTCGAAAAAGAAAACGGGCATAGCGCAGAGCGTACTCGGTCCGCTCTTCCCAATTTGACTGTAAGGCCACGATAAGAGCACGAGCATTATCGTCCACCGTATATCCACTGCTGGGGTCAGGGATACTGCCGCTGGAAAATTGCAGCATCCCGCGTTCATCAGTCATCCGCTGTAAATGCCTATAATCCAAATTTTTGTACGTTCCCAGCATCATAAAGCTCCAGTACCTCCTCAGCAATTTTCAAATACATTTCGGCCACACTTTCCCAGCTAAATGATTGGCCGAACTCTGCTACTCGGTGTTCCAACTTATTTTGAATGGCCGCATCACTCAGGATGAGCTCCAGTTGCTCCGCCAGGGCTTCCGGGGTTGCATCGTGGGCAACTAAACCCCGACCCTGAGCCAGGATTTCCCGGGCATATTCATAGGGCGTAGCAATAATAGCGCGGCCACATCCTACGGCAAAAGATAACGGTCCGGAAACCGCCTGATCCATATTGGGATATGGACTTAAGTATATATCAGTCATATATAGATAATCTCCTATTTCAGCAATATCCAGAAATCGGTTTACAAAAAGTACATTATCTTGCAGTTTAAGCTCCTCAACCAATTGTAATATACTGTCACGATAACGCTCGCCTTCAGTTCTAAGCAGCATGGGGTGGGTATTCCCCGCAATCACATACAAAACATCGGAATGCTTGTCTACCACCTTTGCCAGGGCTTTTAAACCATATTCCAATCCTTTACCCGGACCTATAAATCCAAAAGTAGTAATAATACGGCGACCCTTAAGACCATATTGGGCCTTCAAAAATCCCCGCTCTTTTACCGGGAAATTAGGAACTCCGTGTGGTACCACAAATATTTTTTCCCCTGGTACGCTATATATCTTGGACAGTAGTTTTCGTGCCC
>JAAYCQ010000060.1 GCA_012729715.1 Syntrophomonadaceae bacterium
AGCCTACTCCCCGGGTGCCAAATTCTCCAAAGTAAGCCAGGTCTTTACGTACCTGAGCAGAACTTACCCCTACACCCTGAGCAATCTCTCCCGAGGAAATAGTCTCTACCCCCTCACCCATAAGTTGGTGCAGGTAGCGGGAATAGATGGAGAGCCTCATTACTGTAGCTTCAGGAATTTTATATACTTTCAAATCCCTTACTCCTTTAAATTAATATCTTCCCTTTATATTACCACCTTGTGAAAAAAAGCGCGACATAACAAGGTATAAAAATATGGCTATTTTAATACCTATTGCACGGTTATCCCTAATTATACTAATAGTGCTAGCAATTTGTAAATAAGAATTGCTACGAGGGCAGATGAAGGAATGGTAACGAACCAGGCGATGACTATCTGGCGGGCTATGTTCCAGCGGACTCCTTTTAACCTTTTGGCTGCCCCTACACCCATTATGGAAGAGGATACTACATGGGTAGTACTAACCGGAGCACCGAAGTGGCTGGCCGAAAAAATTACCACTGCCGAGGTAAAATCTGCAGCAAATCCATTTATAGGTTCAATGCGGAAGATTTTTCCGCCCATAGTACGGATAATACGCCATCCACCTACTGCAGTACCGGCAGCCATGGCTCCGGCACAGGCTACTTTAACCCAGAGAGGAACCTGGAAGGTACTAATGAGGCTGCTGCTTACCAGTATCATAGTAATTATACCCATAGTCTTTTGGGCATCGTTGGAACCATGTGCAAATGAGGCCATACAGGCAGAAACTACCTGCAGCTTGCGAAACTTGTTATTAATCCGTGAAGGTGAGGTTCCCTTGAATAGCCAGAAAAGAAGGGTCATAACCAAACTTCCAGCAGCCAGTCCTACTATTGGAGCAATAATAAGGCCGGTTAAAATTACTAAAAAACCATGCCAGTTAACAAAACTGGCACCAAACCCTGCAATTACACCCCCTATTAATCCCCCAATGAGGGCATGAGAGGAACTGCTGGGGATACCGAAACGCCATGTAAACAGATTCCAAAATATGGCGCCTATTAATGCACTAATAATAACCATGGGGGTTACCATACCAGGGGCAACTATATTCTTACCTATGGTTTCGGCTACTGCCGTACCACTCATAGCTCCTAGGAAATTCAAAGTAGCGGCAATAAGAATAGCGGTGCGGGGGGAAAGGGCTTTGGTGGAAACAGATGTGGCTATCGCATTGGCGGTGTCATGAAAACCATTAACATAGTCAAAAGCCAGTGCCAGAAGTACGACTACTACGATTATCCCTATACTATACATACTTAATAGCTACTCCCTTTAAAATATTACTGACATTTTCACAATAATCTAATGTAGTTTCGAGATGCTCGTATATTTCTTTCCATTTAATAATGTCAATAACATTCTGGGTGTTTTCGAAAAGAAGAGCTATACCGGCGCGGTAGAGGTAGTCTCCTTCATGCTCGAAAGAACGAATTTTTTCACATGCAGCAATTATTTCATTGCTTTTACTTCTTACGTCAGGTAATTTTTCTATAGCATTTTTTATTTCCTGGGAAGCTTCTTCCAGTACCTGAACCAGTTTTAAAACATAACCTTCTTTAGGCTGTCCCACTTTGTATATTACTATCTTTTCCATGGTACCCTGGATATGATCGACAACATTATTCAGTTCGCGGGATAACAACAAAATATCCTCCCGGTCAAACGGAGTAATAAAAGAATTGTTTATCCGCTTCATTACTTCGGATAGAATAAGGTCGCCTCGTTCTTCCACTTCGTTTATCTTATCCAGGTTAGTAGTGGGGTCACTGCGGTTTTCCACAAAACTCTTTAAGATAAGAGAGGCTTCACATATAGCATCGGCTAAATCGTTAAAGTATTTGAAAAATCTGTCATCCCGTGGCTTAAGTCTGAAAGACAAGCCGTATACCTCCTTGTAATGTATACAAGATACCTTTTTATTAATTATAACACCTATTAAGTTTATCCCTGTGTTAAGAATGTGTTAATAATAGCTTAAGTAGTCATTAAATATCTGCGGGCACGATCAAGGATATAAAATGATCCTGCCACCAGCAAGTATTCTTCCGCCCCCAGCAGGCTAATTCCAGTTTTTACGGCCTCTTCTATGTCTTCCTTTACCCACACTTCCTTATCCGGATATAGCATAAGCCATTGCGCTGCTACCCGCTGCCAGTGCACCCCGCGTTGACTTTCAGGCCTGGTAACTACACACGCCCGGCAATCACCACCTAGTTCCTGCAAAATAGCCATGCTATCCTTATCATCCAGCATCCCGCAAACCATTATGCATCGCCTATGGGGAAAAAGATTTTTAAGGGAATAAGCCAGTTGCCTGGCGGCCTGAGGATTGTGGGCTACATCCAGAATAATGGGAGGATTACTGCTGATTAGTTCCATCCGTCCGGGATGTTTTAAAGTTGATAGCGTATTTATAATATGTTCATTCGTAATACTGTAACCTTGCTGTTTTAACACCATTAATGAAGTCAAGGCTACGGCCAAGTTTTGTAACTGAAAATCCCCCAGGAGGGAGAAGTAGACCCTGTCTATTTCCAGACCAGGACATTTAGCTTCCACTACCTGCCCATCAATGTTATGATTACCCCGGCGCTTAACCTGACAAAGGGAAGCGGGGAAAAGGCTGGAACCCTGACTGTCAGCTCTATCTTTTATAACCTGGAGTGCCATTTCATCCATATCCCCAACTACCACCGGCACACCTGGCTTAATAATCCCGGCCTTGTTTAGGGCTATTTCCTTAAGGCTGTTCCCCAGGTAAGACTGGTGATCGTAATCAACACCAGTAATAATAGATATTAGCGGAGATACCACGTTGGTGGAATCGTAAAGTCCTCCCATGCCAGTTTCCAGTACAGCAACGTCCACTTTACTATCCTTAAAGTACTCGAAGGCAATGGCAGTAAGCAATTCGAATTCGGTAACCCGCTCATAACCCTCCTGGCACATTTTATTCAGATTCGCCTCTATTTTCTGCAGATAATCTAGCAGTATATCTTCCTTTATTTCCTGGTTATTAACGCTAAACCTTTCCCGGTAAGAATGAATATGGGGCGATATAAAACGCCCCACCCGGTATCCGGCCTGCTGCAATACAGAAGAGATAATTAATGCCACCGAACCTTTACCATTGGTGCCGGCAATATGCACACAGGGATAGTTCTGCTCCGGATTACCCATCACTTTTAATAATATTTTAATGCGCTCAAGCCCGGGTATGAGCCCGGGCTTGCTAATACTGGCCAGATATTGAGCTAAGCTTGTTTCAAAATCTCTAGACGTTGCCTGATACCTTCTTTCCTGATTCTGGCTTCTTCGGCTTTACCCTTTTCTTTTTCAATAACCTCCTGGGGAGCCCGAGAAATAAAGTTCTGGTTATTTAACTTACCTTCAGCCCGGGCCAGTTCATCCAATGCACCCTTTAAATCTTTTTCCAGACGGGCTATTTCCTTGTCGATATCAATGATCCCCTCCAGGGGTACATATATTTCCGCCTGGTTGGTAAGCGCGGACACTGCCTGAGCCGGTTTCTGACTTAGCTCTCTTACTATTTCCAATTCGTTAACCCGGGCCATTTGTTTGATGTAGGCCTGGTTGGCCGTAAAAACCTGCCGGTAGTTTTCATCGTTTACTACCAAAAGAGTTTTAATTTGTGCACCCGGGGATACGTTAAACTCGGCTCTAATATTACGCAAGGCGCGAATCACGCTCATTATCTGCTGCATTTCATCCAGGGAAGATTGCCATATCCGCTCATCATCCTTTACCGGCCAGGAATCAAGCATTATAGTCTCATTATGACCAGGCAGGTAGTGGTAAATTTCTTCGGTAATAAACGGCATAAAGGGGTGAAGCAGCCTTAATATACCAGTTAAGGTCTCCATTAAAACATTTTGCACTATTAACTTTTCTGATTTATCGGCAGTAGAACTGAGGCGGGGTTTAGCCAGTTCAATATACCAATCGCAGAATTCATCCCAGATGAAATCATACAGGACTTTGGCTGCCTCACCCAGGTCATAACGTTCCAATAGCAGATTAACTTCCTCGGCTCTCTGGTTTAAGCGGGAGATTATCCAGCGATCAGCCAGGGTATAGTCATTCAGATTAATTTCTATTTTCTCATAACCCTCCAGGTTCATAATAACAAAACGCGAGGCATTCCAAATCTTGTTGGCAAAATTCCTGGTGTTCTCTATCTTTTCCCAGTGAAAGCGTATATCATTACCTGGTGTAACTCCGGTAATCAGTGAAAACCGCAGGGTATCGGCTCCGTATTTTTCAATTACCTCAATAGGGTCAATGCCGTTACCGAGGGATTTGCTCATCTTGCGACCCTGCCCATCCAGAATGAGGCCGTGAATATTAACATCGTAGAAAGGTACTTTACCCGTATGTTCAATCCCTGAGAATATCATACGAGCTACCCAGAAGAAAATAATATCCCGACCGGTTACCAGTACCGTAGTAGGATAGAAATAATCCAGGTCAGCAGTTGGCTCCGGCCAGCCCAGGGTAGAGAAAGGCCATAAGGCACTGGAAAACCAGGTGTCCAGGACATCCTCGTCCTGTTGCAAGTTACTTGATTGACAGGAGGGACAATGGTCGGGGTCAGTTTTACTGCAGATTATTTCTCCACAGTCCTGACAGTACCATACCGGTATGCGATGCCCCCACCATAATTGCCGGGATATACACCAGTCCCTGATATTTTCCATCCAGTTAATATATATTTTGGTGAAGCGCTCGGGTACGAAACGGATTTCCCCATTTAAAACTTTCTCTATGGCCGGCTGGGCCAGGGGCTTCATGCGCACAAACCACTGTTTTGATACCAGGGGTTCGATTATAGTATCACAGCGCTGGCAATGACCTACTGCGTGCTTTATATCTTCTATCTTGATGAGAAAACCCTGCTCTTCCAAATCGGCAACAATCTGGCGGCGGCATTCATAACGATCCATGCCCTGGTAACGCCCGGCATTTTCATTCATTTGGCCATGATTATCTATAACCACTACCTGCTCCAGGTTATGGCGCAGGCCCATTTCAAAATCATTAGGATCATGAGCCGGGGTAACCTTAACCGCACCGGTACCAAATTCTTTTTCTACATAGGAGTCGGCAAAAATGGGTATTACCCGGTTAACCAGCGGTAAAATTACGTTTTTACCCAGTAAATGAGTATAGCGTTCATCCTCCGGATGAACTGCCACCCCGGTATCACCCAGCATAGTTTCCGGGCGGGTAGTAGCCACTACTAAAAATTCATCCCCATCTTCTACCGGGTATTTTATATACCATAGATGGCCGTCACTATCCTCGTGTTCCACCTCGATATCGGAAATAGCAGTATGACAACGGGGGCACCAGTTGATTATGTAATCCCCCTGGTAAATTAGTCCCTTTTCATAAAGATTAACAAAAACCTCGCGCACCGCCCGCGAACAGTTTTCATCCATAGTAAACCGCTCCCGGCTCCAATCGCAGGAAGAGCCCATTAAACTTAACTGACTGGTTATACGGTTACCATAGAGATGTTTCCATTCCCATACCCGTTCCAGGAATTTCTCCCGTCCCAGGTCGTATTTACTTAAACCTTCTCCAGCCAGCGCTTCTTCCACCCGGGCCTGGGTAGCAATACCGGCATGGTCGGTTCCGGGCAGCCACAGAACATTATAGCCTTGCATCCGGCGCCAGCGGGTTAATATATCCTGCAAGGTATTATCCAATGCATGTCCCAGGTGTAATGAACCGGTTACATTGGGCGGGGGCATGACTATGGAAAAAGGTTTCTTGCTATGGTCATCGCTGGGAGCAAAATAGTTATTCTCTTTCCAGTGCTCATACCATTTCCCTTCCACACTCCCCGGGTCATAAACGCTGGGTAAATTCTGAGCTGACATTATATATTTACCTCCTCATATACTTTAGCGAGTATAAAAACATGTGTAGGGAACGACCCCTGTGTCGTTCCGAATTAACTAAGTCTGTTTATACAATCTAAATTGTACTTAAAATACTCTATCCCTGGCAAGTTATATACCTGGATTATATCCCTATACTATCATCTTAATCCTAAATAGTTACCCATAAATAGAAATTTCCCTGCCTGAAAACAGGCAGGGATATGGTAAGGCCGCATCATGTCCTATAGATTCAATTGGATGATTTAAACTACCCTGTTTATATTGTACTAACTTTCACATTTATTGCAAGTCCTGTGGAATAATTCATAAGAAAATAGAATTTTTTTCACGCGGATCGCGTACCCATAGGGCACACGGATGTTCGCTCTCGCTCACTATTAAGGGAGC
>JAAYCQ010000061.1 GCA_012729715.1 Syntrophomonadaceae bacterium
ATATTTGAAAAACAGCGGGAATGGATTAAAAAGGGTATTACTTAGGCAAAAGGAGGTATTCAATGGCTAAAATTAAGGTTCTGGTAGTAGATGACTCAGCTTTTATGCGCAAAATGATATCTGATATCATCAATAGCTCTCCGGAACTGGAGGTAATTGCAAAAGCTCGTGACGGCAAAGATGCAATAAATAAAATCAAAGAACTGCAACCTGATGTTATTACCATGGACATTGAAATGCCGGAAATGGATGGACTGACTGCTCTTAAACATATAATGCAAGAACACCCTATACCAGTTATTATGCTTAGTAGTTTAACCAAGCAAGGTGCTGAACAGACGCTGAGGGCATTACAACTTGGTGCGGTAGATTTTATAGCTAAACCGTCCGGCCAGATATCCCTGGATATAGAGCAGGTAGGCGATGATATTATAAAAAAAGTTAAAGCAGTAGCAGGTACTAAGCTAAATATAATGAATCTTAATAGTAGCGCAAAAATTCCAATACCTAGAAAAAGCCCGGCGGCTAGAATAGTTAAGCCGGGTGGAATTCTAAACAAATTAGTTTTAATAGGTACATCTACGGGGGGACCTAAAGCCCTTTACCAGGTAATTCCCAGTCTGCCTGCAGAAATTGACGCAGCTGTTCTGGTGGTTCAACACATGCCTTCAGGGTTTACCCTTTCCCTGGCAAACCGCCTGGATTCCTTGTCTGAGGTACGGGTAAAAGAGGCTGAACAGGGTGAAAAGGTTCTGGCGGGATGTGTTTACATAGCTCCTGGAGATTACCACATGATGCTTAGTGTTCAAGGCCGGGATACAGCTCAGGAATTATGTATTCATCTGGATAGGTCTGCACCCCGCGGAGGACTTCGCCCGGCAGTTGATGTACTGCTAGAGTCGGCAGCAGAGAAGTTCTGGGGCAGAATGTTTTGTGTTATTATGACCGGAATGGGATCTGACGGGGCTGAAGGGATCAAGAAGTTGAAGGAAAGGGGTGCTCGCATTATTGCTGAAGATCCCTCCACTTGTATAGTATATGGTATGCCTAAAGCTGCTGTAGAAACAGGTATGGTCGATAAAATCGTACCACTTCCTGATATATGTGAGGAAATCTTAAAAATGCTGAAAAATCCGATTGGTTATTAAGTATAGAGGAATCTTAGGAGGTGGTTTGTAAATGAAAATGGATATGTCTCAATACCTGGATGTTTTCTTAGAGGAGAGTAAAGAACATTTAGAAAGCTTAAATCAGCGTCTGCTGGAATTGGAAAAGGACTCGGATAATATTAATGCTCTGAATGAAATATTTCGTGCTGCCCATACCCTTAAAGGTATGTCTTCAACTATGGGTTTTGATGATTTGGCCGATCTTACTCATCATATGGAGAACGTATTGTCAGATTTGAAGGAAGGTATATTACCAGTTAATTCCTCTGTAATCGATACAATATTTCGGTGTTTTGATCGATTGCAAATGATAATTGATAAAATTGAAATAAATGGTTCTGGATCAATGGATAATAGCGATCTTATTAATACCCTGGAGAATATTAAAACGGGTAATTTTGAAACGGCTGCTATTATTGAGGAGGAAATATCGATATCCCCGTTGCCGGCCGGGGAAAACAGCTCATTCCAGGAATCTTTTACTTTTAACGAATACGATATTACCATTCTCAAGGAAGCTATAAGCCGAAATTTCAAAATATACAATGTTAAAGTTGCTATAGACCAGGGCTGTTTAATGAAATCAGTCCGGGCTTTTATGGTCTTTAAAGCCGTGGAAGAAGACGGCGAAATAATTAAATCTCTGCCTCCTGCTCATGAACTTGATGAGGGTAAGTTTGAAAATGATTTTGAGATTTTTGTAATCAGTACGGCTACTGCTGATGATCTGGAGAAACGGTTAGGTAATATTTCTGAGATCAGCGTTTTATATATCCGGGAAATTGATATTAATTCTCTT
The DNA here is from genome assembly GCA_012729715.1 of Syntrophomonadaceae bacterium. Classification (GTDB taxonomy): domain Bacteria; phylum Bacillota; class Syntrophomonadia; order Syntrophomonadales; family Syntrophomonadaceae; genus UBA4844. Next base: position 1,969 of record JAAYCQ010000061.1, read on the forward strand.
AGTACTCAATCAGGTTCGGTAAGAACGAATAGTAATAATAATATCAGTAAGCCTTCTTTAGACACTCCGGATAGTCCACGCAGTCATAAAGCAAAACAAACGGTCAGGGTAGATATTGACCGTCTGGATAATTTAATGAATCTGGTTGGGGAACTGGTTATGCATAAAGGACGCCTGGAACAGATCGGTTTTAGCCATAAAATTAGCGAATTAAACGAAACAATGGAGCAGATAGACCGTATAAGTACTGATTTACAGGCAGTAGTTATGAAGGTACGCATGGTTCCTATTGAACAGGTATTTAATCGCTTTCCCCGTATGGTCCGGGATTTGGCCCGGGATTTAAATAAAGAAGTTGATTTTCTTATAGAAGGAAAAGAAACTGAACTGGATCGAACTGTTATTGACGAGATAGGTGATCCCCTGGTTCATTTGCTTCGTAATGCTATTGATCATGGATTGGAATCTTCCCAGGAAAGACTCAAAAAAGGAAAATCTCACAAAGGAACAGTTATACTGCGTGCCCGACATGAAGGCAACAACGTTTATATAGAAGTAGAGGATGACGGAGGCGGAATAGATACTGACCGGGTGATTGCCAAAGCAGTTGAGAAGGGGATTTTGACCAGCCCCAATGTTGAGCAAATAAGCCGGGAAGAGGCCATTGAATTACTATTTCACCCAGGTTTTAGTACTGCCCAGAACGTAACCGATATTTCCGGTCGCGGAGTTGGGTTAGATGTTGTAAAGACCAAAATTGAATCCCTCAGTGGAGAAATCTTTGTGGATTCCAAACCGGGGCAGGGTACTCGTTTTAAAATTAAGTTACCATTAACACTGGCAATTATTCAGGCCCTTATTGTATCGGTACAGGATGAAATATATGCTATCCCGCTAAGCTCAGTGGATGAAACTACCATGATAACCGCTTCGGATATAAAAATGGTGCAGAATCAGGAGGTTATAATGTTGCGGGGAAGCGTACTACCACTGTATAGACTGGGGGATCTATTGTCGGTTCCAGGTCAATCTGATAGTGAAGATATGTACGTGGTTGTAGTTCGTAAGGCGGAAAGGCAAATTGGACTAGTAGTAGACAGCTTAATAGGTCAGCAGGAAATAGTAATTAAATCTTTAGGCAGACTGCTTGGAGGTATTCCTGGCTTAGCTGGAGCCATTGTTGCCGGTGATGGGCATGTAAGACTAATACTTGATATAATTACACTTTTCTAAAGGGAGGCGCAGTTATGGAGGAGACATTAAATCTTTATTTTCAGGGTACATACAGCCAGGATGACGAAATTCAGGTAGTAGCATTTAATCTGGGGAAAGAAGAATACGCAGTTGATATTCTTAATGTTCAAGAAATTAATCGGCTTTTAAATATAACCCGGGTGCCCAGATCGGAAAGCCATATAGAAGGGGTATTAAATCTCAGGGGCAATATCATTCCCATTATTAATCTGCATAAAAAATTTAATCTACAATCAGAAGGTAATGAAGAGGATAAAAGAATTGTTGTTTTTCAGTTTAATGATCTTAAAGTCGGAATAATCGTAGACGAAGTTTCCGAAGTACTGCGTCTGGGAAAAGAAGATATCGAAGAGACGGGAAAAGTATATAGCTCAATAAACGCTGAACATATAAAAGGTATAGCCAAGGTAAATAACAGGTTACTAATTTTGCTGGATCTATTAAAAATACTGGAATCTTAATAATTATAGGCAGGTGAAAAAGGTGGATGAGTTCACAAAGCTATCCGGATTACAGTTAGATGCACTAAAAGAAATCGGGAATATTGGAGCGGGAAATGCTGCAACTGCTCTGGCGCAGATGGTTCAGGCTAAAATCGATATGACCGTACCCCAGGTGAGTATTCTTCCTTTTGCTGACGTACCTGATCTTTTAGGTGGAGCTGATGCTCATGTAGTAGG
>JAAYCQ010000062.1 GCA_012729715.1 Syntrophomonadaceae bacterium
GACCTGCGCTTCGATTATCCGGTAGCACTGGGATTAGCTTTAAGGGGGGGAGCATAAGCAATGACGGTCAGAAAAGAATCTCGGATTAACCTGCTGCGCTACCAGCAGGAAGAGACCCTGGAAAGTAGACAGAATATCCAGTTAGTACTGATACTGGGTTTGGCAGCCCTGCTGTTGGTAGGTGCTATGGGGGGGGTCTGGTGGATGCAGAATCAAAAACTGCAGGCTGTGAAAGCTGAAAATAAACAACTGCAGCAGCAGGTAGACAAACTGACCAGCTCAGTAGTTTCCACTGATACCGTTGCTAAAAGCTCAGGTGAGGCAGATAAACGCATTTCTATGATTAACACTCTGGAAAAACAGGTAAAAGTAAAATCCAAACATTTTCAGGACATTTACCTGTTAAGTATTCCCAGTATTACCATTGGAAAAATGGATGTAAAATCCGATAATAATTTTACCATGTCGGCTTATTGCACCAGCCAGGGTAATTTTATTAAATTTTTAGAACAACTGCGCGGGTTAGATTTCATTAAGGAAGTAAAAAATATATCCTCCAAATGCAATGATAAAACCGGGGAAGTTAATTTTAATTTAACCCTGGTATGGGAGGAGGGCGAATAATGAATTTATCACGTCGGGATCAGTACCTATTGATATTTCTGGTGGTAATCCTAATTGGATTTGGGTTTTTCCGCCTGGTATATTTACCGATGAATAAAGAGATTAAAACTATTACTACTAACAACCAGCAGCTGCAGTTAGAGAAAGAACGTTTGCAGGCGCAAGTTAAGCAACATCCGAAAAAAACTGAAGAAACTGAGGATAAGTTTGCCCATCTGAACAAGCGTTTACCTACCGAAGACGAAATGATTCCGCTGTTGACTATGCTGGATGAAACCACCGGCAAATATGGTTTGCCTTTTGCTTCGCTGGATTACAAAGGGGCAGAAAAACCGGATGAAACTGGTGCTCAGATCCTTGTATTTACCATAGGCACCAAAGGCAAAATAGCCGAGTTATTTAATTTCCTGGATGAGTTGGAGAAAGCGGAGCGATTAATCAGCGTAGAAGATGTTTCTTTTAATGCAGTCAAGGCAGAGGCGCAGGAAACAGCGGAAGCAGTTGAACCAGGACCTCCGGCGTATTACATAGCTCCTCCGGGAATCCCTGAGGCCAAACTGCAAAGAATCAAGTTCGAGGTCGTAGAAGAAGCAGCAGAACCCCCAACTCAGTCCGAAAGACCGGTGGCAGATAGTTTCATGCCGGGCAACTTTGAAATGAAAATGACTATTAAGGCTTATTATGCTGCTACTGACGAATCTGCTCCAGCTCCGGAGGCTAATAATGAGAGTAAACCGGCAAACGATTCCGGGGGGGAGGTTTAATTAATGAAACTGCCGACTATGTTTATCAACACTCCCGGTCCAATTCGGAAATGGCGATATATATTGGTAGCTGCTTTATCCTTGAGCTTATTTCTTGGTTTTATGTTTGTATCTGAAGCAGAGGCGGAAGTTTCACCACTGCTTCAGGGAGGACAGATAACCCTTTCTGGTGTAGTCGGTGATACCCAAATCTATCCTCTGGGTAATAGCTATATGCTGATTAGCAAGGAATCAAAAGATAAGGAAACTGACCTGTTACTTGAAAAGCTGACTGCTAAAGGCCAGCGTGAATGGAGCTTGCCTTTAGCTCAACCTGGTGAGGAAAAGCTGGAATTAATGCAAATGGTCGGTAATGATATAGTAATTATCCTATCAACGTCGGGTAAGGCTGGGTTTTCTTATCGAATGTTGCGTTTGGACGGTACGGGCAAGATAATATGGCAAAGGAACCTGCCCCTAAAAAAAGTAAGTACAATGAATACAACCAATGACGATGGTCTAATCGTAATTGGGGTTAAATCTTCGGGTATTGGGCGTAACAGCCTGGTAGCCCTGAAAATGGATAATAAGGGTTCCTGGAATGCTGTTGCCGATGATGTTTCCAGATGGGAAGTTACTCTGGGAAATGAGAACTATTGCCAAATATATGACATAAAACAGGTTTTGGACCAGAATGACTACAATGACGGCTATATCATAGCCGGATACAAACAAATGGGCGGGCAGAATCAAAAAGATGCCATGCTGATAAAACTGGATACCTACGGACGACTCTGTTGGCAGCATACCTACAGCCGTGCCGGGAATGACGAAGCTTTTTCCGTAACCCCTTTGCGTGATGAGAATAAAAATCTTACCGGCTATGCATTGACGGGATACTGTACCCGTATCAACGGACAGGAGATGTATCTGCTGCACACAGGTACAACCGGCAGCCTGAATCGTTGGCCCGGAATCGACCGGGCGATTGATGGCGATGCGGTAAAATTCTATGGTAGGGGTTATGAAACGGTTGGAGTTGGAGTATATCCGGTCCCCAAATCGTTTGAAGGTTCGCGTACCATTGGCAAAGAGAGTTTTGATGGAGATGCCGGTGTATTGCTGGTTGGATTACAGACCATAGAAACCGAAAAAAAATTACTGGTAGTACGTATCAGCGAAAAAGGACGGGACAAGTGGGAATCCCGGCAGGATATCCCCGGGGAAACGCTTATAATGGGTGAAGCCAATCAGGCCAGCACTGTTCAGCTGAATGTAGTTTATAGTTCAAGCGTACCGGATGATTTGCAGGAACCCATTACGGTTAATCTGTTAAAGCTGTATATGCAAAATGTCAGTGAAAATGATAAAACTAAAAGCCAAACGGAGGTATATACTCAGAAGACCGAAGACATGCTCTGGGAAACAGTTACTTTAACCTATGAAACACCTGAAGATAAAGCGGGTCGTACCGAGGATATCAAAAAATTGCTGGCCAGGCAGTCGGTTCCGGCACTGGTTAGTCCACGCAGCGGCCGGGGAGAGATAAATTGGCCGGATACCAGCTATTATCTAGGTAATTTAGTAATCGGAAAAGCTGATGGGGAAGGGACCCTGCTGTTCCCCAATGGTGTATGGTATAAAGGTGCCTGGAAAAATAATATGTTCAACGGTAAAGGTTATCTGCGTTTTCCCACGGGAGAATATTACCAGGGTGAGTTTAAGGAGCATATGATGAAGGGTAAAGGCATAATGAGCTGGCCTACCGGTGAAAAATATGAAGGTGAGTTTCTCAATAATCAGCGTGATGGCCAGGGCAAATTAACTTGGAAGAATGGAACCTTCTATGAAGGTGGATTTAAGGAAGGTCAAGCCTCCGGCATGGGTCTTATTCGCTGGCCCAACGGTGAACGCTACGAAGGGCAGATGACTGGTGGCAATGCAACTGGTCAGGGCAGTTATTACTTCCCCAGCGGTGAGTGGTACCGGGGAGAAATAGCAAACCTGGCCTTTGAAGGTGTGGGAGTTTATCACTGGCCGGATGGTTCGTACTATGTGGGTGAATTCAAACAGGATCGCTTGAACGGCGAAGGTTATTATGTATGGCCTAATGGGGTGCAACAGTGGGGATACTGGAAAGATGACCGTTATCTGGGTACCAATCCCGATGCCGTTAAGACGAGAGAGAACTGGTAATCTAAACTTATAAAGGGGGGCTGAGCCCCCTTTTTTATATGGTTATGGCAATAAAACTAAACTACTCTTTAAAGCGTTTGAAACAGCCGACCTGACCATTGGTACCGAACCATAGGATAGCGTTTCCAGAGTTGGAATATTATCACCTTTTTCATGTTGCAGGAAGCCGGCGTCAATCATTTGTTGGTCAATCAAATACTGCAGTGACATTTCCATAGTAAGCATACCAAACTGGCTGCCGGTAAAAATAGCGTTGGGTATCTGATGATACTTGCCATCTCTAATGAGATTACGGATGGCATTGGTGCAAATCATTAATTCAGTTGCCACTACCATACGTTCATTGGTTATATTGGGAAGCAAACGCTGTGATATGACTGCTCGCAGGCAGTTGGCCAATTGTACCCGTATCTGCTGCTGATGGGTGGAGGGAAAAACATCTATCATGCGCTCTACCGTTTGAGCAGCGTTGATGGTGTGCAGAGTGGCTAATACCAGATGTCCCGTTTCTGCTGCGGTGATAGCGGTAGAAATGGTCTCCAGGTCACGTAATTCACCAATCATAATTACATCCGGGTCTTGACGCAGCGCAGCCCGCAGGGCCTGGGCGAAATCTTTGCTGTCCATACCGATTTCCCGCTGGGTGATATAACTTTTTTTATTCTGGTGAATGTACTCTATAGGGTCTTCCAGGGTGACAATATGACAGGCGCGTTCACTGTTTATAATATCAATCATAGTGGCCATAGTAGTTGATTTACCATTGCCGGTAGGTCCGGTTATGAGGATAAGCCCGCTGGAATAGCGGGCCAGCGAAGCAACCGTTACTGGTAATCCCAGGTAGTCCAAATCAGGAATCTTTGTCTGGATGATGCGCGCCGCTATGGCCACCATTCCCTGATGACGATAAATGTTGACGCGAAAATTTCCCACATCTTCAATCCGGTAAGAAGTATCAATCTCACCTTCCACCATAAACACCCGGTGGGCCTTATCACCAAGTATTTCCAGTGCCATTTGTTCCAGTTCTTCTTTTTCTAAAACAGTATCATTAAGTTCAATCAAACGGGTATTAAAGCGGATAATCGGCGGCGTCAGTGGGGACAGATGAACATCTGAAGCTCCGCGGTCAACCGCTGCTTTAAGGATTTCATTTAATTGCATAATTACACTCTCCCTATCAAGTTAATACTAATTCTCTAATCTTAACTATCTTTATTAAGAGCACTCCCAGGCTCAGGCCGGCAATTATTAGATACAGCCAGGGCAATAAATGAAGAAAGGTTCCGGTTTCAGGGTTAGCCCGCAGACAAAACAGTCCCAATCGTGTGAGTGAATATAGTCCCGCGGTAAGTAAGAAAACGAATCCAGGCATGGCTTTTTTGCGAAGTAAGTACAATGCCATAAATAATAAAATAAGAGCAATACCACTTTCATAAAGCTGTACAGGATGTATCCTGTCCGAATAGACCTGCCAGGACTGCCCCTGTAGATTGTTAAAAGCTTGAACAATGTAATAATTATAAGCCTGGCTCTCTGAAGCGTAATGGATTCCCCAGGGCATAATAGTAGGTGTCCCAAAACAGCACCCATTGAGAAAACAGCCGCTTTTACCCAGAAAGGCACAGCTCATTAATCCCGGGATATGATAATCCAGCCAGTTCCATACCGGAATACGGCTCAACCAGGCTGCTGCCGTAGCATATATAACCACCATGAGCAATCCGCCATAGAGGGAAAAACCATATAGTTTCATGTCAGTAAGATGAACAGATGGGTTGCTTAAATTAACATATAAAAGCAAATAGAATAAACGAGCGCCAAAAAGAAAGACCAGGGGTATAGCCGTAATATAAATTAGTGTGTTATACCGGTTAAGCCTATTGTGTTGGGCAGCATATACCGCAAACCCAATTAAAAGCAGCATACCCGCGATGTTTAAAACGAGATATTCCCAATTCTGAAATGATTCCATGTGTATTATGGCTATAGCTAACATAAATTCCTCTATTAATACTTTCTTGCTCAAATGCTATAAACCACAGGTGAATCCGCCACCGGGAGCAGTAGGAACAAATAGCTGTACCGTAGTCCGGTAGAGGATACGATCACCCGGAGTGCAATTAGTGGTTTGTGAGTATAGTGACTCAGCGCTAATAGGAAATCCACTGCCTTCGAGCATATTGCTTATCAGTACAGCTGAGTTGCTGGAATAAATAACCGCCTTTTCTGGAATTCCGTCTCCATCCTCGTCTGCTCCATCCTTGTCCTTATACCGGGCCTTAACGGAAAACTTGAGTGAATTGTCCAAATAAGAATCAGGTATATTATTATCGGCCGGTTTGGAAAAGGACAGTTCCAGGGTGCTTTTTTCTGTGTGCGCAATGGTTGTATCAACATTACCGGCAGCTGTGATTTCACGTAAAACAATATCCCCAGCGTTATTAATAAATATAAGGCGGTCATTCTCCTGAACCTCAGTGCTGGCCCAATCATCAGCTTGCTTGCGGATTTCCAGGTAACTGGCGTAATTTACTTCATTGGTAATCACCAGACTGGCGAGCCGTACTGCTGCTTCCGCTTCCTGTCTTATTACATAATTTTCCCAGGCCTTCAGCCCGTAAGCAAAGGCATTATAACCGATTGCCAGAACTACTGAAATCAGAATAATGGTTAAGAGAAGTTCTACCAGAGAAAATCCACGCTGGTCAGCTTTTAACAAAATCGTTGCTCCCCCCTTATTGCAATTCCATACTCTATTAGCGCAGACAAGCAGCTAATAAATCAGTGGTGGTATCTGAATTTCCAGGATCCCAATCGGCGGAATTATCTTTGGCGTAATATATGTTGCCGCCGCTGCCTACGACCAACAGGGTTTTTCCATAAGGATAATGAACAATATCATTCATAAAAAAGTAGGTTGGACCCGAAAACTCCTTTTCACGTGTATGATTCCCCGGCTCCTTTAAGCCGACGATATAACTTTTTTTAGCAGTTTTGACTGTGTTGTCATCTAACAGGGCCACAAAACGGCTCCCGGTAAAGAGCATGTCTTCCAGGGTATATTGAACCGGTTTGGCCATGATAGCATTTAGTTTTTCGTTATCCTGCTTGATATCGTTAGGATTATCAAAATAAATCAGGTTGCGGCGATCTCCTCCGGCATACAGTACCCCGTCATCGTCACAGGCTACCGCATTCAATGGGGCCCCAACAGCAGGGTTGGTGTTACTGCCACTGCTGCCAGAGCCGGAACGATCTCTCCATACTGTAACCTGGTTGGCATCCGCAAAGGTTAAAGAGTTAGCATTCAACCATAGTGGGAGTGGTACCCCCCCCGTTGAATCCAGGCACAGACCTGGATAATTGGTGGGATGTTTGTAAAATGGCCAGTATTTATAATCTCCGAATAGGATTTTTTCCTGCCATGTAGACCAATCCATTGTACCTAATCGGGGTGTATAAGTACCACCGTGATAATACAAAGCATCAATCTCAGCCTCATTGACTAGTTCAATACCGTACTTGACGGATAAATACTTATTGACAATATCCATCTCGGAAGCAAATGTTACGGATACAGGTATTAAGCCAATCCAGATAGTACCGGGGTGTCTGGTACTATCCAGGGCTCCATCAAAGATAAAAACCTCGGCTATTGAACCGGTAAAAGGCAGGGGGTTAGTATAACTGGTCAGGGGATTGCTTCCTATCTGAGCAGGATCATTGGTGCCGCCGGGAGTTATACTGCCGATATTTAGAACTTCCGGTAAAGAAGCATTCTTGTACAGGCGCACATCGGGAGCTTCATAGCGACAGGCTATAATTGAAGCTGTATCGTTGGCCAAATCCAAGTTGTGGGTTACCGGAGGTGCCGGAAAAACATTATCAGGGCTGGTTCCCACTACCAGTTTTTGATCATCATTGGTCCTGAAGGTAAAATAACTATCAGATGACCCCAGGGTCAGAAGACTGGTATTAACCGGTTCCCCGGTTGGTTGGACAACCATAAAGACAGTGAATTTATTATCTGCATTGGTTACCGGGTTTTGCCGGGTTTTCAGGTATTCCCCTTCACCCGAGAAAGCTACCGCTTTTCTGCCATTAATATAATCTGCCGCCGCAACCATCAGGGGATTGCTGTGCAGCCGGGTCCATGTCTCAGTATTGGAGGAAGTCAGCATAATCCCGTCGTCACCCACACAAAAATATCTACTATTTGTTTTATTGTAAGTTATAGCACGCAGGTTGGAGGTAGTTCCTGAGGTTCTTGTAACCCAGCTTTTGCCATCGGTGGAATGAAGAATTAACCCACCATCTCCTACAACCAGCCAATCACCGGCACCAACTGCCACGATGTTATTCAAATTGGCAGTGATACCTGTTAAAGTTAACCTTTGCCAATCCTTTCCGTTCTCCCAGAGGTAAATACTGCCGCTATTACCTACGGCAATAAATTGAGCCGATCTATCCGAAGCGCCAGCGGAAACAATTTTATTAATCTGATAAGTAAAATTGGTGTCCTTCTTGACCCAGTTGCTATTGCCGATGCTATCAACCCAGTTATCGGGATTGGGCGATGAAGCTATCAATAAATCTCCGTTGTTATCGGCAATAACGGCACGCGGCAGATGAACCATCAGCAGAGACGTCAAATCTTTTCCGTCAGTAGTTACCGTGATGGTATACAGGCTATTAAGGTTGGTAAAACGGTCACTGACAGTGGGAAGGGTAATAGTTGCTTTTTCTGCGCTGATGACAGGAGAGCCATCAAGATAACCTGTAACATCATTATTGTTTTTATCAGTAACTTTTACGGTGGAGGTATCTGTAATGGATTTATCCTCTATGGTGATTATAGCCTCTTCAGCGGTATAGCCTTCATAGCGTTCAAACAGATCATACTCGGAACCAAGGTTTGAAGCCAGGAAACGTATCAACTTGGACTTTTTTACGGTCATACCCGGAACCCAGGTTGTTTCTCCATCCAGTAGAACCGGGAAAAAATCTTTGGGTACAAAGGTACCATCTATTAAATAAGCGCCGTCTTTGGTTACGGCTATTATCTCAATATCCTCCTGAACCCCAAACAACTGAGAGGCAATGGTGCTGGACTGATTAACAACCTGCAAACTCTGAGTAACCAGGGGGAAAACAGCAATCAATAGCATTCCCAGTATTACCAGGGCTACCAGGATTTCCACCAGGGTCATGCCGGAATAGTTTTTTAATGGTTTAAGCACTTTTTCCATATAAATCACCCAGCCTATTTATAGTTATTTATAGAAAAACAGAACATCATAATAGGAAGCTACATCATCGTTGGTTGCAGGAATGAGATAGCCTTTTTCCAGCAGAGTTTTCAAACGGCAATCGTTTTCGGTTGCTGTCCAGCCAAACAAATCGGCTATATCGGAGAAGGTATTAGGCTCAGTACCTATGCCCAGGGCTTTTTCACCCATGACACGGAAGAAAAATGACTTATTACTAATCTGGGCAGGGTCATTATCTTCAAGGTTACCAACTAAAGAACCATTAATCACGACATTATTAAACCTGACCAGTCCGTATTTGGCGGTCAAATTGATTTTGGCTAAATCGACCTTTTCTGCATCGGGTCTTGTTTTATTGGCATCTACTACCCGCTTATGCACGACTTCGCCAGGTATTCCTGTGCCTGGAGGAATGCTCAGGGTCAGGTTACCGAAAGCAGAATCGCCTATGGTAAGATTCTGCTGAAATACGATGGTTTCCGCACAAACAATCAGACTGTGGGGATTAGGAACAGCTTTGACACTGAGCGGTATTAACGAAGTATTATAATAAAGATCAAGGGGACAGTTAAATCTTATGCGTTTGGCCTGCAGACCGGTAACCGAATAATTAAATAAGTCCTGATTGAGTAGATCGGCATTTCCTGCGAGTGCTTGAAATATAAAATTTATCACGTCTATCATATATAAAAACGTATTTCCAAGACCTGAAGTTCGAGCTTCAATCTCCTCCCGCAGGGTACCGTTGGCATAGAGGGTTTCATCGGAAGCAGTTACAGTATCTGTATTAATTTCCACAATACCTTCAGTTACGTGGTAGGTAGCAGTATACTCCTGACCATTCTTGTCAGTGACAACTCTGCTGGACGGACCCGGTATAATAGTCCAATTGTACCATTTGTAGGGGGGGGTTAATGAAATGCCTAATAAAGAGTTTATTTGGGATTCGTATTCACGGCATTCATACCATGAATCACCACTTGTAACATCAGCATCATTCAATTTTTCTGACTCAGCGGTTACCGTTGCCGAATGGGAACCTATGCTGACCGTAGAAGTTACGGTACAGATACCTGCACTGGCGTCAAAGGTTTGTACTGTTGTGACGATGCTGTCCTGGCCTGCATTGGCAGCAGTCTCCTCTTTAAACTCGTTGTCGCCGGAATCATAACGGGTATAAAAAGTGAAATTTTCATCTGTTGCACCGATGCCGGTATATTTGCTGGGGTCAGCCAGGAATTTAGCCGTCCAGGCTTCCTTGGTAGCGTCCACGGCAGAGCGGGCCAGGTATTTGCACCGCAGATCCGGATTCAGCCTGGTGGATTGCTTGAGCGAACTCTGGCTGGCAGTATAGGCAGTTGTACCCAGCAGGGTAAATACCACCAGCAGCATTAATACCAGTGGCAATGCTATACCGGAATTATTAAGCAGAGGTGACTTTTGCCGAGCCCATCTGTTATTTACCAAATTCATTCTCCCTTACATAAATGTTCAGGCCACATAGCCCAATTTATAATAGATGATATGTAGCAACCATTAATACCATAACTAAGATTAAGTGTAATAATTGAGAACATTTTCCTCCTTATATCATGATAACATCACTATCTGAAGAAATAAATAGATTCTTTTATATTATTTACCAATAGCAAATATTCTGATATATGGGACTATAAGCCTGGGTACGGTATGAAATAGTATTCCTTTTTAAGTATATGCGGCACAAAGTACTTTGCTGATAGTTATTTATTTTAGTCAATTTTATGGAGGAATATGGTAAAAAAGGTAGAATAACAACTAAATGAAGTTTAATCTGTTAATGCAGTTGCAGGTTGCGAATAGCACATTTAATCGGTCGAATCATTGCTTAAGGCAGTCCGTATATGCAGAAGACGGGCTTACCCTGCTGGAAGTGATCGTATCCCTGGCACTAACTTTGATATTAATCGGAGGGTTATTGAATTTGATGTTGCTGGGGATAAATAATGTGTCTCAGGGTGGAGGGCGAACTGCGGCCTGTATTTATGCCAGTTCTTTACTAGAGGAAATGAAAGCTCGTCCGGAGTTATTGGCAGGAGTAGTTGGGCCAGGGCAGATAAGTGCTGACAGCATGCCTTTTTTACCGTGTCCCCCACCCGGAATTGAGGCCCAGATAGAATATAAACCTTTGGCCGGGACACAACATTTATATATAGTCAATGTAAAGGTTTTAACGACCGGGGGGAACCATCAGTGGGAAGAAAGCGTGGTAGGAGTAGTTCCGGTGCCTTAAATTGCGGTGATTTCTTTTTCTCTGGTAATGATGAGCGGGGAATGATGCTGATGGACTTGTTGTTGGGATTGGCATTAGCTCTATTATTGATAGGAATTCTGCAACAGGTAGCGGGGTTGGTTCTTAGTGGATATAACACCAGCAGCAATCGTGCCCAGCTGCAGTATTCATCACGCATGGCCATGAATTGCATACAGCAGGATATAAGAACTTCAAGGGATTTTCAGGTTAGTGCGGATGGCACCCAGCTGATTATTAACGATGCTAGTAATGAAAATGTCAAAATATATGCCAAGTATGGGAATCTTTATCGTACCTATGAGGGCACAGCTGTTCCGGTGGCGGAAAATTTGACCTCCGTTAATTTTATAAAGTTTGGTTCCAAACTACAGTGCGAATTGAAATTGCATAGTCAGGATGATGATTATGAGGTCAATTTCTTTTGTTTTTCCCGGGTGTTGCAGATGCAGGGGTAGGGGTAGGAATAAGTTAACACTAGACCCGATAAAACATGATGAAGGCTATGTGATGGTCGGGGTTCTTTTTTATTTTCTGCTTTTGTATATTATTGCAATTGCCTTTATGGATTCTTCTTTCCTGGAGGGGTTAATAAGTATTAATCACCGCCAGGATGCTCAGGCTTTTGAAATGGCAGAGGGGGGTATACTGGTGGGGGTGGAAGAGATTTATAGTATTCTAAAAAGTGATTACAGCCACAGTCAGGACATTCCCACCGAGCTTATCCTGTCCCAAAAGGAATGGATTTTGCATGAGTCCGGAAAGGAAATTAGGTTTTATCTGGATAATCCAAAGTGTGTTTATGTTGATGAGGATGAGTGCCATTTTAAGTTTACCAGTAAAGGAGTCAGCCTTCCAGCGCAGAAAAGTTTGGTAGCAGAAGTACAGGTGGAATTTCTGGATATTTACAAAATCGCAGCTGATGGAGGGCTCGTATTTGACCGCCGCGAGTTTATTCCTCCGGCGAAAATTATTTCATTTCAGTATAAATGAACAGGGGAAGCAAATCTAATCCTTAATGCAGTCATTTTTATTTTTTAGCAGGAATATGCACATTTTACCTGAATTAATAGACAGAAGCTAATTAATATGGACAATGAATGGGAATTATATTTAAAAGTGCTATTTTGGAGGGAGTATACTGGATAAAGCAATACTGGAAAGAGTACTGGAAGAGGCTCTGAAAAAGGGCGGAGATTTTGCCGAGATATATATTGAAGAAAAACAGCTGAGCAATGTTTTTTGTGAAGATAACCGGATTGAAAAGGTTAATAGCGGCAGGGAAAAGGGTGCTGGGATCAGGGTAGTTAAGGACGGCAAAACGGCCTATGTCTATACTACCGATTTGAGCGAAGAAGGCTTGCTTAAAGCTGCTGCGGTAGCCCGGCATGCTTCTATAAACGGTAAGGAGACCCGCCCGATAGCGCTCTCACCTAAACAGCCTGCCTTTGCCATCAGCTGTAAACGTCTTCCGGATACCGTAAGTTTTGATGAAAAAATAGAATATGTGCTGGCGGCTAATAAAAGCGCTCGTGATGTTTCGGAGCAGATTCGCCAGGTTACGGTGGCGGCAGGGGATTTACACAAGAAGGTGATTATAGCTAATAGTGATGGTGAGCTGGCTGAGGACGAACGCACCCGCATCAGGGTGATAGTTAGTACCGTAGCTGCCCGTGATGGTATTATTCAGACCGGTTATGAATCGGCAGGAGGAGTATGCGGCTGGGAACTGCTGGAGGAAATTGCTTTTGAAGATATGGCTGAGAAGGCTGCCCGGTTGGCGGTTAATATGCTTTCAGCCCGACCCGCCCCGGCAGGGCGGATGCCGGTAGTAATGTCGTCCGAAGCTGGGGGGACTATGGTGCATGAAGCCTGCGGTCATGGCCTGGAGGCTGATTTAGTACAAAAAGGATTGTCGGTTTATAAGGATAAGATAGGTGAAAAGGTAGCAGCAAACGGGGTGAGTGTTATTGATGACGCTACCCTGGATGGTAAGTACGGTACCTTTAGTTTCGATGATGAAGGCAACTACGGCCAGCGTACAGTTTTAATAAATGACGGGTTCTTAGAGCAGTATATGTATGACCGGTTGAGTGCTGTTAAAGATGGCCGGGATTCCACCGGTAACGGCCGGCGCGAGTCTTACCAGGATAAGCCTATTCCCCGTATGAGCAACACCTTTATTGCTTCCGGCAAGGATGATCCGGAAACAATTATTAAGTCCACCACATCCGGCCTGCTGGTTAAAAAAATGGGTGGGGGACAGGTTAATACTACTAATGGTGATTTTGTTTTTGATGTGCAGGAAGCCTTTATGATAGAAGACGGGGAAGTCGCATACCCGGTTCGGGGTGCCACCCTGACGGGCAACGGGCCCAGGGTGTTAAATAGTATAGACATGATAGGCAAAGACCTGGGTTTTAGTATCGGGGTCTGTGGTAAAGATGGCCAGGGGGTACCGGTAGCGGATGCCCAGCCTACTATTCGCATTAAAGAGTTAACCGTTGGAGGAACTGCCCCCACTGGCGGTCCGGCCAAACGCAAAATACGGAGAGTGTAGCGGGGAAACGGAATTTTTCGACGCGGAAGGACGCGGATACTCTTCGGGAATTACGTGGTTCCATTAACCTGAGTGAAGTCTGGGTTGAGTGCCGGACTCTTTATTTTAATCCTAAACAAATCCGCGTGGTTCCCTATAATGTCCGCGGAATCCGCGTCTAAATAGGTGGTGTAGTTTGATGGAAAGTTTTTTAAGAAATACAGGGGAGAAGGCTCTGGAGTTGGCCCGGAAAAGAGGGGTGGAGGCGGAAGCTTTTCTGCTGCAGGGCCGGGAATTAAGTATAGAGGTTATAGAGGGACAGGTCGAGACCTTTAAGGAAGCAGAAGAGGCAGGTCTGGGACTAAGAGTAATCAACCAGGGCCGGCTGGGCTTTGTTTTTACCAGTGATCTGTCGGACCAGGCGGTAAAGCAAGTGGTTGAAGACGCTATCAGTATTTCCCGTTACACCGAAGCCGACCCTCATAATTGCATACCCCAGGGTAAATATGACTATCCGGTTTTAGAGGTTTATGATCCGGCCATACCTGCTGCCAGCTTGGAGGCTAAAATTGAGCTGGCCCGGGAAGTGGAGCGGGTTGCCCGCTTAAGTGATTCTAGAATTAGTATTGTCGAGCGGGCTGGTTACGAGGATGGTGAATTTACCAGTGTTATTATGAATACTAACGGGGTTTATGCCAGCGGCAGGGGTAATTTCTGTGGCATTTATATCTTTCTGGTAGGAGAGGAAAATGGGGATGCTCAGAATGGTTTTTCCGTAATGATGAGGAAAAACTATAAGGATTTGGATGCAGGTTTTACCGGGAGGGAAGCTGCCGACAATGCCCTAAGAGCTCTTCATGCCCGTACTATAAATTCAGCCCATTTGCCCTGTGTGATGGAACCTTATGTAGTTACCCGCTTTTTAAGTTTGCTGGCACAAATGGTAGATGCCGGGATGGTACAAAAGGGCAAGTCTCTTTTTGCGGGAAAGCTGGAACAAGCAGTAGCGGCACCGGTGATAAATTTGGTAGACGATGCTACCTGGACCGGTGGAATAGGGACTTTTCCCTTTGACGGTGAAGGGGTTCCATCTCGGAAAAATATTATTATTAAGGATGGGATTCTGTCTGGTTATCTTTATGACTGCTATAGCGCCAGCAAAGCCGGGGTTAAACCTTCTGGCAATGGGCAGCGGGGCTCATTTCGCAGTCTGCCTTCGGTGGGCACCAGTAATTTTATCTTGCAGGCTGGCAGCCTGAGCCAGCAAGAATTGTATGCTGATATTGAAAAGGGTTTATATATAACAGAAGTAATGGGTATGCATACGGCTAATCCGATATCAGGAGATTTCTCCGTAGGTGCCGCCGGTATTATGATAGAAAACGGTAAATTAACTTATCCGGTACGGGGTGCAACTATTGCCGGTAACCTGGGAGACTTTTTCTTGGATATTGAAGCATTAGGTAATGATCTGAGGTTTTTCGGAGGTAAAGCTGCCCCCAGCATACGCCTGAAGAGTCTCAGTATAGCGGGCGAGTAATAGAGGAGTGGATAGTTTGAGCGGGGGAATTTTAGTATTAAACGGACCTAATCTTAATTTGCTGGGACAGCGGGAACCAACTCTTTATGGCAACCAGAGCCTGGAGGAAATTAACCAGGAATTGGAGGAGATGGCGTCTGCGACAGGAATAAGGGTTGAGTTCTTCCAGTCTAATCATGAGGGTGAGCTGGTAGATCGTATACAGCAGGCCCGGGATGATTTTGAACTTATTATTATAAATGCCGGCGCCTTTTCTCATTACAGCATTGCCCTCCATGATGCGCTGCGGGCAGTTAATCTACCGGTTATTGAAGTTCACCTGTCTAATATTTATACTCGCGAGGAATTCCGGCATCAATCCCTCATTTCGCCGGTAGCAGTAGGAGGAATTTTTGGCTTCGGAGCCCTGTCTTACCGCCTGGCCTTTTTGGCTGCCTGTGAGATTATTAAAAAGGGCGTAAGAAGTAAGGGGTGAGGGGTTAGGATTTAGAAATCGGCGGTCGGCCGGGCAGACACACGGGTCTGCCCCTACAATCCCAGAGCACACGCAACCAGGCGGCTGCCTATCCGCTTAATACTCTATTTTGTTTCACGTGAAATAATGCGTGAAACAAAACATCAGCACCTATTCTATTTATTTATTTTACATAAAGCCCGGTTACGGTAAAATAGAAAAGTAATCTATGTCTATTACCCCCAAAAGCGAGGATAATAATGAACGAACGAATCAAGAAAATGCTGCTGTATATGGAAGGGAACCGGCTGGATGCATTTCTGGTAAGTAAAGGTGAGAATATTCGTTACCTTTCGGAATTTACCGGAGGTGAAGACGCCCGCTTGCTATTAACTCCACATCATCGCTATATATTTACTGATTCGCGCTACTTCGAGCAGGTAAAGCGGGAATGTCCGGAGTGGGAACTGGTGGAAATTCGGCCACCCGGAATAGAAGAACTGCACAAGGTTACTTCCAGGATGAATCGTATTGGGGTTGAGGGTCATGTTATCAGTTACAGCTCTTATCACCAGCTGGAACAATCCTTGCCGGAAAAATTAGTCCCACTAACCAATGTAGTTGAAAAACTACGCCAGGTAAAAGATGAAGGTGAGCTGCAAATGATACGGGAAGCTGCCCGTATCGGGGATGAGGTTTTTAGTGAGCTATGCCGGTATAAAATAGCTCCGGGAGTGAGCGAACGAGAGTTGGCCAGTCAGATAGTATATCTCTTAAGAAATAAAGGTTGTGATAATGAAGCCTTTCCTACCATTGCATTGGCCGGGGAGAATGCTGCTCTGCCCCATGGTCAACCGGGTGAAAGGCGGATAAAGCCAGGGGACATGCTTACCCTGGATTTTGGCGGATTTTATTCAGGTTATGCTTCTGATATGACCCGTACCGTTGCTATTAGTGAAGCTCCGGCCGATTTTCAGCATAGATACCAGGTAGTACTGGAGGCTCAAAAACTGGGGGTTTCGCTGGTTAAGGCGGGGGCAGCTTGCCGAGATATTGATACGGCGGTGAGAAATTGTCTGAAGGATTACGGCCTGGGGGAATACTTTCAGCATGGCACCGGCCACAGCCTGGGACTGGAAATTCATGAAGCACCGGCCATTTCCTCTCGCAGTGATGCCGTACTGGAAGAGAATATGGTAGTAACGGTGGAACCAGGTGTATATATAGCGGGATGGGGAGGAATCCGGATTGAAGATACCGTAATAGTAAAAAACGGGGGATGCGAAGTCATAACCCACAGTGATAAAAACCTATTAATTATTTGATGGAGGGATAAGATGATATCGGTTAATGACTTTAAGACCGGAGTAACTATTGAAATGGATGGACAGGCCTGGCAGGTAGTGGAGTTTCAACATGTAAAACCAGGGAAAGGTGCCGCATTCGTACGGGCTAAACTGAAAAATGTTAAAACTGGAGGCTCGGTCGAAAAAACCTTCCGCGGAGGGGAAAAAGTACCCCGTGCTCACCTGGATAAAAGAGAAATGCAGTATCTTTATAATGATGGTGAAGGTTATGTCTGCATGGATACGGAAAATTACGAGCAGATAACTATTAATGCGGAAGCCTTGGGTGACGGGGTTAAGTGGTTGCTGGAAAACATGAATATACATGTGCTTCTATATCAGGGAAACATACTCGGTCTGGAACTTCCTAATTTTGTGGAATTGGAGGTAACCGAAACGGAGCCCGGGGTAAAGGGTGACACTGCTACCGGGGCTACTAAAAATGCTACCCTGGAAACTGGTGCTACGGTGAAGGTCCCTCTATTTATAAATACTGGTGATAGAATCAGAATAGATACGCGTATTGGCGAATATTTGGACCGGGCCTAAAAGAGCAAGTGGGGACGGTTCTTGCGAGCCGTCCCCACTTGCTCAGGGCAGATCTGTGCGTTAAGCCCCTACACCCCTAACTTTTCTGTTTATATAACTGTTCCATCATATCATAGCTGTTCTCCAGTACTTTCATATAGAAGTCGAAGCCTTTTTCTGGATCAGCCATCTGGGCACGGCCATTCCCCAGGTACAGGCCATAGGGGTCAAGGATCCGCATAATCTCTACCTGTTCCCGGGTTGGCCTTTCGGTCACGGTACAATCCGGGTGAATTTTTAGATCCCAGGAGACATTTGCTTTAACCTGTTCCGGTTCTAGACCGGGGTGACAGCTAGCAAGGTACATTTCCTTACTATCAGGCTCAAAACGGAATACCCCCATATCAGTTATTACTGCCGCGGGACCGCCGCCTAATAAGCCGGCTTTCTGCCGGGAATCACCTCCGGAAAGAAAACCCGGAGTGGTTAGATAATCCACCCGTTCGATGAAGCGTCTTCTTTCCTGGCGCATCATTACTAGCAAGCGACCTACGGAAGAGCCAATATCGTTGCCACCGCCGCTGCCGGCTACCCGAACCTTGGCTCGAGGATAACCCCCGATGGCGGTAGTGTTTAAATTACCGAATTTATCGATTTGAGCCGCCCCAATTAAGCCTACGTTAAAAAATCCCCGTTGCTGGTCGCCAAACAATCGCCACATAGGCAGGCAACTATAGGCTTTTTCATCTATGGTACTATCGGCTATACAGGTGAGAAGCCGGCGTGGCGCAGAACCAATAGCTCCGCCTTCTACGGCTATAGTCATATTCGGACCATGGGTAAATTTGGCTACCATGGCGGCTATTAATGGTGGACCAATACCTACAAAGGCGGTTTCCGTATCACGAAATTCCCGGGCCATGGTGGCGGCCATTAATTCCATCAAGGTATAGTCACTGACATATTCATTGCTGGTCATCATAAACTACCGCACCTCCCCATATTTCTGGTAACGTTGTTCGGCCCTGGCCAGGCGTATTAATCTGTCCCAGCCGATTTTTTGGCAGTAACCCTCCCAGTCATCCACTCCATAAATCCATTCTTCGGCCCAGCGTTTGAAGCTTTCTTGCGTAGCCCAGGCCTTATTAACTTGGTTACCATAGGGAACGTCCATAGCATAGCAGTATGAACAACCCCGGCCATGAGAGCCGAAGGGAACATGGACTACCGCATCTACACAATAATAAGGAATACAGGTGAGGTTAGGGTGACGACGTATTTCATCGGTAGGAACAATCTCCTCGGTAGTAATAACAACGTACTCAGCTGCCCGGGCCAGGGAATCATCATCACCTATGTGCCCCAGGATCTGGGCATTACCTATGGGGTCACAACGCTGCACATGGATGAAGGCTACATCGGGATAGGCAGCAGGTACCAGGGCTACTGGTTCACCAGTATAGGGATCATCAATTATTTTAATCCTGGTATTATGTAGAGGAATATCCGAACCTAACAGAGATTTTACCGGCATGAAAGAGAGGCCCATGGAAGCAGCCAGAAAACGCATCCCGGTAGACAGGTTGGAATATTCCTCGATTTCAATCCGCTGGGGTATTTCCTGTTCCAGGGCGCGGCGATAAACTGCATCCGAGCCCCAAATGCCACCCCAGTTGTAGGCAATTTCGAATTTATCTACCAGACCCAGGCCGATAAGTATGGAATCGTGTACAAATGATACCGATGTATCACTAACCAGGCTTAAATTCTTTTTACCTTGTCGGGCTACCTCATGTATTGCTGCGGTTGGAGTTCGGTCACCAATTCCACCAAAACTAAGATACGCGCCGTCCTGTACAAATTGAGCTACAGCCTGTTTAAGGCTCATTACTTTGTTAACCGGTGCCGTGTGATGCTTTTTCTGCATTCTCTATCTCCCCCTTATTTAGTTGTCATCTTAAATACCATGAGAAACCGGCAATGGAAAGTAATATTATATCTGACTCTATTTACCATGATTATACATCTTTCTATATTTTTTGACAATCAATGGAAAGAAATTATTCACCCCTATTTGTACTTACAGGGATTATTTCTTTCTTTTTTAGCAATAATATTAATGCAAACATTATTCTATGCCCTAAATGAAAAAAGGAGGCAAGGTTGTGAGGGATATTAGTGAAAAAGTCAGCTATCTGCAGGGGTTGAGTGAAGGGTTAAATATTAGTGATGGCAACCCCCAGGGTAAGATTATTACCGGTATTTTGGCGGTGTTGGACGACATTTCCGGGATACTGGTAGATATGCGTTCCGAGTTTAACATAGTTAAAGAATATATTGAAAGTATTGATGATGATCTTTTTGAACTGGAAGAGAATTTCAAACAGGACAGAGATGTAATAGAGCTAAGATGTGATAATTGCGGAGAAGAACTCTGTTTTGATGCGGATTTAATTGAAGATGACGATGTAATCGAAATAATATGCCCGCGTTGTAACGAAGTTGTTTTTGTTAATGATGGTTCCTTTGACTATGAATATAGTGATTATGATGATGAGATGGGAGATGAGCAGGAGATCAGAAGGAACACCGATTCCTAATTATCTAAACTCACCAATTGTTAAGGGCTGCTGCGGCAGCTCTTTTTTATTCCTCCCATAAACTCTCTTTCCAATCCTGCTGTCTGTAAATTTTAGAGTGTGGGTTAGTGGTCGACAGGGCAGACACACGGGTCTGCCCCTACAACCTTGCTCCTCACCCGTCGCTCCTCGCCTCTCGCTCCTCGCCTCTCGCCCCTCGCCCCTCGCCCCTCACCCTATATGCATTCAAGCGTCTGTTTTGTTATTACTTCTGCAGTATAAATGGCATATTTTCCACCACTAACCAATATTTATGGTAAAGCAGGGAGGTGTTATCGTTGCCAGGTCTTGGTAAGGAGTTGCTGAAAAGAGAAATACTTCCCTTCTTTGCGCAACCGGTTAAGCATTTGTTGCTGGGTCTAGGGGAAGATAGCTGTTTGCTGCTGGAAGAAATACGCCTACGTTGTGGTCAACCCCTGTTATTAAAAGTAGGGGATAGGGATTATACCCTGGACTCGCGGGGGCGGCTTAGTACAGACATCTTTAGTGGCTATGTTATAGGTGAGGAGGATATATACCGAACTATTGCTGCCATAAGTGATAATTCCCTTTATGCCTTTGAAGAAGAGATAAGACGAGGGTTTATAACCGTAGCCGGCGGACACCGGGTGGGATTGGCAGGACAGGTTGTGCTGCAGGGGGAGTTGGTTAAAACTATGAAAGACTTCTCCAGCCTTTGTTTTCGAATAGCACGGGAAGTAAAAGACTGTGCCCTTTCCCTGCTTCCTTACATAAATGGCGGTAGTGGCAGGACTAGCATCAATACTCTGATTATTTCTCCTCCCCGTTGTGGCAAGACCACTATTTTAAGGGATTTGGCCCGACTTCTAGCTTATGGCAGCCAACGCTTTCCAGCTCGTAATGTGGTTATAGTTGATGAACGTTCGGAATTGGCCGGAAGTTACCGGGGGATACCACAGCTTGATGTAGGCCCACGAACAGACGTTTTAGATGCCTGCCCCAAAGCGCAGGGCATGATTATGGCTTTGCGTTCGCTATCTCCTCAGGTAATTATTACTGATGAAATTGGTCGTCAGGAGGATGTAACGGCTATCCAGGAATGTGTTAATGCCGGGGTGGCAGTTATCAGCAGTGTGCATGCCAGTAATCTGGACGAACTGCAAAAACGCCCGGTGATGAGGGAGTTATTGTCAACCCAGGCTTTTAAACTGGCAGTGATACTATCACGGCAAAATGGCCCGGGTCACATACAAGATATTGTCAGGTGGGATTAGTATGATAATAGGGCCCTGGTAGCGGACGGTATATGTAGGGCATAGTTCGGGGGTAACCCAAAAGACGGGGTTAATTAAGAATTATGAATTTTGAATTAATGTAGAAATGCTAACGCATTTCCCTTAATAGGGAGGAGAAGATGTTTTTTAAAACTATGGGTATTGCCTTAATAATAGGAGGTTTTGGCGCTTTTGGATTAAGCGGAGCCCGGCGCTTCGAAAGGAGAGTAGACGAACTAAAGAATATGAGGTTGGCTTTGGGATTTCTGGAAAAGGAAATCACCTGTACTTATACCCCTCTTTCCCGGGCTCTGGATCGAACGGCAGTATTCTGTGAAAAGCCGGTGTCTTTACTGTTCCAGGAAGGTGCTGACCTATTACAGGCCGGTGAGGGTATTACTGCCGGGGAAGCATGGAGGAAGGGCCTGAAAAAATTGGCCCGGGATTCATCGTTAAACGATGGGGATTTGCAGCTTTTAAATAGTGTAGCAGCACAACTGGGAATGTCTGATGCTAAGGAGCAGAAGAAGGTGTTTAACCTGTTACAGGAAGAGTTAAGGATGCAAGAGGAAAAGGCCCGGGACGAACTGAAGTCAGGCCACAAGCTCTGGGCATATGGGGGATTTATTATGGGTTCTGTGGTGGTACTGCTGCTTATATAAACGGAAGTCGGAGGTCGGAAGGCAGACCTCAAATATCAGGCGCCGGTATTGTAGGGGCGGACCCATGTGTCCGCCCGGCCAAGCACTAACATTCAGGAGTAAGGAGCAAGGTGTGTATTTTGTAGAGGCGGACCCATGTGTCCGCCCGGTTTGGCACCAACATTTGTGGTTATTCAAGGCATGCGTTAACCATGTCTATCAACTAAGTAAAGGGGCGGTTGGGATGAACATCGATATAATTTTTCGTATCGCCGGCATAGGGATACTAATTTCAGTATTATCAATCGTACTAAAACAGGCCAAAAAGGAAGAGCAGGCTGAGATGCTGACCCTGGCCGGGGTGGTAGTAGTCCTAATCATAGTAGTGCAGCTAATGAACCAACTTTTTACCGTGGTAAGGTCTGTTTTTAATCTGTAAGGAGCGATGCCATGGAAATTGCACAAATTGTTGGATTAGCCCTTGTAACAACTATTATGCTCTTAATTCTGCGCCAGGAAAAACCTGTTCTGGCAGTGTTATTAAGCATAGTTTTCAGCATTATTATCTTTACCCTCATGATGGGTAAGATGGCCTCAATCCTCAACGTGATGCGGGAACTGACCCGCCGTGCTGAGGTAAATTATTTTTTCTTTGCCACTATTTTAAAGATACTGGGGGTAGCCTACCTGGCTGAATTTGCAGTTGCCATATGCCAGGATGCAGGTGAACAAGCTGTAGCTAAAAAGGTGGAGTTTGCCTCAAAAATAATTATTGCCGTTCTGGCCCTGCCCATAATGATAGCCATACTGGAATCATTAATGCAGCTAATGCCGGGGTAAACGGAAGGCGGAGGTCAGATGCCGGAGGTCAGGGATGGAGAAGCAAGAAAATGAGGGAGGGGAGATTGTGCTAGAGATACCGGCAAAAAAAACAGTATTGACCAGAAAGCGCTCCCTAACTACAGGCAAAACTTGGCGCCGGAGCCTGATGGCTGGGTTGATACTGGTTTTCTTCCTCACTAGTGGCTTACCTCTGGCCTCTGCTGCTGATAGTGAGCCCGTTTTCTCTTTCGAGGATACGGTAAAGGACCTGGATTTGATGGCTTTGGAAGAATACCGGGACAAACTGGATAATGAAGTGTCTTCCATGATGGAGGGTAAGCCCTTGAAGGAGTGGCTGCTGGATTTCATCAGGGGAGATTGGAAATTTAATATAAAGGAAATAGGGGACAGTTTTTTGCGTCTCCTGTTTAGAGAAATACTGGCTAATTCTAATTTGTTGGGTAAGATTTTAATTCTATCAGTTATATCTGCACTCCTTATTAATTTACAAACGGCTTTTTCCTCATCGGTAGCTCAAATGTCTTATCTGGCATGTTTTATGGCTCTATGTGCCATAGCTTTAAGCTCTTTTAAAATTGTTCTGGGTATTGGCCAGCAAACTATAGATAATATGGTTGGTTTTATGACTGCTATGCTTCCCCAGATGCTGGTTTTAACTGCTGGCCTGGGTAATATAAATGCTTCGGCTATGCTTTTTCCATTATTAATGACCGTATCTACAGCTTTTGCCACTACGGTTAAGAATGTAGTATTTCCCTTGATTATTCTCTCTGCCATTCTTAACCTGGTTAACCATATGTCAAATACCTTGAAGGTGGAGAGGATGGGCAAATTTTTTACCCAGTTGGCCCAATTATCACTGGGGTTTTTTCTAACTATTTTCGTTGGTATTATCACCCTGCGGGCAGTATATGCTGCTACTTTGGACAAGGTCGCTCTAAGAACTACGAAGTTCGTTACTGATAACGCCATACCGGTAGTGGGAAAGATGTTTTCGGACACCATCGAGGTAGCTGCAGGTTACGTCGTAATGATAAAACAGGCCCTGGGCATATATGGGGTATTGGTGATTGTAGGGATGATTTTAGCACCGCTGCTGAAAATCGGCGCTATAGCCCTCATTTATAAGGTTTCTGCCGCTATAGTGGAACCCCTGGGAGATTCGCGAACCGCCGGAATACTGGAGGTTATGAGCGCCCATATTTTTCTAATGCTGGCTACCGTCGCAGCAGTAGGCCTGATGTTTTTTATTATGATAGCCATTGTAGCCGGAATGGCCAATAACCTGGGAATGCTGCGGTGAGGGGTAAATAAGGAGGATTGGAATGGCGGTACTTGCCGGAATGGTAAAGAATGTGCTGGTAATAATTATCCTGGCCAGTTTTTTAGAAGTGCTTTTGCCCGAGGGGCGGGTTAAACCATTTGTCCGCTTTGCTATTGGCCTGTTTATCATCATAGCCGTATTAAATCCGGTTTTAAATGCGCTGTTTGAGGAAAGGGAGTTTGAAATAAATCTCTGGGATTACCAGGTCAGTTCGGAGCAGGAAAGAGAAATCCTGGAAAAGGGCAATCGCCTTAATCAGCAAATAGCCGCAAGTACCGGAACTGGTATCAAAGAAAAAATCGAGGGTCAGGTAAGTGCAGTAGCTATGCTGGTACCGGGGGTAAAAGAGGTGAAAACTAATGCTAGCCTGAATGACCAGGGGGGACTAAACCAATTGAATTTAACCGTAAGGCTGGAAGAGAGTAAACAATTGCAGAAGGGAGGAGAAGTAAACGTTTTCCTGGGTGGGGGTGATGCTCCTGATACTGAAGATAAAAAACAGATAGAAGAAAAAATTCGGGGCGTGATTAGCAATCTTTATGGTTTCGATAACCTGAAAATAAGTGTTCAATTTGAGGGGGGATAAACATGTTGTATGAGTGGATTAGGGGAGAGAATAACGATGATGGCGATAGGCCTTCATTCCCTAATAAAAAGAGCCGGTATATTCTGGTTATTGCTATCTGTCTGGGGCTTTTAGCTTTAATTTGGCCGGTTACCCGTACTGACAAAACAGGGAATAGTACGGTCAGGACCAGCACAATTAGCAATGATAAAAAACTTAATCAGCAATTAGCATCGGAATTGGAGTATATATTATCACGCATTGACGGTGCAGGTAAGGTAAAAGTAAGTATAAGCCTGGCTTCAGGGGGATTAAAAACTTATGCTGCTAATACCCGCAACGAAAGCCGTGCCATTGAAGAGAGTCAGAATGGAGCTAATAAGAAAACCACCGAAACTAATATGTCTCGTGATCTGGCCGTATCTGCCGGAGCACCCCTCCTGGTTGAAAATAAAACTCCGGAAGTTACCGGAGTACTGGTAGTAGCTGAAGGTGCTAAATCGCCAATAATTCAGGAGAAATTAGTTCAGGCAACCTCAACCTTATTAAATATATCACCCCATCAGGTATGTGTAATGCCGGGAGGGGACATTTAGGTGAAGGGAGAGATGGGCTGTGGTGGTGGAATTTAGAAAGGTAAAAAAATTTGCGGTAATTACAGGTTTACTACTGGTAATTATAGTAGGGGCCAATGTATTCTGGGGAGGACAAAGCTCCAAAGAACCTGCTGATAATCCAGATAATATTCCTGATAAAACTGTAACATCGGAAAAAAAAGAGATTACACCAGTAGATGCCAGCAGTGAAGCTGATTTTTTTGCAGAGTATCGCCTGCAAAGGGAACAGAGCCGCAGCCGTGAGCTGCAAGTTCTGCAGGAGTTAACTCGTAGTGAGGAGCAGAGCAAAGCGACCCGGGAGGCAGCCTCCATGAAAATTATGCGCATTATGGAAGATAGGGAGAAAGAGATAAAGGCAGAAAACCTGGTGAAATCTCGGGGTATAGAGGAATGTGTAATAATTAGTGAAGGGGGAATGAGCACGGTAATCATTGAGGGTTCAAAAGCAGCGATTAATGAGGATGATATTAAAGACCTGGTTGCCCCGGTGCTAAAACTTAAAGACAACGAAATATGTATGGTTTTCCGTAATACCGAGCAATAGACACACGTAAAATAGCAGATGGTGTTGTGTTAAGTGTAATAAAGAGAAATGCATAAGCATTTCTACGTTAATTAAGAATTCAAAATTAAAAATTCAAAATTGACCTCGTACTTTGGGTTATCCCTGAACTTTGCCATACTTATACCATTTGCTACCAGCAGGCTTTCTCTTATTAATGTATACATTTGCGAAAATGATTGAAATAGAAAGGCTTTATTTTTATAATAGTAACAAGTGTTGCAGGACTAATTTGCTCAGGCCACTGGCCTGAGTATATTTGTATATAGACACAGAGCCGGGCTGCGATCATAAGGTTACTACTGGGAGGTAAGTAATGGGAAGAATTAAAATCACCGACACCAGTTTAAGGGATGGGCACCAGAGCCTGTGGGCTACCAGGATGACTACTGAAGATATGCTACCCGTACTGTATAACATGGATAATGCAGGATACTACTCGCTGGAGGTATGGGGTGGCGCTACTTTTGATGTCTGTATCCGCTATCTAAACGAAGATCCCTGGGAAAGGCTTAGAACTATCCGCCAGGAAATTAAGAACACTAAACTACAAATGCTCTTACGGGGACAATCACTGGTGGGATATAATCATTATCCCGATGATGTAGTAGAAAAATTTGTGGAGAAAGCAGCAGAAAACGGCATAGATATCTTCCGGGCCTTTGATGCCCTGAATGATATTCGTAACCTGGAAACCTGTATGAAGGCTATTAAAGAGACCGGTAAACATGCCCAACCCTGTGTGGTCTATACTATTAGCCCGGTTCATTCGGTACAACATTTTGTGGATACCGCCCTGCGGCTAAGAGATATGGGGGCAGATTCCATTTGTATCAAAGACATGGCGGGATTGCTGTCACCTTATGCTTCCTATGAACTGGTGCAGGCCCTAAAGGCCAATCTGGATGTACCCATTCAGTTGCATACCCACTATATAGGGGGATTAGCTATTGCTACTCTGATTAAGGCCATAGAAGCGGGAGTAGATATTATTGATACCGCCAGCGTACCGATGGCTTTTGGTTCTTCCCAGCCGCCGGTAGAAACCATTGTTCGTGCCCTGCAGGGTACGGAATGGGATACGGGTATGGAACTGCATAAGCTCTTTGAAATTGCCAATCACTTTGAACAGTTGCGTAAACATAAGGGCTTTGAACGTGGGGTTACCCGGATTTCCGACATGAAGGTATTTGAACACCAGGTACCAGGTGGAATGATTTCTAATTTTCATGCCCAGTTGGAACAGCAGAAGGCTTCCCATCGTATTGATGAAGTTCTGGAGGAGATACCCCGGGTAAGGCAAGATATGGGATATCCACCGTTGGTTACTCCTACCAGTCAGATTATAGGGATTCAAGCGGTATTAAATGTTTTAATGGGAGAAAGATATAAACTGTGTCCGGGAGAGGTTAAAGATTATGTACGCGGTTACTATGGTAAACCACCGGTACCTATTAAAGAAGAGATAAGTAAAAAAATCATAGGGGATGAGCAGATAATCCAGGTTAGACCGGCTGATTTAATTGAACCCGGATTGGAAAGGGCCCGTCAGGAGGTAGCTCATTGGAGTGACAAAGATGAAGATATTTTAACCTATGCCCTCTTCCCCCAGGTAGCAACCAAGTTTTTTGAGTACCGAGAAGGGAGAATGCTTGAAGATACTCCCCAGATTTCACCCCGTGATGAACTGGGAGAGGAACTGCAGGATGGACAGCAGCCGGTGGTTAAGATGCCATCAGCTCGGGTAATTGAGATGCAAAGCAGGGGAGACAGTGAAATGAATATCGATGAAATAAGAGAATTGATTTTAATGTTGGATCAAACCAGCGTTGCCGAACTGGAACTACAAAGAGATGATTGTAAACTGAGTCTGCGTAAAACGGTATCTGCCGGGCAGAATAAAATAGAAACCAGCAGCAGTTCAGGTAATCCGGTTTCTGCAGAAGAGAATATACCGGTTGCCAGCCAAAATATTACTGAAGTAGTATCTCCCATGGTAGGTACTTTTTATGCGGCTCCGGCCCCCGATGCTCCTGCTTTTGTCAAACTGGGAGACCGAGTGGCACAGGGACAGACGCTTTGTATTCTGGAAGCTATGAAGCTGATGAACGAAATCAAGTCTGAAGTTTCTGGAACCATAGTTGATATCCTGGTGGGGAATGCAGAAGCGGTTGAATACGGCCAGGCATTATTCCTGATAGAAAAAGACTAGGGGTGGTAATTTGTTTTCCAGGGTACTAATAGCTAATCGTGGTGAAATAGCTCTTCGGGTTATAAGGGCTTGCCGGGAACTGGGTATAAAAACGGTAGCAGTCTACTCAACCGCTGATAGTAACAGCCTGCATGTGCTGGCGGCAGATGAAAAGGTATGTATAGGTGGGCCACCTGCTCGGGAAAGTTATTTGAACATAGCTAATATAATAGCGGCAGCGCAGAATAAAGGGGTGGATGCTATTCACCCCGGTTATGGTTTTATGGCTGAAAATGCGTATTTTGCCGAGCTTTGTGAAACCCATGGGATTAAGTTCATCGGCCCCCAACCTCAGGTTATCAAATTGATGGGAGACAAGGTTAAAGCCCGGGAAGTAGTTAGTAAAGCAGGAGTTCCCCTGGTACCAGGCAGTAATGGAGCTGTAAATAGCTACGAAGAAGCAGCGGCGGTAGCAGGGGAGATAGGATATCCGGTAATGATCAAGGCTTCTGCTGGAGGCGGGGGCAAGGGAATGCGCCTGGCCCAGGGCGAAGCTTCTTTGAAGGAATCTTTGGAAATGGCTCAGATGGAAGCAGGTGCTGCTTTTGATAATAGTGAGGTATATATTGAAAAATACATTGAAGAACCCCGGCACATAGAGTTTCAGATATTAGGTGATGAACAGGGCAACATTATTCATCTGGGAGAGAGGGACTGTTCTTTGCAGAGGCGCAACCAGAAACTGCTGGAAGAGGCCCCTTCAACCTTTCTGGATGATGAACTGCGCGAGCGTATGGGTACGGTAGCAGTTAATGCCGCTCGGGCAGCCGGGTATTTTAGTGCCGGTACGGTAGAGTTTTTGGTAGACAAAAACCGTAATTTCTACTTTATTGAGATGAATACCCGTATACAGGTTGAGCATCCAGTAACCGAGATGGTAACCGGGGTAGATATAGTAAAAGAACAGATAAGGATTGCTGCCGGCATGCCCCTGCGCTATACCCAGGAGGATATTAAAATAAACGGCTGCGCCATGGAATGCCGAATTAATGCTGAAGATGCTGAAAATGATTTTCGCCCTTCACCAGGTACCGTAGGTCAGTATCTGATTCCCGGCGGTCCTGGGGTCAGGGTGGATTCCTGTGTATATTCCAATTACACCATACCCCCTTATTATGATTCCATGGTAGCCAAGCTCATAGTCTGGGCTCCGGATCGACAGGAAGTTATCGGCAGAATGAGAAGGGCTCTTAAGGAGTTTAAGATTGAAAATATTGCTACTACTATACCATTTCACCTCAAAGTCCTGGACAATGCGTTTTTCCAGCGGGGAGAGGTATACACCAACTTTATCCAGAGAAGAATGAGTATATAATCATGCTTGGTTTCCAGAATAAGTTAATGTGTTATTTGCTAAATCGTTTTTGCATGCTAAAATATCAAGTATATAATAATATGGAGGTGGATAAGTATGGATAGTACTAAACCAGAAATCAACAACGAGTTCGGAGCAATAAGAATTGCTGACGAAGTAGTAGCTACAGTTGCCGGTCTGGCTGCTGCTGAGGTTGAAGGTGTTGCTTCCATGAGTGGTGGGTGGAGTACCGACCTGGTAGAAAAACTGGGCAGAAAAAGTTACGGCAAAGGGATTAAGGTTGAGGTAATAGATGAACAGACTAAAATTGATATATTTATAGTAGTGGAATTTGGCTTTCAAATTCCTGACGTAGCTGAAAATGTTCAAAAAGAGGTCAAAATGGCAGTTGAAACCATGACCGGTCTGTCTGTTACCGCGGTTAATGTGCATATTGTGGGTGTATCGATGAAGAAATTAGCCGGAAACAATGAAGAAGTCGGTGATGACCTGATTATAGAATAATGCTGCTATTATTGATATGGACAACCCCCTGCTTTTCCAGGGGGTTATCTGTATTATAACCAGTGAAAGAGGTGGAGTTATGAATAGCATTTGGCGCTTACTCCTGTTTGTATATAACCTGTTGCTGATTATCTTGTCCGGTATGCTTATAGCCGCGGCGGTAGGCCGACCTGAACCCCTGCACTACATAGAAATGGCCCTGTCTACTACCGAAAATCGAATAATTACGGGAATAGTAGGTGTTATATTGCTTACCCTGGGTGTTTATGTTTTTATATCCACCATCAAACTACAACCTCGGGTTAAGTCGGTAGAGGTTGACCGCAGCCTGGCCGGGGAAGTATCCATTACTATTCCTGCCATCAAGTTAATCATAATGAAAGCGGTAAAAAAGGTAGAAGGGATTAAAGAAATTAAACCAGTAGTAAATAGCGGCCGGGATGGGCTGGAGGTTTATCTGCATATGATGATAAACCCGGATGTAAGTATTCCCGAACTCAGCAAAAATGTTCAGGATGCGGTAAGAAAGTATCTGGAGGATATAGGAGGCCTGAAGGTTGCTGAGGTTAAGGTTCTGGTTGATGACTTGGGCCCGAGCTTTAAGAGTAGCACCAGTTAAAGGGGGCATTACTTATGTGGGAAAATCTTTTTCGAATCATATTTGAACAGCATAGAGGTAAAGCTATAGGCATAGTGCTGGGATTGCTGGCCAGTATCCTGTTTATAAGTTATGGGTTCTGGCGCACTATTTTTATTATCGTCTGTATTGCCCTGGGATTTTTTATTGGTAAGGAAATAGATGAAAATAAGAACTTTGACCAATGGTTAAAACAAATATTTAAAGATAAACACTAATACCAAAATAAAGTGCCAGTAAAAATGGATAGGGGTATTGACTAAAATAAAGGTAACTCAAAGTATGGGGTTAATTAAAAATTAATAATTTTGAATTATGAATTATTGTTGAAATGCGTACGCATTTCTCTTTATTATACTTAACGTAACTCCAGTTGTTATTTTCATTAGTGGCTTTGTATGCCCTTGCAAAAAGGGTGATTAATTAAGGAAGGAGAGCAGGTTTGAGCAGGAGAAAGGCACGGGAATTTGCTTTTAAGGTTTTGTTTCAAGTTGATCAAGTTAATGCCGACCCCCGCCACGCATTCCGGTACCTGCTACAAGAGAATACCCTGGCGGAAAAGGACCAGAGTTTTTCCTGGGAGTTAATTGCCGGCAGCTTGGACCACCTGGAACAGATTGATAAGGAAATCGGTACTTATGCCAGGGACTGGTCTATAAATCGTATGTCGGCTGTAGATCGTAATATTATACGGGTGGCCGGGTATGAGATTATGTTTTACGAGCATTCGCAACCGGTAGTGGCTATAGATGAAGCCCTGGAAATAGCCAAAAAATATGGAGATGATAATTCCGTTAGTTTTATAAATGCAATATTGGATAAAATGCTGGGAGAATCAAAATGAAACTCTATTTGGGTATAGATACCAGCGCCTATACCACATCGCTGGCGGTTGTTGATGGTGATTACAACATTATATGTGACCATCGCAGAGTACTGGAGGTTAAACAGGGAGAAAAAGGATTGCAGCAATCGGAAGCCCTTTTTCAACACCTGAAGAACCTTCCTTTTTTATTTGTGCAGTTGCCGGCGGGGGTGACCGAACAGGTAGCAGCAATGGCCGTAAGCGCATTTCCTCGCAATGTGGAGGGAAGTTATATGCCGGTATTTACGGCCGGTCTGTCGCAGGCTCAAGCCCTTAGCTCCTATACCGGTACCCCGCTGTTTTTACTCAGTCACCAGGAAGGACATATTATGGCCGGAATAAAAGGTAATGAAGAATTAATGGCGAAAAATGAATTTATAGCCTGTCATTTTTCCGGGGGAACCTCAGAGATATTACTGGTACGCCGGGGGCAAAAAGGGGTTTTTGATATAGAAATTACTATGACCGGTTCTGACCTTCATGCCGGTCAACTGGTAGACCGGGTAGGGGTGGCGATGGGACTGCCCTTTCCGGCGGGTAAACACATGGAAGAGCTTGCCCTTAAGCTAAACCAGGATAAACATCCGGCTATACCATCAGCAGTTAAGGAAAACTCCTTCTCCTTTTCCGGGCCGGAAACTTGCGCCCTGAAGTTATTGCAAGAGGGAGAGCCGGCTGGTGCCGTAGCCAGCAGTGTTTTCCGGGTGATAGCCAATACCCTGGAAAAGTGCCTGCTTAAAGCAGCTGAAAAGAGCGGCTTAAGGGAGGTATTGTTGGTAGGAGGGGTTATGGCCAACACCCTTATACGGCAGCGCCTGTTGGACAGGCTGGAGCACCCGTCTGTAGGGTTAAAGCTCTATTTTGCTGAGCCCCATTTAAGTACTGATAACGCCGTAGGTATAGCCATGCTGGCTGCCTACCTGGATGCAAGTGGGGGCGGTTCTTAATTAATTTTTTGGGGTATGAGATAGGTGACAGAGGATACCCTAAAGGGCACACGTGGTTCCTTTGTTACCTCCAAAATTAAATAGAGGTGTGAGAGATGGAAATTATTAGTGGGACAAAGATTGCTGCAGAGATTCGGGAGAGTTTGCGGGAGGCCAATGAAAAAGAGGATATTAAGCCGGTATTGGCTGTAATCGTGGTAGGAGATAATCAGGAAAACCTGGTTTATGTGGGATTAAAGGAAAAGGCGGTTGCCTCTGTAGGGGGGGAGACTCGCCTGATAGTAATGCCGGGAAACAGCAGCAAACAAAGTTTGATAAATACTATTAATGAGCTTAACCAGAATGATAATATAGATGGCATTTTACTACAGTTGCCCATGCCTGACCATTTAGAGGAAGATAAAGAAGAAATCTTGTCAGTTATCCAGTTGGAGAAAGACGTAGACGGCTTTACCCCAACTAACCGCGGTTTGCTGGCCGGTGAGGGAGCCTGGTTTGTCAGTTGTGCAGCTTTAGCCTGCCTGGAGGTAATAGATAGGGTTTATCCCCGATTGCAGGGAAAAAGAGTAGTACTGGCAGGGGATTCATTCGATGTTATAGTACCCTTAGCCACTATTTTGCTCAGACGGGGTTATCCGGTTAGCATTTACCCTCAATACCAGGAAGGCCTTGTTAACCTTGCCGATATACTGGTGGTTGAAAAAGGCGGCCCGGAGATTATTAAAGGTGCAGATATAAATGGAAGTCCGCTCATTATTGATGCCGGCTTTTATTGGGAAGCAGGTCATAGCTGTGGAAACGTGCAGCGTGATTCGGTAGAATCCAACGAGGGATACCTGTTGCCGGTTCCGGGGGGATTGGGACCGATACTGATTGCCAAACTATGTGAAAATTTGTCCCGGGCGGGACGCCAAAATCGGGGATAATATGAACGAATATTTGAGTGTTAGCCAATTGAATAATTATATAAACCGGT
Organism: Syntrophomonadaceae bacterium; assembly: GCA_012729715.1. Lineage (GTDB taxonomy): Bacteria > Bacillota > Syntrophomonadia > Syntrophomonadales > Syntrophomonadaceae > UBA4844. The sequence goes on from JAAYCQ010000062.1 coordinate 33,455, forward strand.
TGTTAATCGGTGATAGCATACTGCAGGATTTTTGGCTGAAAGGGGAAATTTCAGGTTTCAGGTTATACCAGCAGTCAGGTCATGCCTATTTTACCTTGAAAGATGAAGAAGCGGCGGTAAGCTGTGTTATGTTTAAGAGCAGAGTCCGCCACCTGAAGTTTAAACCCGAAGATGGCATGGAAGTTTTAATCCGGGGATCGATTGCTGTTTATGCCCGCCAGGGGAAATACCAGATTTATGCTGAAGAAATGCAGCCATACGGAATTGGAGAGCTATTTTTATATCTGGAACAACTTAAAAACAGGTTAAAAGCCGAAGGCTATTTTGACCCGGATAAAAAGAAGCCCATTCCTGCTCTGGTTAACCGGGTGGGGGTGGTTACCTCCCAGGATGGTGCTGCTTTTCAAGATATATTAAGGGTTTTAAGACAGAGGCATCCGGGAGTAGAGATTATACTGGTGCACAGCTCAGTACAGGGGGTAGATGCTCCTTTGGAACTGGCTGCTGGAATAAAGATTTTAAATGATTATTCTACTGCGGATGTTATAATTGTAGGCCGTGGAGGCGGTTCGTTTGAAGATTTGATGGCGTTTAACAGCGAAGAAGTGGTGAAAGCTATTTATGAATCAAAGCTGCCGGTTATTTCGGCAGTAGGACATGAAGTTGATTACAGCCTGGCTGATTTGGCGGCTGACCTGAGGGCTGCAACTCCCACCCAGGCAGCTCAGTTGGCAGTACCGGATATGCTGCAGTTGCAGGCGGGCATTGATGACTATCAACAAAGACTTTTACGGGCAACTGGCAACAGGATAAACCAATGCAGTGAGACTCTGGATCGGCTAATGATGCACCGGGTATGGCGGGAACCGGAAATAGTATTGGGCAAAAGCGAGGAAAAATTGGCTGCCTTACAAAAGGAACTGTTGGATGTCGTTATTGAGAATTGGAAGGTAAAAGAACGTGAATTTTCGGTAAGTGTTATTGCTCTGGATAAACTTAGTCCTTTGAAGGTATTAAGCCGGGGTTATGCGGTTGTTCGCCAGGGAGATAAAATCGTTCAGCTGGTGGAAGAGGTTACACCAGGCAGCCGATTGCAAATTGATTTGTCCGATGGGATAGTCGATGCTACGGTAACGAACAGGGAGAGGGTGGAACGATGGAAGAGATGAAGTTTGAAGATGCCCTGAAAATGCTGGAGGATATTGTGGAGAAACTGGAGTCAGGCAGCCTGGAACTGGAACAATCTATCCAGTTATTTGAACAGGGAGTCAAGCTGTCACTATATTGCCAGCAGCAGTTAAAACAGGCAGAAGGAAGGGTACAACGCCTGGTTAAAAATCTGAATGGCGAATTCAAACTGCTCGATTTGTAGTAAAGAAAAAGGAGAGCTATATGGAATTTGATTTGGCACAGTTTCAACAGGAATTAGAGAAGCGCAAACAATATATCGATCGCTGCCTGCAAAAGTACTTGACCCCTTCCGATGCTTACCCTCCAATTGTCCATGAAGCCATGCATTATGCCATATTTAATGGAGGAAAAAGGCTTAGGCCTATCATGGTTTTAGAAGGGGCCACATTGGCAGGAGGAAACCAGGAAAGTACAGTCCCGGTTGCCTGTGCTTTAGAGATGATACATTCATATTCTTTGGTTCATGATGACCTGCCTGCTATGGATGATGATGACCTGCGCCGGGGTAAACCTACCTGCCATATAGTATTCGGTGAAGCCAATGCTATATTGACCGGAGATGCCTTGTTAACCGGGGCCTTTGCGGTAATGACTGAATCTGTCGGGATGGTGGGAGTAAAACCGGATAATTTAATCCGGGTAATAAGGGAAATAGCTGAGGCTGCTGGGAGCCAGGGTATGATAGGGGGGCAAGTTATTGACCTGCAATCGGAAGGCCAGGATATCGACTACGAGACCCTTAAAACTTTGCATAGCTTAAAAACGGGAAAGTTGTTTCAGGCGGCTTTACGCTCCGGGGGTATACTCAATGATATGAATGAGCAGGGCCTGCAATCTATTGATGAATATGCCAGGAATTTTGGCCTGGCTTTTCAAATTACTGATGATATATTGGACGTAAATGGGAATGAGGAAGTAACTGGTAAACATGCAGGTAGTGATGCAAAGAATGCCAAAACTACCTACCCTGGTTTATTTGGTCTGGAAAAATCCCGGCAACTGGCTGAGGAATGTGTAAAAGCCTGTATAGCAAGCCTGCAGGAATTTGGCCCTGAAGCGGATTTCCTCCGTCAGCTGGCTTACTTCACCCTGGAGCGGCAAAACTAGAATGGGGAATGGACGCGGGGAAAATAGACGCGGACTCGCTTCGCTCGCGCGGATTCTGTAGGGATTACGCAGATTTTCTTATTCAAAATTCACCCTAACGGGTATACGGCAAAATTAAGAATTCAGAATTAAAATACTACCTATGTCTAATAATTTTAGGGTAATTTTGAAAGAAAAGTACTGGCTATGATATAATATATTACTGAAAAGCGACCTGGCGAAAGGTTGCAGTATTCTAGTCAACCCTATTAGTTTTGAAAACGGGGCTAAAAATCCGTTAAGGGCACAACGATGAAGCTTCTGGTTTTGGCTTTTGACGCCCAGTCAGGGGTCA
>JAAYCQ010000063.1 GCA_012729715.1 Syntrophomonadaceae bacterium
GAGCATAGGTTGATATACTCTATAGACGAAAAAAATATTTATATTATTTCCTGTCTTGGTCATTATTAATCACTTTTCAAATCGTAAACAAGGACGCGCAAACAATGAGACGATTATCTTGTTTGCTAATTGACAAGGGCAAGGGCGTTTGGTTAAACTATTGGTTGTAAACAAGTTAATATTTGGCGATGAAGAGGAGTAGTAGGAAGGCTTCAACCCTTTACAGAGAGCCGGGATGGCTGGAAACCGGTAGGGGGGGAATTCCGAAGGCGCTTTGGAGCTGCAGGAGGAACGCCATTAGGGTTAGTAAAACCTGAGACTTTGAGGTGGGCTTTTAGCCAATCAGGGTGGAACCGCGAGTAGACTCGTCCCTGTCCGCAGGGACGGGTTTTTTGTTTTTATGGAACTAAAGGAGGTTAGTGCATGAATTTTCAGGAGATTATCCTGCGTTTACAGAATTACTGGGGGAAACAGGGGTGTATAATTCTACAACCATATGATGTGGAAAAGGGCGCAGGTACTATGAACCCGGCTACTTTTTTGCGAGCCCTGGGGCCGGAGCCCTGGAAGGTAGCTTATGTAGAGCCTTCACGCCGGCCTACTGACGGCAGATATGGAGAAAACCCTAATCGTTTGCAGCATTATTATCAATACCAGGTGATACTAAAACCGTCACCGGATAATGTCATTGAGCTCTATCTGGACAGCCTGCGAGATCTGGGCATTGAGCCAGATAAACATGATATCCGTTTGGTGGAGGACAACTGGGAATCACCTACTCTGGGAGCCTGGGGACTGGGTTGGGAAGTTTGGCTGGATGGTATGGAAATAACCCAGTTTACTTATTTTCAACAGTGCGGAGGGTTTGACTGTTTTCCTGTTTGTGCCGAAATTACCTATGGTCTGGAGCGCATAGCCATGTATATTCAAAACCGGGAAAGTGTTTTTGATATAGAATGGGTAGATGGTATAAGTTATGCTGACGTTCATCACCAGACCGAAGTAGATTATTCCCATTATAATTTTGAAGTGGCTGCGGTAAATACTTTAAGTACCATGTTTAACCTCTGTGAAGAGGAAGCTCAAAAAATAGCAGCCCGGCATCTGCCCCAACCGGCCTATGATTATGTGCTGAAATGTTCTCATCTTTTCAACCTCCTGGATGCTCGGGGAGCTATAAGCGTAACTGAACGTACCGGATATATTGCCCGAGTGCGTAACCTGGCCCGACTGGTAGCGGGAGAATACCTGGAGCAGCGTAAGCGACTGGGCTATCCCTTAATTAAAGATGAAGAGCTTAGAAAAACCTTAATTATAGATGAGGAGGTGCTGTAGATGGCCAGAGATCTATTACTGGAAATAGGGGTGGAGGAGATGCCATCAGCCTTTATGGGCAGGGCCATAGCCGATTTAAAAGCTAACGCCCAAAAACAGCTTGATGATGCGCGCCTCTCTTATAAAGAAATACGAAGCTACGGTACTCCCCGTCGGCTTACCCTTTGGGTTCAAGGTCTGGAGGAGAAACAGCCGGATGCCCTGTTGGAAATCCGGGGGCCCAAGAAATCTATAGCATTTGACCAGGAGGGTAATCCTACTAAAGCCGGACTGGGGTTTGCCCGCAGCCAAAAGGTGGATTTCAATAATCTGGAAGTTCGGGAAGTTGGGGGAGTTGAGTATATATTTGTAATAAGGAAGGAAAAAGGTAATGCCAGTACAGCAATTCTCCCCAAGGTTTTGCTGGACATTATTAATAGCCTGACCTTTCCCAAATCGATGCGCTGGGGTTATTACCATACCCGTTTTGCCCGGCCCCTCAGATGGTTACTGGCAATACTGGACAGCGAAAAAATCGATATCCGGGTAGAAAATATAAAGAGTACTAATGAGACTTATGGCCACCGATTCCTATCCAGCGGAGCGCTGCCGGTTAAGGATGTTCAGCATTACTTCCAGGTTCTGCGTGAGAACTACGTTATTTTGGATCAGGAAGCAAGAAAAGAACTGATTAGAAAACAGGTGCTTGATGTCGCTGATGCTGCCGGAGGCCACCCTATGGAAAATGAGGATCTGCTGGAGGAGATAAATTATTTGTTGGAATACCCGACCGCCTTTTATGGCCAGTTTTCTCCGTCCTATTTAGAGGTACCACCGGAAGTATTGACTACTTCCATGATTGAGCACCAGCGCTATTTTCCGGTATTCGATAATCAAGGGAACCTCATGTCTGGTTTTATCGGGGTACGTAATGGAACTGATTACAGCCTTGATACGGTTCGGGCTGGTAATGAAAGAGTGCTAAAGGCTCGCCTAGAAGATGCTCTGTTTTTCTGGAATGAGGATAATCGCAAACCACTGGTAGACATGGTAAACGGGCTTAAAGAGGTACTTTTCCACGAACGCCTGGGCAGTATTATGGATAAGGTGGAGAGGCTTCAGACCCTGGCCGTAGCTATTGGAGAAGCCTGTAGTTTAAGTGATGCAGCAACTCTTAAACGTACGGCCTTGCTGTGTAAAGCGGATTTAGTTAGTAGTATGGTTTATGAATTCCCAGAGCTGCAGGGAATTATGGGTCGGTATTATGCCATAAAGAGCGGCGAGAAAACAGAAGTTAGCCAGGCAATTTTTGAACATTACCTGCCTCGTTCGGCAGGGGATATTTTACCGACTACTGAAAGCGGCAAGGTTTTAAGTCTGGCTGAGAAAATTGATAATCTGACAGGTTGTTTTGCTATCGGCCTAAAACCCAGCGGTTCCCAGGACCCGTATGCTTTAAGACGCCAGGCTATGGGTATAGTACACATTATTCTGGATAGCGGACTCAGCCTGGATCTGGCAGCTCTGGTGGGCAAGGCCTATGATAATTTTGCGGATATTCAAACCGATAGCAACCGTAAGGATACCATATCCGAGGTAATGGAATTTATTGTACAGCGCATGCGCGGGGTACTGTTGGAACGGGGATACTCCTATGATCTTATTGATGCTGCTCTGGCTGTACCTTCTAACGATATTACCGACATTTCTAATCGGATAAAGGCACTGCAAGACTTACGACAGTCTGAGATATTTGATGATTTTATGGTGGTCTATAACCGCTGTCATAATCTATCTAAAAAATGGCAAGATGACAGTATAAATACACAAGTACTGGTGGACGAAAGTGAAATTAATCTTAATCGCAGCTTTAATCTCATCAAGTATGACGTCTACCGTAGTATTAATGCCGGTGATTATCTGGGTGCATGTAAAATGCTGGCCGGGCTGCGCCCGGAGGTGGACGATTTCTTTAACGCGGTAATGGTTATGGTTGATGATGCAGAACTGAAAGCCGCCCGCCTGGGCTTGCTAAAAGCGATAGCCAATTTATGTAACTTTATTGCCGATTTTTCCAAAATTGTAGTATAAAAAATATCTTCAACAGGATATTTTTTAGTGATATAGTATATATAATTAGTGCCTTTTAAGCTAAAAAGTATAGCACATAATAGGCGGTGGATAATATCGAACTAAATGACAGACAGGAGAAAATC
>JAAYCQ010000064.1 GCA_012729715.1 Syntrophomonadaceae bacterium
GGTTTAAATCTTTAAGGTACCCTAAAAGGGCCTTACGCCCCTCCATATCCAGACCGGCAGTAGGTTCATCCAGCAGCAGGCAGCGAGGTTTAAGGGCCAAAATGCTGGCCAGGGCTACCCGGCGTTTCTCCCCACTGCTTAAATTAGTGGTAAGGCGTTTATGATACCTGGCAAAATCAAGACCAGTTTGGCTCATAGCCTCTTTAACCCTCTGGTTCACTTCCTCGCTATTAAGCTTCATATTGCGGGGGCCAAAAGCTATCTCATCATAAACCTTATCTGCAAAAATCTGCTGTTCCGGGTACTGAAAAACCATACCTATTTCCTGGCGTAGCGCTATTAATTCTTTCCTCTTAAGGTGGGCCAGATTACGCCCATTATATAATATGGTACCTTGTTGCGGTTGTAATAGAGCAATAAGCAACTGTAAGAAGGTGGACTTGCCTGAGCCTGTAGCACCCATAATCCCGAGGATTTCCCCATCGTTAATGGTAAGATTTAAACCCTTTATAGCTTCCTGGGCAAACACCATACCCTTTTGGTAGGTAAAAGCAACCTTCTCTATGATAAACGGCATATAGCTTCCACCATACTTTCAATATTGGCAATGTCCTGTGCTATATCTATACCCGCTTCTTGCTCCAGTTGCTCAATAAAACTGCTTAATTCCAGGGGCTCGATTCCCAGGGAACTAATACTGGTGCCCATATTTAAAATCTCCCCGGGGGGGCCTGCGTGTATTACTTCTCCCTTATCCATTATGACAATCCGGTCGGCCTGAATAGCATCCTCTAAACTATGCGTAATCAGAATTAGGGAAATATTTAAATCCTGCCGCATGGTAAGCAACAGAGTTAACAAGTCTTTTCGGCCCCGGGGGTCCAGCATGGAGAAGGGTTCGTCTAAAACCAGATAAGCCGGTTGCATAGCCAGGAGACTGGCTATACAAAGCTTTTGTTTCTGACCCCCGGACAAAAGATAAGGAGGATATTTCGCATAATCCTCCATTGATACCATTTTAAGAGCGGTATCTACTCTTTTTCTTATTTCTAGGGGGTGAAGGCCCAGATTTTCCGGCCCAAAAGCTATCTCTTCCTCTACCAGATTGGACAGCAGCTGACTATCAGGATCTGGGAAAAGCAATCCTACCCGTTTTCTTATCTCTACCAGATTTTCGAGATTAAGACTGCTTAAACCATCAATTGTTACTTCCCCTGCATTGGGCAGAAGCAGACCATTAAGTAAACGGGTCAGAGTTGATTTACCAGACCCGTTTCTTCCCATGATAGCCACAAATTCTTTTTCCCTGATATTCAGGTTTATGTTCTTTACTGCAGGTCCCTTGCTCTGTGGATAAGTATAGCTGACATCCTCAAGCGAGATCATTTGTTCCTATTCCACCAACTCTAATACGGCCATGGGTGCGCCATCTCCCCTGCGATTGCCCATCTTAATAATACGGGTATATCCGCCCTGGCGTTCTTCATAACGGGGAGCCAGGTCATTAAATAATTTATATACCACTGCCTCACTGGTAAGATAGGACATGGCCTGCCTGCGGGCATGCAAATCCCCTCTCTTGCCTAGAGTAATCATTTTATCAGCCAGACGTTTAATTTCTTTGGCTCTAGTTTCAGTGGTGACAATTTTCTCTTTATCCAATAGAGAAGTTACTGAATTTCTCAGTACTGATCTACGGTGATCACTTCTCAGGCCTAATCTACGATAAGCCACCTGGGGCCCTCCTTTCTAATCCTCCGGTTTCTTAAAAGTAAGATCCAATTCCTTAAGTTTTCTTTCTATCTCTTCCAGCGATTTCTGGCCGAGATTTCTTATTTTACTCATCTCTTCCCGAGTTTTCTCGATTAAATCACCCACGGTATTAATATTAGCCCTTTTCAGGCCATTGGAAGCACGAACTGATAACTCCAGTTCTTCAATGGAAATTTCCAGTACCTTGTCCTTCTTCTCTTCCTCTTTTTCCACCAGTATTTCCACTTCCGCGTAAGTATCATTAATCTCGGTAAAGAGTTTCAGGTATTCGATTATTATCTGGGCTGACAGGCTTATAGCTTCTTCCGGGCTAATACTGCCATTGGTCCATACCTCCAGGGTAAGGCTGTCATAGTCGGTTCTTTTCCCTACCCGGGCATTATCAACCGTATAATTTACCCTGTTTACCGGGGTAAAAATGGAATCAACAGGTATTAAGCCTACAATTTCTTCGGTTTTATAGGCTTGCTGGTCAGCACTGACATACCCCCGGCCTCGCTCCACTGTCATTTCCATTTCTAGTCGGGCACCTTCATCCAGAGTAGCAATATGCAGATCAGGATTTAATATTTCCACCTCGGCGTCCTGGGTTATATCTGCTGCTGTTACGTCCTTTTTGCCTTGTTGTTCCAGGCGAATTATTTTACGTTCATTGCCATCATACTTTAGGATAAGTTTCTTAATATTTAGAATTATCTCGGTGGTATCTTCAAGTATATTGGGCATAGTGGAAAACTCATGCAGTACTCCGTCTATTTTGAGCGAGGTTACTGCTGCTCCCGGCAGAGATGATAGCAATACCCGACGCAGGGAATTACCCAAAGTAGTACCATATCCTCTCTCCAGGGGCTCAATGACAAATTTTCCGTAATTGGTATCGCTGTCTTTATCGACACACTCGATACGCGGTTTTTCCATCTCTAGCACTAATTTATCCCTCCTTACTATAGTAGAGGTGTTTTATCTAGAGTAGAGCTCTACAATCAACTGCTCGCTTACCGGCGTATCTATCTGCTCTCTCGTAGGATAGGCCAATACTCGGCCGGTAAAGTTTTCTACGTCTACACTTAACCACTCGGGTGGAGTCTTATAAGTTGCCTGTTCCTTGATTTCCTGGAATTTGACCATTGGTTTGCTGGTATCCTTTACCTGAATAACATCCCCAACCCTTACCAGCATAGAAGGTATGGTAGCCTTCTTACCATTAATGGTGAAATGGCCGTGATTAACCAGCTGCCGAGCTTCTTTGCGGGAAGATGCAAAACCCAACCGGTAAACTGCATTATCCAGGCGACGTTCCAACAATATTAACAGGTTAGCACCGGTAATACCCTGCTGCCGGTCTGCCTTTACAAAATAATTATGAAACTGTTTTTCCAATATACCATAGGTTCTTTTGGTTTTTTGTTTTTCCCTTAATTGCAGGCCATACTCACTAACCTTTTGCCTGCGTCCCTGCCCATGTGCACCTGGTGCATAGTTTTTTCTTTCTATGGCACACTTTTCTGAATAGCACCTGTCTCCCTTAAGAAATAGCTTTTCTCCTTCCCGGCGGCACTGGCGGCAAACTGCATCTGTATATCTTCCCACTTTATACTTTTACCTCCTTAAACCCTTCTTCTTTTTGGTGGCCGGCAACCATTATGCGGAATGGGAGTAACGTCCTTAATAGCACTTACTTCCAGACCGGTAGCCTGCAGTGATCTAATCGCTGCTTCGCGTCCAGCACCGGGACCTTTTACATAACATTCTACTTCTTTTACCCCGTGCTCCATAGCTGCCCGGGCAGCATTTTCTGCGGCCTGCTGGGCGGCAAACGGGGTACTTTTACGTGAGCCTTTAAACCCTACTGTACCTGCACTGGCCCAGGATATGGCATTACCATGCTTATCGGTAATGGAAATCATAGTGTTATTAAAAGTTGATTTAATATGGGCAATACCCTGTTCAATATTCTTTTTTTCACGTCTTTTAACCCTGGTAGTTGTTGTTCTGCGTGCCACTCATTTATCCCCCTTCCAGCTATTTCTTCTTGCCGCTTACGGTACGTTTCGGCCCTTTGCGGGTACGAGCATTAGTCTTGGTTTTTTGCCCTCTAACCGGTAACCCGCGACGATGCCTGATACCTTTATAACAACCCAGGTCCATAAGTCTCTTAATATCCAGACTGGTTTGACGGCGCAAATCGCCCTCAACCTGATACTTCTTTTCGATTATTTCCCTTAATTTGGCTACTTCATCCTCTGTTAAATCTTTCACTCGAGTATCTGGATTTATACCTGCTTCTGCCATTATTTTCCGGGAAGAAGGCCTTCCTATACCAAAAATATAGGTGAGTGATACTTCTACCCTTTTATCCCGGGGTAAGTCTACTCCCGCTATTCTTGCCAAATTCTTTCACCTCCCGCTTTCTAGCCTTGTACCTGTTTATGTTTGGGATTTTCGCAAATTACCATTACTTTTCCCTTACGTTTGATTACCTTACACTTTTCACA
>JAAYCQ010000065.1 GCA_012729715.1 Syntrophomonadaceae bacterium
AAGCTCATGGATGGTTTGCTGGTAACCCAGCAGGAGGAAGCTCACCTGGACATTTTAGAACAACAGGTTAGTAATCATCCTGACATTCAGGTACTACTGGCAGCCCAGGAAAAACTGGAAAACCTTATGCAGGCAGTATACTTTGCCATAAACCAGGCAGTGACCGGCAGTTGCTCCTCCGATTGTGACTCCTGCGGTGGCTCCTGCCCGATGTAAATATAGTAAGAGAATAGAACGGAAATTAGACGCGGCAACCTTAATTGTGATACCCCCGTGGAACAGTCATGTGTAGGGAACGGCTCCGCGCTATTATCGAGATTATCTGGATAGAAACATACTCGCGGACCAGTCATGTGTAGGGAACGGCCCCTGTGCCGTTCCGTTATGGGGGTTATTTTTTTAACCTACCCATAGGGCACATTTGATACTCCCTGCGGTCGCTATTAAGGTAGCAAAAGGACGCGGTTAACAGTAGAACAATATTATTTTAGGAAGGCTTGTATGGACAAGTCTTTCTTTTTAGAATGACTGGGGGAGGTACATATTTGCTTTGGCCCGCTATACACCAATGATTGAACAATACCTGGAAATTAAAGAGCAGTACCGGGATGCCATACTATTCTTTCGCCTGGGAGATTTTTATGAAATGTTTTTTGAAGATGCCCAGGTAGCTTCCCGGGAATTGGAGATAGTGCTGACCGCCCGGGATGGCGGAGACGGTAAAGTCCCTATGTGTGGAATACCTTATCATGCCGTGGATAATTATGTTTCGCGCCTGATAAATCGGGGCCATAAAATAGCCATTTGCGAACAGGTTGAAGATCCCCGGGAAGCTAAAGGAATCGTTAAACGGGAAGTTATACGTATTATTACCCCGGGCACGGTAATAGAAGATAATATCCTGGAGGAGAATAAGAATAATTACCTGGTCGCCATAGTGGAAGAGCGCGATTTGACTGGGTTTGCCTATACTGATATATCTACTGGAGAATTCAAGATTTGTGAAATAGCTGCCGCCGCAGTAAGTCATCAGGTACAAAATGAATTGCTGCGCCTGGCTCCAGCCGAGTGTTTGCTGCCGGAATATGATAGCTTTACCCGGGAATGGTTGGATAAGCCTGATGGCAAAATGGTTATCAGTACTATCGATGAGAGGGCACTGGACCCAAAAAATGCCCTGGGAATTCTAACTGACCACTTTCAGGTAGCTTCCCTGGAGGGTTTTGGTCTAAAGGGCTATACTGCCGGAATTGAAGCTGCCGCAGCCATTATCCTTTTTCTTCAGGAAACTCATAAAAGTATTTTAAAACACCTGCATAGTCTTTCAGTATATAGAAATGATACCTGCCTGGAAATGGATTATACCACTCGCAGAAATCTAGAGTTAAGCTCCACGTTGCGGGAAGGTCGGCGTGAAGGGTCTTTATTGGGAATTTTGGATCAATGCTGCACCGCTATGGGTAAAAGAAATCTGAAAAGGTGGATAGAACAACCTTTAAAAAACATAGCAGAGATTAATACTCGCCTGGATGCAGTTCAGGAATTGAAGGAAAACCTGGCTTTAAGAAGTGAAACCCGAGAAATTCTTAATGGGGTCTATGATTTGGAAAGATTAGCCGCCAAAATAGGGAGCGAGATAGCTAATCCCCGTGATTTGCTGGCTCTGAAGTATTCCATTGATTCTCTGGCTAAAATTAAAATGGTACTCCAGCAAGCAGGTTCACAACTCTTGCTGCACCTGGCCGGGATGGACGACCTGCAGGATGTTTACCGAATAATAGACGAATCCATAGATGAAGCGGCACCACCCGGAATTAGGGAAGGTAACATTATTAAGGATGGATTTCACCCAGAAATAGATGAATTTAAACAATTGTCCCGGGATGGCTCCAGCTGGTTAATAAGTTTTGAAGGCCGGGAAAAAGAGCGCACCGGAATCAAATATTTAAAGGTAAGTTATAACAAGGTATTTGGTTATTACATAGAAATCAGTAAATCTAATCTGCACCTGGTCCCCCCGGAGTATGTTCGCAAACAAACCCTGGTCAATACGGAACGTTTTATTACTGATGAATTAAAGCAATATGAGGAAAAGATACTGGGAGCCAGGGAAAAACTTTTTAATCTGGAGCAGCAAGTTTTTATTGAGATACGGGAAAAACTATGCCCGCACCTGGAACGCATACAGGACAGTGCCGGCAAAATTGCCGTACTGGATGTGATTGCCTCTCTGGCGGAAGTGGCTTACTTGAATGACTACCAGCGCCCTTTGGTAGATAACAGCGGGGTTATAGAAATCAAGGGCGGGCGCCATCCGGTAGTGGAAAGAAACCTGCAGGATAGTCGTTTTATACCAAATGATCTTAAGCTTAATCGCAATAATAATGGTTTCGCTATTATAACTGGTCCCAATATGGGTGGAAAAAGTACCTATATGCGGCAGGTGGCCTTACTCGTAATAATGGCCCAAATGGGTTCTTTCGTACCTGCAGATCAGGCCCATATCGGCATAGCTGATAAAGTATTTACCCGGGTCGGTGCAACTGATGATCTGGCCGCTGGTCAAAGCACCTTTATGGTGGAAATGGTTGAAGTAGCTAACATATTAAATAATGCCACTTCGGACAGCCTGATAATATTAGATGAAATTGGCCGCGGTACCAGCACTTATGACGGCCTGAGTATTGCCCGGGCAGTAAGCGAATATATCCATAATAAAATAGGAGCCCGGACTTTATTTGCCACCCATTATCATGAGCTAACCTCACTGAGCGATGATTTTCCGGGTATATTTAACCTTTCCGTTTCGGTCATGGAAAGTGGCGACACCGTAATATTTTTGAAAAAGGTACTCCCGGGTAAAGCTGACCGCAGTTATGGGGTACAGGTGGCAGCACTGGCAGGGGTACCGGATACAGTAGTTAAAAGGGCCGGGGAAATATTAAGCGAGTTGGAGAAAAATCCGGTAGAACGAAAAGAAGCCCTGGTTCAGCTTCCTTTATTCCCGGAAGAAAACCCCTGGTTAGAGGAATTAGAACAACTGGACCTGGACAGCTTAACCCCGCGGGAAGCTCTTAATCTGCTCTATCGTTGGAAAGAAAGGAAATAGCGCAGGTTGTATAAATATACTCACTCCGATCTCCGCATGGGCAACAGCTACGACTTGGCTCGCTGCGCAAGGGGTACCGCGTGGACCTCCCATCCATGGTCGGACACGCGCTCGCGACGTCCTGTCGCTCGCCCCCTTTCGCCTGCTCGCTTTCGCCGGGTGTTGTTAGCCATGCTTCGCTAACGTCGTTCGTTATATTTATACAACCGTTGTGAAGTAAAAGGGGTTTTTGCCGTAGAGTGGTAAACTATATATGGAGGTGAAAAATCTTGTTAATTGGAATTGATGTTGGTGGTACGTATACCGACGGGGTGGTTTTTGACCAGGGTGAGGTCATTGCCACTACTAAAGTTCCCACTGATGATAGCGATATTAAGTCAACGGTTTTACAAGTGCTGGACAAACTATTATTGCAACAAGATAAATCCGATATTACTCGCATAGTTCTTAGCACCACGGTAGTAACTAACCTGCTGGCCACCGGGAAAGGGGAGAGAACGGCCCTACTGTTAATTCCCGGTTATGGTCTTCCCGCTGATGCTTATGATATTAGTAATGACACCTTTTTCCTCAAAGGAGGCATTGATTTTCGGGGGCGGGAGTTAGACCCGCTGGATGAAAAGGAACTGGGCGAGGTTTGTAATAAGATTGTGGCTGCGGGAATTAAGCGGGCAGCCATTGTTTCCAAGTTTGGTAACCGCAATGATATCCTGGAAAAGCAGGCCCATGATTACATTAAAAAGCATTACCCGCAGTTATCAATAACCATGGGCTCCCAAATTTCAGGTAAGCTGAACTTTCCAAGGCGGGCAACAACCGCTTACTATACTACTATAACCAGCCAGGAATGGAACCATTTTGTTGATGAAATTGATAACGCTCTGATGGAGAGAGGGTTGGATTGTGAGGTGCATATCCTAAAGGCTGACGGGGGTACCCTGGCTCTCCAGGTTTCCCGGGATATGCCCTGCGAGACCGTTTTTTCCGGACCTGCTGCCAGCACCATGGGCGCACTGGCTCTGGCCCAGGCAGGTATGAATGCTGTGGTCCTGGATATCGGAGGTACAACTACCGATATAGCTTTACTATTAGATGGGCAACCTCTTTACGCTTCCAAAGGAGCCAGTATCAACCAGCGCTATACTCATGTTAATGCTTTCGCGGTACGTTCTATAGCCCTGGGGGGCGATAGCAGTATTACCATAAATGCCGGGCAGGTAGAAGTAGAAGCTTACCGTCGCGATGTAGCCGCCTGTTTTGGCGGTAAGAACGCTACGGTAACCGACGCCTTCAACTACAAATTTAACCTTAATATTGGTGACCCTGCACTATCCGCTGCTGCCCTGCAACAACTAGGGGATAAGCAGATGAGCAAGGAAGAATTAAGTTCAGCAGTTTTTGATATTGTTACTAACCGCCTGCAAGATGCAATAACCAGTATGTTTAAGGAATGGGAAAATGAACCGGCTTATAAAGTATGGGAAGTAATTAATAAGCGTAAATTTACCCCGGAGAAGATAATCGGCATCGGTGCCGCCTCACGCGCTATAATACCGTATCTGGCAGAGACCATGCAGGTAAATCACCTTATCCACCAGTATGCAGATGTAGCCAATGCTTTGGGGGCTGCTGTGGCCCGGCCCACCCTGGTAGTTAACTTGCATGTTGACACTCAGACCAAAACTTATACGCTGGATCCGGGCGGAGTGCGGGGCACCCTCGATAACCCACGCAACTATCAACTGGAAGATGCCCGCCAAATGGCCAAAAAACATCTGGAAGAAGTGGGGAAAGAAAGGGGCATGGCCAGCTATACCGACGAATCCAGCTTTTTCATGGAAGAGCAGTTTAACATGATTGGGGGCTGGGATCGGACGGGTAAACTATTTGATGTGGGCATACAAGTTACCCCTGGTTTCATTGCAGAATTCAAGGGGGTGAAAATATGAAACCAACCGGAATATTATTCTTTCCCGCTTTTGACTGGGCGATTAGTCCAACTCATCCGGAAAGAGAAGAACGTTTACTTTATACTCGGGACCAGATATTTGAAGAAGGGATTATGGACTTACCGCAAATCCGTGAATACCAGCCGGGACTGGCTACGGACAGGGATATTGCCCGAGTGCATTTCTGTGTTCCCGATGTAGCAGCCCAGATTACCGAAGCCCATTTGGTATCGGCTGGTTCGGCCCTGCGTATAGCTGATGCTTATATGGAAGGGGAAATTAAGAACGGGTTTGCCATTATTCGTCCCCCGGGACACCACTCCAAGACGGTAAGCCACGGTAACCGTGGTTTTTGCAATATAAACAATGAAGCCATTATGGTAGAGTACTTGCGCCAAAAATACGGAATCAAGCGGGTAGCTATAGTAGATACTGATGTTCATCATGGCGATGGCACCCAGGAAATCTATTATAATGACCCCGATGTACTCTTTATTTCCTTCCATCAGGATGGCCGCACCCTTTATCCTGGCTCTGGTCATATGGATGAACTAGGTGGCCCCCTCGCTTATGGTACTACCATAAACCTGCCCCTGGCTCCGCGCACTACCGATACTGGTATACTATACGCTTTGGAGCATTTGATAATGCCCATACTGGAGGAATTTAAACCAGAGGTTATAGTAAATTCCGCCGGTCAAGATAACCATTACAGCGACCCCCTGGCTGATATGCGTTTTAGTGCTCAAGGGTATGCTCGCTTAAATGAGATGTTAGCTCCGGATATAGCTGTTCTGGAGGGGGGTTACTCCGTACAAACAGCTTTGCCTTATGTTAACATGGGTCTGATTATGGCTATGGCCGGTATCGATTATAGTAATCTGCGGGAGCCGGACTATGTCCCCGAGCGCATGCGGGAAAACCCTGCCAATTTAGAATACATCGAGAAAATGGTTCGGCGGCAGTTGCAGGTTTTTCGCCAGCGGGAGGAGCAAATAGCAAAAAACCGCAAAACCAGGGAGCGTTTCCACCACATCCACAAACAGATTTTCTATGACACGGATTACATTCATGAGGATCAGAGCATACAACTACGACTATGTCCAGAGTGTCCCGGTTTCAGGTTGATTGAGTCTACTGCCCAGCACCGCAATGGTTATTACTACCGGGTTTACTGTGTATCTATACCTGCTAATGCCTGTGCCAGTTGCCAGGCCGAGGGTCACTCCTGTTACACCGATATGTCAAGCAATGATCGCTATGACCTGGTTTATTTACAAGACCGGGCCAATGACGATTATCGCAGTATAGATATTAAAAAAGATGTGGAGATGGTATTGTAGTATGTCCATCAGGCCCCTGGACGATAATCTTATAAATAAGATTGCGGCTGGAGAGGTTATTGAAAGACCGGCTTCAGTAGTAAAAGAATTAATTGAAAACTCCATTGATGCGGCTGCTACAATAATAGCAGTAAATATAAACCGGGGTGGAATCGACAAAATAGAGGTTGAGGATAATGGCCAGGGTATGGAAACCCACGATATTCCCCTGGCCTTTCAACGCCATGCCACCAGTAAAATCTCCTCGCTGGAGGATTTATTCAATATTAATACCATGGGTTTTCGCGGCGAAGCCCTGCCCAGCATTGCCTCGATATCACGTATCGATGTGTATAGCCAGAAAGCTGATAGTGCTGGGATATTTGCTCGGCTGGAAGGGGGACGTTTTCTCAAACAGGAAAACCGTCCTGGTCCGGTGGGCACCAGAATAATAGTCAGCGATTTGTTCTTTAATACTCCGGCAAGGCGTAGCTTTCTGAAATCTGCTGTAACTGAAGGAAACCATGTTTATGATTTACTGCGCAAATATGCATTGTCCCGCCCCGATATTTCGTTTAGTTTCAGTAATGATAAAAAACAATTTTTTAAAACCCCAGGGAATGGAAATCTTAAGGATACTGTTCTTACTGTCTTTGGCCGGGATTTTGCCAGCTATCTGACTGATATAACCTACATGGGGGAAGGGTATACTATTGAGGGCTTGATATCCACTCCCGAGCTAAGGCGAACCAACCGCAAGAACCAGTATTTTTTTGTTAATCATCGCCCGGTTCGCAGCGTCCTTCTGTATAAAGCGGTAGACCAGGCTTACCAGGGTTTTCTGCTATCCCGGGAACAACCGGCAATTATTTTGTCTCTAAAAATCCCTCCGGAAAGTGTGGATGTTAATGTCCACCCGCAAAAAAGCGAAGTTCGCTTTAAGGATGAAAAATCGGTGTTTAGAACTGTCCATGCAGTTTTAAAAGAGGCCCTGGAACAGGTCGATTATCGTCCCTTAAATTACTCGCCGCCGGAGCAGGTTACATATCCATCTGTTTCCCAGGTGCCCGGTCATCAAAGCCGAACAGTATATGAAACTGGAACAGGTTTTAACTTTGATGTTCTGCCGGGTCCGGGCACAGTCACGTTACAGCCGCTGAATAACCGGAGACCGGAACCACAAGACGCAGACCACCAACCGGCAGCAGGGGAGTTCAGGATTATTGGTCAGTGTTTGAATTCCTATATACTCATGGAAATGAACCAGGCCCTTTACCTGGTAGACCAGCATGCTGCCCACGAGCGGATTATGTATAACCAACTTAAAGAGGTTTATAACACCGGTAAAGAAGTGACCCAGCTGCTGGCAGTTCCACTGGCTTTAGAGCTTTCTCCCGGGCAAATATACATAATAGAAAATCATAATGATTTCTTTGCCGATCTGGGGTTTGACCTGGATGTTATTGCTCCTGACACCGTTCTTATAAGGGCAACCCCGGGCGATATTTCTGGTCAGGAGTTGGATCTGGTTAATGAAATTCTGGAACTATGGCAGGATAATACCGTGCCGAACATCCAGGAAGAAGCTATCAAAACCCTGGCCTGTAAAAAAGCAATTAAAGCCGGGGAAGGATTATACTTGCAGGAAATGGAAAGAATTATAAAAGAGCTCTTACATAGTGTAGATTATAAAAATTGCCCCCACGGCCGACCTACAATTATTAAGATGAGCCAGGCAGAACTGGACCGTTTGTTTAAGAGGTAATACGAAAATAGATTCGGGGAATGGACGCGAATAACGCGGATGGGCGCGGATTTACGCGGATTTTTTAATAAATATTACCTATAAGGCGAATCGCAGAATAATCATGTGTAGGGAACGGCCCCTGTGCCGTTCCGCCATGGGTTAGAAACAAAAATACGGGTATATCATGGGGATACCCTGAAGGGCACACGCGGTCCTTTTGATATATTTCTTGCGGCCTCCGGCCATGTACGGTTAATTATAGCGAATATGAGGGTTGAAATGCATATAATTGCGACTACTCCCCAATCAGGTTTAAAAGACGATACTAACTTTAATGAGTTTTTTGCTGAAAGTGGCTTCCCATATATCCCACGCAACCGGCGCAGCCTGGAGGTTTTGCTGCAGGACAACCAGGCTGATGGCGTGGTAGTCTGGTACAGTGAAGGACCGGTATTATACAGCGGTGGAGGTAAATTCTTTTTCCACCCTAGTATGGCCAAAAATCGGCTAGGGGCCTATCGTAAACAAGGGACCGAGGACCCTTTTGTTCGCGCCTGCGGAATTGAAGATGGCGACAGCGTGTTGGATTGCACTTTGGGATTAGGTGCTGATGCTATTGTGGCTGCCTATTTTACACCCCAGGGAACAGTGGTAGGCCTGGAATCTTCCCGGGCCATTGCTCTGGTGGTGAAATGGGGCATGAAACTGTATGATTCGCCCATGCTATGGTTAAAGCAAGCAGTTAACCGCATACAAGTAATTAACAGTGAGCATTATCAATATTTGTCTAACCTACCTAATAACAGTTTTGACATAGTTTATTTTGACCCCATGTTCCGGCAACCGCTGTTAAAAAGTCAGCCTATATCACCCTTACGCAGCCTGGCCAATCCCGCGCCCCTTGATTTAAGAGCAATCGACCAGGCCTGCCGGGTAGCCCGAAAACGGGTGGTAATCAAGGAGCGGTCAGAAGGCACTGAACTAGAGCGATTAGGCTGCTCCACCATCATCAGCGGAAAAAACCGCAAAATAGCATTCGGGGTAATCCAAGCGGGGTAATAAGACGCGGAATACGCGGATTTTATAAGGATTACGCGGATCGTTTTTATATGATTAAGATACAAACCCACTCAATTGAATGTGTTCATATGCTCAGTAGATACAATAAAATAATATAATTGTCTGGCAATCAGTAATGGTAAACCTATTAATCTGAGTAAAAAATGATTGAATGCTGAATTGTATATTATAATCCTTAATAAAGCTCCGTAGTTCCCTGAAGAATCCGCGATATCCGCGTCTATTTTTTGTTCTGGAGTTGATTTTTTGAATAAGCTGGCAGCTATCGTTGGACCTACGGCAGTAGGGAAGACCAAAATAGCCATCGAAGTGGCAAAAAGGCTTAATGCCGAGATTATTTCCTGTGACTCCATGCAGATTTATCGCGACCTGGATATAGGCACAGCCAAGGCCAGTCCTGAAGAACAAAACGGTATAGTCCATCACCTGATTGACGTGGTTGAACCGGATGAGGAATATAGTGTGGCCCGCTTTCAGGAGCAGGCCAAAAGTATAATCCAAGAATTAAACCAAAAACAGCGATTACCATTGCTGGTAGGCGGAACCGGCCTGTATTACCAGGCTCTGGTGGATGATTATACCTTCTACCCCCTGGAATCACACCAAAAAATACGCCGGCAATGGAATAATATAATAAAAGAAGAGGGGTTAGAATATGCTTATAATTATTTGCAATCCATTGACCCCGACTATGCCGCTGCCATTAGCCCCCATGATCAGAAACGTATAGTACGGGCTATTGAAGTCTACCAGTTAACCGGTCAACCATTTTCGGCATTACAAACTAAATCTCAGCACACCTACCAGCTTGCTGTAGTTGGTTTATACCTGGAGCGAGAGCAACTATATGAGAGAATTAATCTCAGAGTCGAGCAAATGCTGGATAACGGTTTAATAAAAGAAGTTACGCTTTTGCGGGATAAAGGGTATAATCTTAATCATAATTCCATGCAGGCCCTGGGTTATAAACAGGTATTTTCTTATCTGGAGGGATTCTTAAGTGAAGAGGAAATGCTCGATGAGATTAAGCGGGAGACCAGACGCTATGCTAAAAGGCAGTTAACCTGGTTTCGCAAGGATCCTAGAATACATTGGATAAACCCGGGAGAATATAGTAATGACGATTTATTACTAGAAAATATTTCATCTTATATTGAAGAAACCTTATCAGCAGTGTAGAATTGACATAAGTAGGTGTACATTTAATCGAATGGAGGTCTTTAACCTTAATGAGTAAAAATCAGATGAATCTTCAGGATGCATTTCTTAATCAAGTTAGAAAGGAGAAAATGCCCGTAACCATTTTCCTGGTAAACGGGTTTCAAATAAAAGGTGTCGTAAAAGGATTCGATAATTTTACGGTTATTGTTGAACTAGACCAGAGGCAGCAACTGGTCTATAAGCATGCTATTTCCACGGTAGCACCCATAAGACCCATAGGTTTACTAAATCTCGACCCTAAAGGTGAGGATGATTAACCTGGCTCCGTTGTTTTCATAGAAGTATCACCACTCTTATCTGTTTTTCATATAATAGGTCAGAACAGATGGGAGTGGTTATTTTATGCAAATTTCCATGCGTTTTTCACCCCCGGAGCATAGTCCAGATCCAATCAAACCGGAAATTAAACCGGCAGTCTTGCCGAGTACAGATGCCTTTAGAGAGTTAGAAACATTAATTGGGCTGCAGGAGGTGAAAAGAACCCTGGCCGAGGTGGCAGCCTTTACTCTCATCCAGGAAAAGCGCCGGCAACTACAACTAAAAGCTGATGCTACTATGTTGCACATGGTGTTTAAGGGCAACCCTGGAACCGGAAAAACCACCGTAGCCCGTATTCTCGGTCGCGTTTTTAATGAAATCGGCGTATTAAGCAAAGGCCACCTGGTGGAAGCGGAGCGAGCCGACCTGGTAGGGGAGTATATTGGGCATACCGCCATGAAGACTAAAGAAATGTTGAAAAAGGCTATGGGCGGGATATTATTTGTGGATGAGGCTTACACCCTGGCCCAGGGAGGAGAAAAAGACTTTGGGAAGGAAGCCATAGCCACGCTAGTCAAAGCAATGGAGGATTACCGGGATAACCTGGTGGTTATCCTGGCCGGATATTCGCTGGAAATGCAGCGTTTTTTAACCTCTAACCCCGGTCTGCGGTCGCGTTTTCCCATTCAGATTGATTTTGGTGATTATGATTGTGAAGAGTTGTTTCAAATAGCTTTGCAAATATACAGCCAGCGGGACTATGAACTGAGTAACCGCGGGCGTTGGAAGCTAAGAGAGATATTAAACCAGTTTACTAAAAACCATCATCCCCATAGTGGTAATGCCCGTTATGTTCGTAATCTGGTGGAAAAATCAATTCGTCTTCAGGCTTTGCGTATCATCGATAAGGAACCAATTACCCGTCGTGACCTGTTGACCATTGAGGATTGGGACATCCCCGATCCGGCCTCTATAAGGTGAGGTGTGAGGCGCAAGCCGTATATATTGTAGGGGTAGACCCATGTGTCTGCCCCGCCGCCACCGGGCGAACACATGGGTTCGCCCCTACATATCGGATGCCGATGTCTAATATCTAATATCCGACACCTGGCACATCTTACTTTTGGTCCCTGGATTTCAGATTTCTGAGCTCTGACCTCTGACTTCCGACATCCGTTTTTGGTGCAATTGCAGTGATAATATAATATAATTCTCTTAATTGCTTTTTGCTCATAATGAAAGTGGTGAAAATGTTGTCATCTTTGCAGATTATTCGTGATGCTGAAAAAAATTTGGCTGTTCGTTTTGAAGAATTAGAGGAAAATGCTTACCGGAACCAGGCCAAAGTTCTGACTGCCTTTAAGAAATATCATCTTAGAGATAGCCATTTTAATCCCTCCTCCGGCTATGGTTATGGAGATATTGGCCGGGAACGTTTGGAAGATATATATGCCGAGGCATTTAAGGGTGAGGATGCTCTGGTACGTTCTCAGATTGTATCAGGGACCCATGCTATTTCCTCCTGCCTGTTTGCTATTTTAAGACCGGGTGACCACCTGCTTTCCATAAGCGGTCGGCCTTATGATACTTTGGCTAACATAATTGGCCAGGATAATAATATACCTGATACCCTGGTGGATAGGGGAATTTATTACGAAGAAGTTAAATTGAATCAAAACGGACATCCTGATTACGAGGCCATATCCGCAACTGTTAATAAGAATACTACCATGGTACTTATCCAGCGTTCCCGAGGTTACAGCCTGCGTCCGGCTTTAAGTATAGAAGTAATAGCGAAAATGGTGAGGCTGGTAAGAGAGAAGAATTCCTCCATTATTATTATGGTGGATAATTGCTATGGTGAATTCGTGGAATTACAGGAACCACTGGAGTGCGGGGCTGATATAATGGCCGGTTCTCTAATTAAGAATCCTGGTGGGGGATTGGCTCCCTCGGGCGGTTATATTACGGGAAAGCGGGAACTGGTAGAAAGAGTAGCATATCACCTAACTGCGCCGGGTCTCGGTAAGGAAATGGGGGCCTTCCTGATTAACAAGCGCACTTTCTTTCAGGGCCTTTTTCTGGCTCCCCATGTAGTTTTGCAAGCGCTGAAGTCAGCGGTGCTCCTGGCCTATGTTTTTGAACAATATGGCTATCAGGTATCACCCCGCTGGAATGAAGCCCGAGCCGATATTGTACAGGCTATTTTGCTAAATAATCCGGATGAAGTACTGCAATTCTGCCAGTTAGTGCAGAGCAACTCGCCCGTTGATAGTGACTTAACTTTGGAATTTGGAGAAATGCCGGGATATAGTGATAAAATAGTAATGGCAGCAGGTACCTTTGTACAAGGTTCCTCTATAGAGCTATCCTGTGATGCGCCCCTGCGTCAGCCTTATGCGGTATACATGCAGGGTGGATTAACCTATGAGCATAACCGTTTTGTAATTAAAGAGCTAATCGATACTCTTATTATTGGGAAATAGGCACAGGATTAGATGCTGAAGAACTCTGAATTTTCTTAATATAGGACTTACGCCGATTCGTTTTTGTAGGGGCAGACCCGTGTGTCTGCCCGATCGGCCACTTACCCCCGGAGGGTAAATCTTATTGCATATGGAGCTGCCTATTGCGGGCGAACACCTGGGTTCGCCCCTACAGATTACGTGCTCCTTTACAGGAAGGTGGTTTTTAATGAGTGCTGATACTATAGCCTTAGTTGTGGCTATCATTGTTATTCTGCTGGGAATTGCCGGAACTGTAATACCTATGATTCCGGGTATTCCGCTTATTTTTATCAGTATTGCGGCCTATGGCTGGTATGAGGGTTTTCAAGTTATTAACAGCAAATTCCTGGTGATCATGGCGGCTCTTACTATACTTTCTTTGCTGGTTGATTACCTATCAACTGCTCTTGGAGCCAGTTACTTCGGTTCCACCAAATATGGGGTCTGGGGTGCAATTATCGGAACCTTCGTAGGACTGGTAACATTCCCGCCGGTAGGTATATTCCTGGGTCCCTGGCTAGGTGCCTGTATTGGTGAATTTATTGCCGGCCAGGATTTGAATAAAGCTATGAAAAGTGGACTTGGGGCTGTAGTAGGACTGTTTTCCGGCATAGTGTTTAACCTGGCTTTATCCCTGGTAATGCTGGTTGCCTTCCTGATTAAGGTATTTTAGATAACGCCCTGAAAGAGAGGTTTAAAGAATGAACAAAGAATCAATTATGCGGCAGGTTACAGAAGAGGATGTCAGATTTATAAGGTTACAATTTACTGATATCCTGGGTGTGATGAAGAGCATCTCAATAACTACTGACCAGCTGGAGAAGGCCCTGGATGGGGAATTAATGTTTGACGGGTCATCTATTGAAGGTTTTGTGCGTATTGAGGAATCGGATATGTATCTTAAACCCGATTTCAATACCTTTTTAATACTACCCTGGGGCAGCTTCAATAACAAAGGCAAAACTGCCCGTTTAATATGCGATATCTACGATTCCAATAACGAGCCTTTCAGCGGTTCACCCCGCTACGCCTTGCAGCAGGTTTTAAAAGAAGCAGTTGGAATGGGTTTTTCCATGTTTGTGGGACCAGAACCGGAGTTTTTCCTTTTCCACTTGGATGAAAACGGCCAGCCTACCTTGCAGACTCATGATAAAGCCAGTTATTTTGATTTACCTCCGGTAGATAAAGGGGAAGAAGCCCGGCGTGATATGGTAGAGACCCTTCAGAACATGGGTTTTGAAATTGAGGCCGCCCATCACGAGGATGCTCCAGGACAACATGAAATCGACTTTAAATACCAGGATGCCCTGACCACTGCTGATAATATCGTTACCTTCCGCATAGTGGTTCGAGCTGTAGCACAAAAACACGGGTTACATGCCACCTTTATGCCTAAACCCCTGTATGGTGTTGCCGGTTCGGGTATGCACCTGCATATATCTCTATTTAAAGATTCTGAAAACGTTTTTAACGACCCTTCAAGTTCGGATGGTCTAAGCCAAATATGTAAATACTTTATAGCCGGAGTATTAAAACACGCCCGAGCTATTTCAGCGATTACCAACCCTACGGTTAATTCCTATAAGCGTCTGGTACCAGGTTATGAAGCCCCGGTGTATATTGCCTGGTCTTATCGTAATCGAAGTCCCCTGGTTCGTATTCCTGCCCGCCGGGGTGTAGGTAGTCGTATAGAGATACGTAACCCGGATCCCAGTTGTAATCCCTATCTGGGTTTGGCGGTTATCCTAAAAGCGGGCCTGGATGGCATTAAAAATGAGCTGGAAGTACCACCGGCAGTGGAGCAAAACATTTACGAAATGGATTTAGCTACCCGTAAGCTAAATAATATTTTATCGTTGCCGGAGAATCTCTATGAAGCTATTCATGAGTTAGAGAAAGATAAAGTTATCCAGGAAGCCCTGGGAGAACATATCTATTCCCGTTTTGTGTTGGCTAAAATCAGAGAATGGGAGAGTTACAGTTCCCGGGTATATGACTGGGAAATAGAACAATACCTGGAGAAATTTTAAAACAAACCGCCCCGCCTAAGCGGGGCCATTTTTACATGCGGCGCAATAACCCGGAAACCTTTCCGGCTATTTGTACGGTATCAACTATAATAGGCTGCATGGCACTATTTTCAGGTCTTAATTCTACATATCCATCTTTACGATAAAATCTTTTTACCGTAGCTTCATCATCTATTATTGCCACCACTATTTCACCATTGGTAGCATCAGACTGCTGCCTGACAATCAGGAAATCACCATCCATTATACCAGCTTCAATCATGCTATCCCCTCTAACCTGAAGAATATAGTGATTACCTGTACCTACAAAATCAACCGGTATAGGCAGGTAATTTTCAATATTCTGTTCGGCCAGAATTGGGGTCCCGGCAGCTATATTACCAACTATAGGAAGGGCCAGGGTTTCACTTATAATTTTTGGTCCATCATTTATATCCAGGGGAATAATTGCCCGTGGTTTGGTAGGGTCTCGTCTTAACAGGCCTTTCTCCTCCAGTTGCAGCAGGTGAGCATGAACTGTGGAACTGGATTTTAACCCTACTACTTCACCTATCTCCCTTACTGACGGAGGATAGCCGTCCGTCCTTATCTTATCTTTGATACAGTCCAGTATCGCCTGTTGTCTTGCGCTTATTTTATTATCCATTTATTTGACCTCCAAAAGATGTTTTTAGCCTAATTTCTCCTGTCGCTTAGAAACCTTATCTTTGACCAGATTATACCATAATCTCTGCCTAAAAAACATATGTTCGTTAAAAGTTTTTAGGATGAGAGGAACGAGCAGAACAAAATCATGTCGAATGGTAAGGGTAATCATGTTATACTAACCACAAATATCCTTAAGGGTGGTAAAAATAGTGAATACAAAGCTATCAAATCCGGTTGAATACAATCTAGTTAATTTGTTGCTAAATTTATCCCGCAGCCTTGATTTTTCCAACGCAGGCATAATGGATCACCACAAAAAAGTAGCTTTTATTGCGCTTAACCTGGGACACAAAGCGGGACTATCGGATCAGCAATTAATAGAACTGTTCAAGGCTGCTATTATACATGATATTGGTGCCGTAAATCACCGTGATAAAGTTATACTGCAAAAATTTGATATAAACTGCCCCTGGGCCCATTGCGAAAAAGGCAGCAATTTTGTCGCCGGGATACCAGATTTGGATTCTGCCCGGCTAACCATTTACTGTCATCACGACAAATGGGCTGGGGAAAACCCCTCCGGCCTGACTGGAAGCAGTATTCCGCTTAACAGCCGCATTATTCACCTGGCTGATCGGGTAGACGTATTAATTAACCATCAGCGTTACATACTGGAACAAAATAGTGAAATTCTGCAAAGAATAGGCCGACTATCCGGCGAAGTTTTCGACCCTGAACTATATATGATATTCTGGTGGAACTGGGGAAACAGGAGAGCTTCTGGTTGGATTTGGTATCACCCTGGATTGAGGAATGTATGCTGGAACTCATTCCTACATCTATGGCCAGCGTTAGGCGAGATAATCTCATGACTGTAGCCCGCCTTTTTGCCCGGGTAGTTGACGATAGGAGCAGTTTTACTTATCGTCATTCAGTTTATGTTAGCCAGGTCTGCCGGGTACTGGCTCATAAGGCGGGTTTATTAGAAGATGATTGCTATTGTTGCAAATTGCCGGTTTGCTACATGACCTGGGTAAAATGGCAGTACCCGAGGATATTATTGAAAAACCGGGCAAGCTTACTGACCATGAATGCAGCATTGTCAAACAGCATAGCTATTATACTTACTGGTTGCTTAATCCGGTCTTACCCGGGCAGGCGGTGCCCTCCTGGGCTGCTTATCACCATGAACGATTGGACGGTAATGGCTATCCTTTCAAAAAAACCGCCGATGAAATCGATTTGCCGGCTCGTATAGTGGCTGTCGCCGATATTTTCACGGCACTGCGAGAAGATCGCCCTTATCGCCCGGGCCTCAGTTATGCCAAAATAGAGACTATTATGAAGAAGGAGATTGCTTCCGGCGGGTTGGATGGGGAAGTGGTAACAATGCTTTTCGATTGTCGGCAAGAATTAGATGAAATCTGGTCTACTTTAAGTCTCTTCGGGGTTCAATAAGTCCTGCCCCGTTTTTTTGCGGTCTGGTTGCCAGAAACAGTCCGGTCCTATATTTTCCAGGCTGGCTAAAATACGCCGCCGTGCTCCTGGATGCATCGTTTCTATTTGGTCAAGGATTTCCGCCACTTCATGCCTTTTAGTTAATCCGTCGGCCGGGCACCGGTTTTTGACCGTTTTTAGCTCCATCGACTCCACGAACAGGCGGATGTCCCGCTCTTCCACATAAATAAGGGGTCTAATCATAGTAATATCAGCCCGGCTTAAATAGGTGGAAGGCTTAAATACATTAAAACGACTTTCATATAACATCGACATGAAAAGGGTGTGCACTACATCATCAAGGTGGTGACCCAATGCAACTTTGTTGCAGTTATACCGTTTGGCCACCCGGTTCATAGCCCCCCGGCGCAGGTTAGAACACAGGGAGCAGGGGTTTTGCTCCTTGCGGGTTTCAAATACTACCCGGCCAATATTGGTTTTTTCTACTATCAGGTCCAGTCCCAGCGAAGTACAAAAATCCTCCAGGGAATCGATTTCATTTTCCCATCCCAGATCTATATAAATAGGCACAATTTCAAATAGCAGCGGTGTGTGTTTTTGCAGTGAATCCAGAAAATATAGCATGGTAAAACTATCCTTGCCTCCAGAAAGTCCTACCGCTACCCGGTCCCCATTTTCAATCAAATGATAATTTAGATTGGCATCGCGAACTTTTTTAAATATAATTTTTATCCTGCGGTTACTCATAATACTCCTCTTATTGCGGCTATGTAATAGTATTTCTTTAAATCAGTTTATACTTTGCTTTTATAAAAAGCAAAATTAGCACATACAACTAAGGCCGGGGATTAATATCTCCGGCCTTGCATAGATTCTTATTTTGCTGGCAGGGTTTTGGGGTAACTCTGACTGACCAGTTCCACCGGGTGAATTACCTCTCCTTTATAGTTATGACGGCTAATGCCATGGCGCAACTGCATGCTGCAACTGGGGCAGCAGGTAGCAATTTTATCGGCACCGGTGACCATAACGTTATCCATTTTGCGGTCCAGTATCTTCATAGACAGGTCATAGTGAGTAAGGCTGTAAGTTCCCGACCCGCCGCAACAGCGATTGGCATCTGCCATTTCTACAAAATCAACTCCAGGAATACGTTTTAGCAATTCCCGGGGTTGCTCCTTTATACCCTGGGCATTGGCCAAGTGGCAGGGGTCATGATAGGTAACTCGAATATTTTCATCATCTTTATTAACAACCGGGAGTTTAATATCTATAACCTCAACCAGGAAGCGGGTCAAGTCCATGACCTTATCAGAAAATTCAAAGGCTTCATCCTCAATTTTTAGTCCACCCAGTAAAAACTCCATGTTTTTACGAGAAAGAGCTGAAGTACAGGACGCGCAATCACTAATAATATAATCTAGTTTATAGGAGTTAAATATCTTAATATTGTGAATAGCCAGCAAACGGGCAGTGTCCATCTTACCATTAGCTATATGGGGTAAACCACAGCATTTCATGTCCTGCGGTATGAGTACATCACAACCATTGCGGGTAAGGACATCAACTGTGGCCAGTGCTACATTGGGATTTAATATATCCGTTCCACAACCCAAAAAGTAACCTACGGTATATTTTTTCTCCCCCCTGGCCCGATTAATTTTTCGTAGACGGTTACGGGCCGGTTGGGAGGGTATACTGCTCATTATTTTTTCCGCCCGGGGTAAATCGCCGGGTAACATCCGGGTTAAACCGGTATTGCGGGCAAAGGACTGCAGGCCCAGTTTTTGCAATCCACTCATAATTTTGGTTGAAGTCCTCAATAAGCCGGGTTTAGTCCACATAGTATCAAAAATAAGTTCTTTGCCTATGCTGGGGTTTTGTTCATATATATACGACCTGGCAGCGGCATTAAGCTCGTGTACATTTATACCTGAAGGACAATTAACACTACAGGTTTCACAAAGCAGGCAATTGCCCAATCTATCATATACCTCCTGCCGGGGGTTAACCTGCCCATCCCTTAACATTTGGACCATAAAGACATGGCCCCGGGGTGCAGCAGTTTCATTTCTGATTTCATCAAAAACCGGGCAAACACTGCGGCATTTCCCACAGCGTACACATTTCATAATTTGTTCTTGGACTGGAGGTAACTTCCTGAACTCCATAGCACCCCCTCCTTTCTAATTCCAAAAGCGGAACGGCACAGGGGCCGTTCCCTACACATGAATAAATACCGGCTGTAACTCAGAGGCTGGTTGAGGCCCAAAAGCGGGGCTGTTCCCTACACATGAATTAATACTACCATGACTGGTGGCTAGCTAATAGGCTCCTTGGCGATTACCTGCGCCGGACTTGCACCGGCTAGCATGACCTGGCTTTACTAGATGCACCAACGCAGATTTATTCAGCGTTTTTCATAGTATTCAGTGTCTATTTGTTATATCAGCTTGCCAGGATTCATTAATCCCTTGGGATCAAATGCCTTTTTAATCTCCTTCATGTAATTCCAGGCTTGACCATGTTCCATTTCCGCATACTGGCGCCGTACTGCTCCTACCCCGTGTTCGCCGGTAGTAGACCCTTCCATTTCTATAGCCAGCAGATGAATATCGTGAACCAGTTGCATTACTCTTTCCACTTCTTCCGGGTTTTCCGGATTAATTACCGGGGCGGTGTGTACATTGCCATCACCGATATGGCCATAGTTAACCACTTTAATACCGTACTTGTCGCCCAGTGCCCGTATAGCCCGCAAGGTATCGGCTACTTTGGCCAGGGGAACACTAATATCCTCTCCGGCAAAGATGCGACTGCCATCCTTTCTTACCCGGGCTGCTGCAGTAGCCGTAATACTTCTGCCTTCCCAAAGTTCAGCCATGCGTTTGGTCTCAGTTGACCACTCCACATTACGAGCCCTTTTACCAGCTACTTCTTTTATTACCTGACCTTCATATTCTACTGAAGGGGGATTACCGTCTACCTCAAACAGCAGTATAGCTTCAGCCTCAGGTAGATTTATTTCCGGCTTAAACAGGTTTACCGCCTGAATAGCGGAGCTGTCAAGAATCTCTATCCCCGAAGGAAGAACCCCGGCCTGGTATACATCCAGGACTGTTGCCGGAGCATCATCTAAGTTATCAAAAACCGCCATGGCAATACCACGTGCTTTAGGCCGGGGCCAGCAGCGCAGGCGAATTTTAGTAATAACCCCTAATATACCTTCCGAGCCTACCATAAGTTTGGTCAGGTTTAGTCCGGAAACATTTTTAATACAGCGCGCCTTCATTCCGCCCGTAGTAATAACATCGCCATTGGCCAGCACCACTTCCAGTCCCAGGATATATTGTTCGGTACAGCCATATTTTACTGCCCGTAAGCCGCTGGCATTGTTGGCTACCATCCCTCCCACCGTACACATCTGACTACTGCCCGGGTCAGGAGGGAAAAATAGATTATATTTGGCCAGTTCTTTATTAAGATGGGCATGTATCACTCCAGGACGAAGAATAACCTGCATATTTTTAGCATCAATCTCTTCTATTTCATCCCAGGTGGAAAGATCCAAAACTATGCCACCCTTTAAGGCTACACATCCACCCGTTTCGCCGGTGCCAGCCCCGCGGGGTATAATATCAATATTATTATCAAAGGCCAATTTCATTATTTGTTGAACCTCTTCCGTAGAATGTGGCATAACCACAGCCCAGGGGTTGGCCGGTTCCAGTTTGGTTAAAAATGAACTGTCATAAGAATAGTACATCAAGTCCAGTTCGTCACAGAGAACTTTATCTTTGCCCAGCATTTTTACCAGTTCTTTTTGTAAGGCCGATTTATCCATCTTCAGTCCCCCTTGACAAATAAAATTCAATATCAAAATCCCTGCCTATTATATCACAAAGGCAGTAATCCGGATTATAAATATGTAGTGTATACGGTATAATCTAAGTTATAACCAAACGTTTTGAACCATAGAATATATCAGGTTATGAAGTATAGAGTCTGATTAAGGAGAGGTTTATGTATTCTGAAATATTGAATTATCTGCCCTCAGATCGTTTACTGTTTAATGAAGAGATGCAAAATCACACTACCTTTAAAATTGGTGGGCCAGTAGACATAATGGTACTGCCGCAGGATGAAGAAGATGTTGCTACCGTTGTATCGTTTTGCCGACAAAGGGATATCCCCTTATTTATTTTCGGTGTGGGGAGCAATCTGCTGGTACGGGATGGGGGTATCCGTGGAGTAGCAATGAAACTGGGAGAAAACCTGGATGAAGTAGAAGTCAACGGTGAGGAAATACAGGCTCAGGCTGGCATAAAGATATCTGCTCTGGCCCGCATAGCAGCTTTCCATTCATTATCCGGACTGGAATTTGCCGAGGGAATACCGGGAAGCCTGGGAGGCGCATTAGTTATGAACGCCGGGGCCTATGATGGTGAAATGCAGGGTTTAGTTATAGAAGCCAGGGCTATAAGCCCGGATGGAAGTATTAAAACCTTTAAGAATGAGGAAATGCAATTTGGCTATCGCCAGAGCATATTTCAAAGTAACGGTTATATTATAATTTCGGCCCGTTTAAAACTGGTAACTGGTAACCGCGAGGAAATTGAAGAGCGGATGCTGGAATTTGCCTGCCGGCGAGAGGAAAAACAACCTCTGGATAAACCAAGTGCGGGCAGCACCTTTAGGCGCCCCCCGGGATTTTACGTGGGACCCATGCTGGAAGAACTGGGATTAAAGGGTTATCAGATAGGTGATGCCCAGGTATCCAGCAAACATGCCGGTTTTATTGTTAATAACGGTAATGCTACGGCCCGGGATGTTCTTAATTTGATTGCCTATATTCAGCAAAAAGCCAGGGAGCGTTTTGGAGTAGACCTGCAACCGGAAATCCGGGTAGTAGGGGAAGATTAATTAGAAAATAGAATCCAAATGATCTTTGAAAACCTAATAAGCCTGTTAAAGCAATAATATAAAAATGACAGTAAAAAACTAAGCCTATACAAGTGATTGCATTAGCCAGAAAAAGGTATTATT
>JAAYCQ010000007.1 GCA_012729715.1 Syntrophomonadaceae bacterium
AAGTGAGGTTATCCATCTAAGCGGTGACAGCTATCGTTTAAAACACCGCCAAACCATTTTTGGGAATAACTAGGTGTCCAAAGTTATTTATCATTTTTTGTTCATTTTTACTTGACAGTTACAAAGGGCCTTGATTATAGCATTTTAAACAATAAAATTGGTGCAAAAGCATATAAGGGGCTGTGTTCTGCCGTAATTTATGGTCCTAATGCATCGGGCAAAACAAATATTATTGGGGCCATGGAAGTATTTAAAACCATTATTTTGCGTGGAAATATTCGTAATAATGGCAGCCGAAATATGCCCAACGCTGCAGTCAATACTTTGGAGTTGATTCCTAATAATACAAACACGGAAAAGAAACCGGTAGAGTTCTCAATTACATTTATTGATAATGATATTTTGTTTGAATATCAACTGTCTCTTGATATTGGCAATTTTATGGAATACGACTATGAACGTAGAATATTATCTGAAAGTTTGTCTGTTAACAAGAAGATGGTTTTTTCAAGAAATAGCACATTGGAGTTTGGCGATTTTAAAGTTATTAAAGATTATTTGATAAACGAATTTGAAGATAATGTGGTAGGGGCAACTACCCTGGCTAAAAGTAATTTAAATGATGAGGAACTGTTTTTGATGAGCGGCTTCAAAGCCATGTTCAGTGCAAAACTGGTCAATATTATCACCAACTGGCTAGAAGATAAATTTATGGTAATCTATAGAGGAGATATACTTCATTTGGTTAAGAAGTTTTCTGAACCGAAAAAACAAACCGTGTATATTGAAAAAACAGTAAATGAAGCAGCTCGAATGTTTGGTATTAATTCAAATGCAATAGGCTATATAGTGCCTGAAGATGATACTGAAACTAAACTTTGCTCCATTTTTGATGGTATAAATGCTAATACACTAGTAGATGCCGAAGTGTTTGAATCTTATGGAACGATTCGGTTTGTAAATATGTTTCCTTTGGTTATATATGCTTTGCTTAATGGAGGAACCCTGGTAGTTGACGAATTTGATGCCTCGATTCACCCTATGGCGTTGATGAGTATTATCAATATTTTTCATAATGATGACATTAACACTAAAAACGCGCAGCTTATTTTTAATACCCATAACCCTATTTTCCTGAATTCCAATCTTTTTAGACGGGATGAAATCAAATTTGTGGAACGTGATGATGCCACCCATTGTAGCATCCTTTATTCTTTATCTGACTTTGGTACCTCCGGTGAAAAAGGTGTGCGAAAGCATGAAGATTATATGAAAAATTATTTCATCAGCCGGTATGGAGCAATTAAGGACATTGATTTCACCTCTATTTTTGAAAACATTCAAAATGATAGAAAAGAGGTGTAACAGTGGCCATAAGGAAAACCACTCAAAAATACTATTTTTCGGTAGAGGGTGAAACTGAAAAGTGGTATTTTGATTGGCTGCAAGAGAAAATTAATAGCGAACCGGCAGCTAAACATAAGGTTTCCATTGACAGCAAAATCCAGAATCCAATAAAACGAGCCAAATCAATAAATGTGTTAACAAAAACTGAGATTATACATGTGTTTGATTATGAAAGCAATGATGAAGTGCATACGGTACAGTTTATAAAAACATTGGATTCACTTAAAGATACTTCTAAATTGGGCAAACAAATCAAATATTATCCTGGTTATAGTAATTTTACTTTTGAATTATGGATGGTTTTGCACAAAGCGGAGTGCAATGCTCCGCTGGTACATAGACGGCAATATCTTGAGCCTATAAATAAAGCATATGGTGAAAAATTCGAAAATCTTGACCAGTATAAACATGAAGCCAATTTCAAGAGAGTGCTTGGGAAAATATCCTTACCGGAAGTTATAGCAGCGATTAATCGCTCCAAGGTCATTGTGCAAAAAAATATGGAAAACGGCCTGGTGTTGCAGCAATATAAAGGATATCAGTACTACAGGGAGAATCCGGCTCTTTCCGTTTGGGAATCTATCGAAAAAATATTGAAATATTGCGAACTATTGTAATGCCCCCTATAAATTTTAGCAATTATCCTTCCTGATAGCTCGCCTGGACTTCAAATCCAGTTTGCGCGGCGGTGATCCCGTCGCGGGTGGGTTCGATTCCTACGCGCTCCCGACAAATTTGTTAATACGGTTTTTGCCATAAACATATGATGAACCCGCCGGTGTGATCTGCAGCCAGGCGGGTTTCATGTTCCAGGTCAAAATACTCTTCGGGAGCCTGGGGCGGAACGTACAAACACTGGCGGCTGGCTCTTAAGTTGATACGATCAACATCAGCCAGCTCCTCCAGGTTTTTAAAATACGCATGTTTGAATACAGAATCAGGATTTTTAGATGCTTCCTCCATATATGTTTTACCCCAGAGACTGTCCCGATTAATAGTACCGATTAGAATCTGACCGCCTGGTTTAACAACGCGGGACAATTCCCGGTAAGCTGGTTCAGGGTCAGCAATAAATTCAAAAGCGGCCATGGAAAAGGCAGCATCGAAGTAGTTGTCTGGGAGAAGCAGGTGTTCAATATTCATAGTTTCTAAATCAACCTTTAAGCCTTTAGCCATACACTTCTTCCGGGCGATGTTTAGCATATCAGAGGATAAATCTATACCAGTAACCAGATAACCGTGTTCCGCCAGTTTAATGCTGAAATTACCTGTTCCACAGCCGGCATCCAGGATTCTTGCACCTGGAGACAGGGTTACCAAATCAAAGGCGGCTTCAGTTTCAACCAGGTCAATAAATCTTCCCTGCTTAGTTTCGTACCAACTATCATAATTTCGGGCGGTATTTCCAGTAAACATTTTACTTTACTCCTTCTCCCTTATCCCCTGCTAAGAATTTATTAGCCTGTTGTAGGCTTTTTTCTCTCTAGTCCTGGGTATAGTTTTTTCTTCCAGTGACCGCAGTGAATTCACAATAGATTCCAGTTTATGCCCGGGAAAACCTGCCAGTAAATGTTCATCAGGGATACTGGTAGCATTTCTACAACCATAACAACCTAAAGAAACATTAAGCCTTTGCTCAAGCTGTGGTATAACAGTTATATCCACACAACACCCATTGGAAATGGCGGTACTGAACGTTAAGCGCCCACCTTCATGGTGAAGGACACTTAGAGTTAGCCACATGAGATGTTCTGGTGTACCTTGTATTGATATTACATCAGGCTCAAAATCAGCATTGGCTACCTGGGATACAGCAATAGCCGCATATCTATTAAGTTCAAAGCGAGGTAAAGCCTCCATTACTGTCCTACCTGCTTCTTTTTCAAAACTTCCTAATTTCTCAAAAAACTCACCGGTCTTAAGCTTATCTGGGATCGGCCTAAAACCTAAAGCAGAAGCTCCATTAGCACATGCTATATTATCACCGTTGGCCAGGAGTTGCTCTCCCTCTTGAGCCCTCATAATAAACTGACAAAAAGTATAGTTTACATCAGACTTATAGTGTTGAAACGCCCCTATTTCCTCGTTTTTTAGAAACTTTACTCCAACCGGAGGTAGATCCAGATTTAAAATACGAACTAATTCATCACATAATTCCTTATAATTCAATATAACCCCTCCCCGTTGATTCGTAAACATAAAGCATCTCTATTAATGATAATAAATAGCACTGTTATTAGAAAGGGTCTATTCTGCTTCTTAATACGTTTTTTACCATAAACATATGATGAACCCCCGCCGGTGTGATCTGCAGCCAGGCGGGTTTTATGTTTCCAGTTAAAGGAATACCGGGAATTTTAGCCGGGTCATTCTTTAACCGGTTCTTTAGGTATTAACCACATTTGTAATCCCTTAATTAATTCATATATTCTGGCCATGGACAAAGAACCGATGTACTCCCCCAGGGATGATTTATCTATGCTTTGCACCTGGGATACGTTGATTACACTCTGTTTAGGAATATTGGCTTCTCCGGTCTCCAACAAAATGTTGCCGGGCGCAATTGCCAGCCTTAGATTGGTCGTTAAAGGACAGATTATAACTGTATTTACCCGGCTTTGATTACATATATTGTTCTGGACCACCACTACCGGACGTCGTCCCATAGGTTGGGAACCTTCCGGAGTAGGAAACGTATACCAGTATATATCACCTTGATTAATTACCATGTCTCATTCTCACTTTCCAAACGAGAGTCGAATTGCTTTTTAAATGCTATCTGTAGATCAATATCCTCCTTCAGTGGCTCCTCAGAAAAGGCCTGGTCCAGCATATCAGCCATTTCCCGATCCAGATAATTTTGCACATAAGCTTCCAATGCTCTGGAATACAGCTGACTACGGGAAATTCCAAGCTTATTTACCATGTCTTCAGCCAGATTATATATTTTATCAGGAATACCAACGGTAGTTTTAACGATAGCCATCTTCTCCACCTTCCTTTCTTATAAAGCATACTAACATTATCTTATGATAAAGCAAGAGTATTGTATAGGAATATTTATAATACTATTTTTAGTAGTAAAAACAATGCCGGTTAATGGTATTTAATAAAATATTATCGACAAATTTATTGTTATGCCAAACCACTTACACGCGATTATGTTGATACAAGATGACGGAACGGCACGGGGGCCGTTCCCTACATTGGGGAGAATACCCATTGCTTCCGCCAATAAAACATATTTAAGGGCTCAGGCCCTTTTTTTTATTTGCCACTTGGACTACAATACACATGAAATCTATTTCCTTATTTGCTATGAATGAATATAATCATAGGAAGTTGGGTTAATTAAAAAACAAACATTATTATATGCAGGTGATAAAAGGTGAAGGCAATAATAATTGGTGCCGGTAAAGTGGGATTCAGTATAGCTCAGTTGCTGTCTAAGGAAGACCATGACGTGGTTATAATTGAACAATCTCCGGAGCGCCAGGAGATATTGGAGGAAACTTTGGATGTGCAGGTGATTGGCGGCAGTGGGTCATCCACATCTGTTTTAGAGGCGGCTGGGGTTCGCAGTGCAGATATGCTGCTGGCGGTGACTGAACATGATGAACTTAATATGGTAGCCTGTTTGCTGGGCAAAAAATATGGAATTAAAACTACCGTGGCTCGGGTACGTAACCCGGAATACCTGGAAGTTAGAGATTTTGATTTTAAAGAAGCCATAGGCATAGATTTGATTATAAATCCGGAAAGGGTTACCGCACTGGAAATTGCCAAGATAGTCCGCCATCCTGAGGCAGCGAACGTGGATTATTATGCTATGGGCAAGGTACAAATGGTGGAGTTAGAGATTAAGAAACAATCTCCTCTGGTGGGGAAGAAAATAAAAGAACTGGAAACTGCGCTTCCCTATAATATTGTTTGTATTGAGCACCAGCAGAATATTTTGGTACCACGGGGTGATGATATCCTGCATGAAGGTGACCGTATACACCTGATTGCCCAAACTAAGGAAATGCGGGAAGTCGAGAAAATGCTGGGTTTCCATACCCCGCGTGTAGAACATATTACCATACTGGGGGGAGGTCGTACCGGATTTTATCTGGCCCAGATTCTGGAACAAAGCCGCCCGGAGCTGCAAATAAAGGTTATTGAGAAAGACATGATGCGAGCCCGACAGATATCAGCGAAGCTTAAGCATACCCTGGTAATTCAGGGAGACGGCAGCGATTATCAGTTACTGCAGGAAGAGAGTATTGGCAACTCGGATTTATTTGTAGCAGTAACGGATGATGATAAGATAAACGTGCTGTGTTCTCTGATAGCCAGCAACCTGGGAGTTAAAAAGGCTATTTGCCAGGTTAAACGTACTGATATTATGCCTCTGGTGGAACAAATCGGTATTGATACTATTTTAAGTCCGCGTATGCTTACCGCCGGGGTTATATTAAAGTACTTGCGTCGGGGAGATATTATTTCGGTTACGGTTTTTGGTGATGACCGGGCGGAAATGCTGGAATTATTGGCTCAGCCGGGGTCCTCCGCAGTTAATAAAGAACTGCGCCACATCAGGTTTCCCAGCGGTTCTGTAATTGGTGCGGTAATGCGGGATGACAAGGTTATCATACCTGATGGCAGATTCCAGATTAAGGCGCATGACCGCTTAATGGTGTTTTCCATGCTTAAGAGTATTCACAAAATTGAACGTCTATTTGCACGGGGGTAAACTATATTGATTCGACCGGCAGTAATTATAAGCCACCTGGGGTTATTGATTCTAATAATCGGAATAGCCATGCTTAGCTGCTTACCCTGGTCTATCGTTTATAAAGAAGATGTAATTATAAGCATAAGCCTGGCGGCAATGGTGACCATTATTAGCGGCCTCTTGCTTAAACGCCTTTTTTCTACCGGGGAGAGTATTAACTTTAAAGAGAGTTTTGCCCTGGTAAGTCTGGGATGGATACTAGCATCAGTTTTTGGCAGCCTGCCTTTTATATTTTCTGGGTATCTGCCCAACTTTGCTGACGCTTTTTTTGAAACGGTTTCGGGTTTTACTACTACCGGGGCCAGTGTAGTTAAGGACGTGGAAGCCTGGCCGCGGGGACTAATGTTCTGGCGCTGTCTTACCCAGTGGTTGGGAGGTATGGGGATTATAGCGCTGTTTATTGCCATCATAGCCGGTATGGGTGCCGGGGGTAACCAGCTGTTTAAGGCTGAGGTACCGGGAGGGTCGATAACCGATAAAATCAGCCCCCGTATCCGCGAGACTGCCCAAAAACTATGGTTGACCTATATAATAATTAGTATTGCCTGTCTGCTTTTGCTGCTGGTTTTTGGCATGAATCTTTTTGATGCCCTCTGCCATACTTTCGCTACCATGGCTACCGGGGGGTTTTCTACTAAAAATGCCAGTATCGGCTTTTATAGCAGTCCCTATATTCAATGGACTATAACTATATTTATGTTTATAGCAGCTACTAATTTTTCTCTGCATTATCTGGCCTACAAAGACCGCAGGCCGGTAGTTTACTTTAAGAACCCGGAGTTCAGGTTTTATACCGGTATAGTACTCATCTCCTCTGCGGTAGTAGCTCTGGGCTTACATTTGACTGGAGGTATGGGGGGATGGGAA
The DNA here is from genome assembly GCA_012729715.1 of Syntrophomonadaceae bacterium. Classification (GTDB taxonomy): domain Bacteria; phylum Bacillota; class Syntrophomonadia; order Syntrophomonadales; family Syntrophomonadaceae; genus UBA4844. The sequence goes on from JAAYCQ010000007.1 coordinate 7,052, forward strand.
GAGAAAATAAGGCTGGCAAGTTTTCAGGTAGTTTCTATCATATCTACCACCGGGTATGCCACGGCCGATTTTAACCTGTGGCCGGCCATGTCAACCGGAGTACTATTCTTATTGATGTTTGTAGGCGGGTGTATAGGCTCTACCGGTGGAAATATAAAACCGGGTCGTTATTTAATTATAATACGCCGGGCGCTTATGGAATTTCAAAAAATGGTGCACCCCAAAGCAGTCCTGACTATGCGTTATGGTGGCCGGGTTTTAAATGAAGACCTGGTAAGCAATGTGGTACAGTTTTTCTGTCTTTATATCATGTTGGTGGCTCTGGGGGTACTGGTTTTAACCATGCTGGGTATAGATATAGTTAGCAGCCTGACTGCTACTGCGTCCTGTCTGGGAAATATTGGCCCCGGTTTTGCTGCGGTAGGCCCGACCCAGAACTATTCCTTTATTCCCGATGCGGGTAAGTACCTGTTAAGCGCGCTTATGCTAATCGGACGCCTGGAGATTTTCCCCATGCTGGTGTTATTACTACCTGCTTATTGGAAGCAGTGATATAGTAAGGGGTAAGGAGAAAAGGTTATCATACCTGACGGCAAATTCGTAGATTAAGGCTTAAGATCGTTAATGCTATTTTTTATGCTTAAGAGTATTTGTAAAGTTGGACGTTTTTTGTACGGGGGTAGGGTATTTTGATTCGACCGGCAGTAATTATAAGTCAGCTGGGATTATTAATCCTGATAGTCGGCCTGGCCATGCTTACCTGTTTGCCCTGGTCTATTATACATAAAGAAGAGGTAATTATGAGCATAAGCCTGGCGGCAGCGGTGACCATTATTAGTGGCTTTTTGCTTAAATATCTTTTTTCTACCGGGGAGAGCATTAATATAAAAGAAGGTTTTGCCCTGGTAGGAATCGGATGGATCATTGCTTCTATTTTTGGCAGCCTGCCTTTTTTGTTTTCTGGTTACCTGCCCAACTTTGCCGACGCTTTCTTTGAAACGGTTTCTGGTTTCAGCACTACCGGAGCTACTGTAGTTAAAGACGTGGAAGCCTGGCCGCGGGGACTAATGTTCTGGCGCTGTCTTACCCAGTGGCTGGGAGGCATGGGGATAATAGTTTTGTTTCTTGCGCTTATAGCTGGTATGGGTGCCAGGGGCACCCAGCTTTTTAAGGCTGAAGCACCGGGAGGCCCAATAATTAATAAAATTAGTCCCCGTATCCGCGAGACCGCCCAGAAACTATGGCTCACCTATATTATAATCAGTATAGCCTGTTGTCTTATGCTGTTGATTTTTGGGATGAATCTTTTTGATGCCCTTTGCCATACTTTCACTACCATGGCCACCGGGGGGTTTTCTACTAAAAATGCCAGCATCGGATTTTACAGCAGTCCTTATATTCAATGGAC
>JAAYCQ010000066.1 GCA_012729715.1 Syntrophomonadaceae bacterium
ATATTCACTGCGTACCTGTTCCGCCAGGCGAAAGGCGTCCATGTTTACCTCAGGACTGAAAACCACCTGAATTATACCGGAACGGTCTCTTAAATCCATAAATATGCGGCCTCCGTGATCCCTCCGACTATCAACCCAACCATTGAGGGTAACCACTTCACCGACGTTTTCTAGGGCAAGTTCCGTAGCCCTGTGAGTTCTTTTCATCTACCCGTTTCCTCCTCTAAACTTAACCAGTCTATCTTTAACAGATTCAATAATCTCTTCCTTATAAATTTGAACCTGTTCTTTGCTCTGCATGTCCCTGAGAGTAAAATAGCCTTGCTGGATTTCATCATCACCAATGATTATTACCATTCTCGCCCCCAGTTTATCCGCATACTTCATCTGCGCTCGTCCACTGCGTCCCATATAATCTTTCTCAGCTCTGATATTTTCCTGCCGCAGGCGAGTTAGTAGTTCCAGGGCCTGGAGCTCATAATCATCATTCATTATAGTAATGAAAACATCGCTTTTTCCGGAGTCCAACTCTTTCGCCAAGGTATCTACGGCCAGCAGCAGACGCTCTATACCCATAGCAAATCCTATACCCGGTAAGTCCGGACCACCGCAGTCTTCCACCAAACCGTTATACCTTCCCCCTCCGCCTACCGCACTTTGAGCACCAATTCCGGGGATATGAATCTCAAAAGCAGTGTTAGTATAATAATCCAGTCCCCGAACCAGATTATCATCGTGCCTGTAATCTATAGAATTGGCCTTTAGACCTTTTTTAACTACATCATAGTGTGAGGCACAATCATCACAGAGGTGCTGGGAAAGGGTGGGATAGTTTACTATGGCCTGATGGCAGGACTTCTCTTTGCAGTCCAAAACCCGTAAGGGGTTCTGCTGATAGCGAGTCTGGCAATCAGGGCAGAGCTTATCCTTTACCGGAGTAATATGTTCGATCAGTTTTTGCCGGTAAACATCGCGGCATTGCATACAGCCAACCGAATTAATATGTAGCTCATATTCCTTTAAACCCAGGCGCTTTAAGACCTCGATTAAAAGAATAATAACTTCTGCATCTAAATAGGGACTATTACTGCCAAAAGCCTCTACTCCGAACTGATGAAACTGCCGGTATCTGCCGGTCTGAGGACGATCATAACGAAACATCGGCCCAATGTAATACCATTTGGCCGGCATTATACCACTGTAAATGCTATGTTCAATCAAAGCCCGAACGCAGGAAGCAGTGTTTTCCGGACGCAAGGTGAGACTGCGCAAGGATTTATCCTTGAAAGTATACATCTCCTTGGTAACTATATCGGTACTGCTACCAACCCCACGTTCAAATAATTCCGTATGCTCAAAAATGGGCGTACGAATTTCCCGGTAACCAAACGTTTCCGCGGTTTCCTTCAAAATACCTTCTATATATTGCCATTTGCTAGAATCAGGAGGTAAAATATCGTATGTACCCCTGGGGGCTTTAAGCTGCATGAATTCTCCTCCGAACTAGATTAGTACTTGAATAATTCTAAAGTAAGGCTTTTAGCTTGTCAACTTTGCGCTTTACCCAGGGTTTTTACAAAAAGGGGCCACCTCCTCTCATCTTATGTTTTTTAAAATGTTGCAAAAGTAAATTTTTCCCTGCTGGGTACGTGTTATCCCGGAGTGTTTCCGTGATAACCATGATAAGATTCATATTCAATTTTAAATTCTGCTTAGATGAACCAGTCTATCGATCGCATCACCCCTCTCATAACGGAAGTCGGACGACTAACGACTATTAATCCTTATGTCCGACATCTTACGTCTGACGACTATTATTCCCCCTTACTCCGGCGAACACAGGGGACAGTCCCTCTGTTTTTTTGGTTCCCGGCAAACAGCAGGGACAGTCCCCATGTTCGCTCTTCATGCCTTACTCCTCACTCCTTACCCCTTACTATTAACTCGCCCTGCGGTAAGACCCCAGATATTTAATATAACTGCAAAGCTCCTGCAATTCATAAAGCACCGGTTGCAGGTTTTCACCCGTAGGAATATCAACTTCGATATAAAAATAATAACCAGCCCCGGCATTGTGTCCCGGGTAAGATTCAATCTTACTCAGATTTAGACTTCTGCGGGCAAAGACTCCCAATACCTCATAGAGGGCTCCTGCCCGGTCGGGTAAAGCAAAAATGATACTGGCCTTATCACCACAAGTGTCCTTTTTTTCTCGGCCAATGTGGATAAAGCGGGTGGCATTACCTTCTTCGGCTATATCCGGGTATATTATTTCCAGACCATAGATGTTGGCTGCCTGCCTGTTACCTATAGAAACTGCTTTTCTGGTCTCCTGACGCATAGTTAAAGCTGCCTGGCTGGTGCTATCACAAATTTCTGTCCGTACTCCGGGCAGGTACCTGCTAACAAAGGTCTGGCATTGCATTAAAGCTATCGGTTGTGATATTAGCAGCTCAATTTCTTCTAATTCGTATTTTCTGCCTCCCAGCAGATCCTGCCTTATAGGTAGAAGAATTTCTCCTTGAATAGTAAGTTGGCTATTACGCAAACATTGAATAGTAGCTTTAACCGTCCCGGCCAGAGAGTTTTCCAGAGGGATCAGGGCTTCGTCAACCCTGCCGCTTTCTACCAGGGTGAATATTTGGGGTATACTGGCCGCCACCATAATATCGTTCCGCTGACCCCAGTAACGATTAGCAGCCTCCTCACTGAAGGTGCCGTGCGGACCTAATACAGCACATGCCATTAGCGTACTCCCCTTCCTATAGCCCGTGCCACGGGTTCAATTGCTTTCATTAACTGGCTAAATCCTCTCGGGGTCAGGGATTGCTCTCCATCTGACAATGCCTTCTCTGGATGAGGGTGTACTTCCACCATAATGCCATCGGCCCCGGCGGCAATTGCCGCTTTGGCCATAGGAGTAACCAGGCTGCGTACTCCGGTGGCATGGCTGGGATCAACCAGTACCGGCAGGTGGGATAACTCTTTAACCAGAGCCACTGCGGATAAATCCAAAGTGTTACGAGTCCAGGGTTCAGCTGAACGAATTCCCCGCTCACAAAGTATTACCTGCATATTTCCCCCGGCCAGTATATATTCTGCTGCCAGCAGCCATTCTTCGATGGTGGCTGACAGTCCCCGTTTTAATACAACCGGTTTATCAGTTTTTCCCAGCTTACGCAGTAAAGCGAAATTATGCATATTCCGTGCTCCCACCTGGATTACATCACTATATTCAGCTACCAACTCTATATCATCACTATCCATAACTTCTGTAATAACCGGCATATTCATCTCTTCCCCAACCCGGGCCAATATTTTTAACCCTTCTTCGCCTAAACCCTGGAAACTGTAGGGGGAGGTACGTGGTTTATATGCTCCTCCCCGTAAAAAGGAAGCGCCACACCCTCTCACCTTAAAGGCGGTTTCTTTTAAAATTTCCTCATTTTCAATAGCACAAGGACCTGCTATAACTGCCAATTGATTGCCGCCGATAATGCAGCCTTTAACTTTTATCTGGCTGTCTTCGGCCTGATGATTGCGGGAAACCAGCATCTCACTGCCTTCCCGGCTGGCCAATTTAATCATGTTGGACACCTCCTTAAATAATAAAAACCCCTCATCCCTTATGGGACGAGAGGTTAATAAACACTTCCCGCGGTACCACCCAGTTTGCCTTACGGCCACTTGTTTTAAGG
>JAAYCQ010000067.1 GCA_012729715.1 Syntrophomonadaceae bacterium
GGGGCGATCTTCTGCTAGTACCTGTTTGCGCTCAATTGGCGGTGTTACCTCTTACTGCCTACCATTTCCACCTGTTTAGCCCCCTGGCCCTGCTGGCCAACATTCCCATAACCTATCTTTCCGGAGGCGCAGTTATCCTGGGGTTCTTATCTTTACTAACTGGCGGACTGCTACCGGGATTAAGCGCCATATTTCTATATCCGGCTGGATTATGTATAGACCTTATCCGGGTAGTAAATGAACTGGTGGTAAATATTCCTGGTTCCTATTTACGGGTGATAGCCCCGGGAGTAGCCTTAATAGTACTTTATTATGTCGGTTTACTTCTTTCTATCTATGCATTTACGACTGCAGGTGATAAAAAACGTTCCTCGGTACTGGCAGCCGGACTGATAATGATTGCGGTTTTCATTACAGTTATCTGTCTGCCGGGAAGCATATATAATCGCGGGAAGTTAGAGGTGACATTTATCGATGTAGGGCAGGGGGATAGCATACTAATTAAAACGCCCCGGGGAAAATTTATACTGGTTGATGGGGGAGGCAGTGATTTCTCTGATCCGGGTACCCGGAAAGTTCTCCCTTATCTATATTACCGGGGCGTACGAGAACTCTACCTGGCGATAAATACCCACCCGGATATTGACCACCTTAAGGGATTGGAATCAGTTTTAAAGGAGATACCGGCACGCTATATTGCCATACCCTATACAATGGTTGATGCCGAGGAATATCGAAACTTGAGAAAAATAGCGGAAGCCGGTAACATGCCCATTATACCTCTGACAGGCGGGGAATCGGTTTATACCGGGGAGAAGATGAAAATACGGGTTTTAAATCCGCCAGCAAAGGCTAACTCCCTGGATAATGCCAATGAACAGTCGATCGTGCTGGATGTTCGCTATGAAGGTTTTTCCACCCTGCTAACCGGTGATATAGGTTTGGAACCTATGCAGGAATTGGTGGAACGGAAGCAAATAGCCCCGGTAACAGTACTAAAAATTCCTCATCACGGCAGCAAGATGTCACTACTTCCAGTTTTTTATGAAAAAGCCAAACCGGAATGGGCGGTTATCAGTGTAGGTGCAAATAATATATTCGGCCATCCTCATCCCTTAATTTTGGAGGCATTAGAGGACAAGCATATAAAAGTTATCAGAACTGATATTGATGGAGCTGTTACGTTTTCTAGCGATGGCAGAAGGGTCAGGCTAAAAACAGGTCCAGGTAATGTTAGCCTGTTCTTTCCGGTATATTAATTTACGGCTTATTTGTTAGAGGCCATGGCAAGGAGCTGCAAGGCCAAGGTAAAAACCATCCCGGCTCAGCTCAGCCCGGCACGCCGGCAAACTCTCTGCAAAGAGGCCTCGGCTGCGCTCTTTAGTTTTTTCTCATCAATGCTTAAGAGGTGGCCGTCTTTCATAAGGAGGTGACCGTTGACTATAGTGGCAGTGACATCACTGGCCTGCGCCTGATAAACCAGCTGGGAATAGACACTGGCAGCATTTTGAGGACGGGTGTGCCATCCATCCAGGCTGATAAGTACCATATCCGCTTTTTTGCCTTCTGCCAGGCTGCCGATTTCATGTTCCAATCCCATGGCCCTGGCTCCACCCAGGGTAGCCATTTCCACTACGGTTTGAGCGGGCATAGACTGGGGA
>JAAYCQ010000068.1 GCA_012729715.1 Syntrophomonadaceae bacterium
AGAGCATTTGATATGCCCATGCTGCCAGCATATCCAACTACGAATTGATTATTCTCTGGAAATAAAGAATCGATGGAATCACTAGGCTTTACTTCATTAGACCATATTTGGTGAATGCCCAAAGGCGAGTGAAAAACCTCCTTACCATTGCCAACTATCTCCTGAACATGCTCCCGAAGATTAGGCATTGTTCCAACAATCAAATCTGCTTTTTTATAGCCGATTTTTTCAACTAGTCCCATAAGTAAAACCATAGGATTCCACTTACTAACCCCAAACTCTTCTATCAGGGTTAAGGGATGAATATCTCTGATTTCAAAAATCAACTTGCACTTATAAGTCTTTTTCAGGTAAATCCCATATATGATCGTGAACAATGATAAAGAGGAAATAATCACAACATCGGGCTTCCTATACTTTGAACGATCAAGTCTAAACAGCTTATATTCAAAATCCACCCAACTTCTAAACCTTTTTAAGGATGCACTTTGGGAATACTTATAGGTTTTAATCCACATATGTAACAGATCATCATACTTCTCCAAATTATAAACCTTATCTGTGTTAGGGTACTTAACAAGATGATTAGCATCAGAGCTAATTAACAATACCTCAAGTCCCATGTTAGAAAACTCTTTTGCAATATAAAATAACCGTGCGCCTATCCCATATTGAGGCGGAGACGCATACTTCGAAATACACCACACCATTATTTTCTTTTTCATCATTTAATCCTTTTTAGTTTTTATTCACTGTATTAACAAATAGAAAAGCCTCATATCTGTAAGGTTTATTCGTCCATTGAATAAAGCTTCGGAATAGCATTTATAACTTTAATCACTGCTGAAAAATCCATATTTAGTGTATCTAAATACCAGCGAATATTTTGATAACGGGGTCTGTTTTCATCCTTTACAAGCTCAAGTGCTTCTTCCCGAGTTATCTGACCTTCACGAATCTGATTACTCCGAAAAGTATCATGTTCTGTAAAACCGGCGACAGTATAATAAATATAGTTATAAAAGGCCGCCGTACCATCACCAATACGCCAGGTAGTATTGGTATCAGGGGCCAGCTCCCAATCATACTGACGTAAAGTTTCATCAATTATTTTTTCATCCCATTGCCAATAATCAAAAATATGATAGTAATCTTTTTTCTCTGCAAAACTACGATAATATTCACCAGAAAGGGTATCCCAAAGAGAACTATTAAAGTAACCCGGGCTTTGTAACATTGCTTTAAATCTTAAGAATTGATAGTTCAATTGGTTATAAAGGCCAGGCATATAGACTCTTTTTTCTTCAAAATCGGGCTTTACCCCCAAAAACCCCGCCTTGAAGTGAGTCACCTCAAGTGGATTAATTCCCCACAAGTTCAAACTGATACCTGTTTGTTTCTTAACAGTTTCCACATGTTGAAAAAAGTGTTTATCTCCCGCCGTTAAAATGCTAATCATTCCAAGGTGTGGTGACTTGAGCCATGCCTTTAGATTTTTTGCAATGTTTTGACGTTTTTTAGATATATCCGCAGCAACAGTGATATTTTCAACACCAAGTTTGGCACACATCCGACTAATATTTCTGCGCCCTAAATCAGTAACCATACCCCAATCATAAGTATATGTGATAGGAGTCATCTTCAACTCATTAACAATCAGGTGCAAACCATAAGAACTATCCCTGCCACCTGAAAACGGAACAATGCAGTCAGGCTTATTTTTATGTCGATAAGGTTCAACTAGCTCGAATAACTCTTCCTTAGGCTTCGGGATATTACGCAATTTATAATTATGGCA
>JAAYCQ010000069.1 GCA_012729715.1 Syntrophomonadaceae bacterium
AGCAGGCTCAGGAAATGGCGGGTAAGATTGACCAGATAAATGCTCCCGAACAGTTAAACCAGGTTATAAATAAAAACCTGGGTAAACTTGAATCCTATATATACCAGGTGTTAAACGGCTTTTTAAGCGGTTTCTATAATTTCCTGGGTAAAATATTTGCCCTGATTTTCTCTCCCATTCTGGCCTTCTATATTATGAACGACTGGGAAAAGATTCGCGACGCCTTCCTTAACCTCTTTTCTCCCCGGGTTCGCAATGAGCTTACCATGATAAGCCGGCAAATCGACAATGTACTCATTGAGTTCATCAAGGGACACTTGATGGTAGCTGCTTTTGTAGGTTCAGGGATAGGCATATCCGCTGCCCTGATTGGGGTTAAGTTTCCCTTGCTTATAGGCATCTTATCCGGAGTAACTAATCTGGTGCCTTACTTTGGGCCGATTCTGGGAGGTATCCCGGCTATTGCCCTGGCAGCCTCCGAATCTTTGCGCCTGGCCCTTTATATGACTATAGCCATAGTGGTTATTCAGCAGTTGGAGAGTAATCTCATTACCCCTAAAATAATCGGTGACAAACTGGGTCTGCATCCGCTGGTGATAGTCTTTGCCCTGCTGGCCGGGGGAAAACTGCTGGGCATTTGGGGCATGCTTTTTGCCGTACCCATTACCGCAGTTTTGAAGGTAATTGTCGGATGGAGTTATTTAAAACTGGTAGAATGACGAAGCAGCAGAGAAGAGCTTTATTGACAGAGGTGCTTTTATGCAAGAAAATAGATTAGAGTACTTTAAGGGAAAGAGGAGGCCAGGTCGTGTGGACAAGCGATAAAATCAGAAGTACCTTTTTACAATATTTTGCCGACAGAAATCATACCGTAGTAGAAAGTTCATCTTTGGTACCGATAAACGATCCTACCTTGTTATTCACCAATGCGGGTATGAACCAGTTTAAGGATGTTTTTCTGGGTATTGACCGGCGTAATTACAGCCGGGCTACTACTTCTCAAAAATGTGTACGTGCTGGAGGCAAACATAACGATTTAGATACGGTAGGCAGAACTGCCCGCCATCATACCTTTTTTGAAATGCTGGGTAATTTCTCCTTTGGTGATTACTTCAAGCATGACGCCATCCAGTACGCCTGGGAGTTTTTGACCGAAGTAGTAGCTTTACCTAAAAACCGGTTGTGGGTTACTATCTACCTGGACGATGATGAGGCCCTTAAACTATGGCAGGAGACTACCGATGTAAATCCTGACCGTATCCTTAAGATGGATGAAAAAGATAATTTTTGGAGCATGGGTGATACCGGTCCCTGTGGTCCCTGCAGTGAAGTTCACTATGACCGGGGAGAGGAATATGCCTGCGGTCCCGACTGCGCCCTGGGGGTGTGTGATTGTGACCGCTGGTTGGAAGTCTGGAACCTGGTTTTCATGCAGTATAACCGGGATGAAAATGGAGTGCTTACTCCTTTGCCCCGGCCCAGTATTGACACCGGTATGGGGTTGGAAAGGCTGGCTTCACTCCTACAAGGGGTTGATAGCAACTTCGATACCGACCTTTTTACTCCCCTTATAAAAGAGATTGAAAAAATGAGCGGCCAAAAATATGACCAGGGGGAAAAAGGTTTTCCCTTTCGGGTTATCGCTGACCACAGCCGGGCCTGTACGTTTCTGATTGCTGATGGAGTTCTTCCCAGTAATGACGGTCGTGGCTACGTTCTGCGCCGCATACTTCGACGGGCATTACGCTTTGGACGTCTGCTGGGAATTAGTGAAGCCTTTCTATATAAAAATGTTGATATAGTCTGCTCCATAATGGGTGCAGCCTATCCGGAGCTGGTGGGAAAAACAGATTTTATAAAAGAAGTAATTAAAATGGAAGAAGACCGTTTCCTTCTGACCCTTAATGAAGGTTTGAAAAAAGTAGAGGACATCCTGGCCCAGGCCCGGGAACAAGGGAAAAATGAAATCGGTGGGGAAGAAGCCTTTATGCTCTACGATACTTTTGGGTTCCCCCTGGATTTGACCGAAGATGTGGCTGAAGAAAATGGATTTACCGTAGATAAAGATGGCTTCAATAGTATGATGGAAGAACAGCGCCAACGTGCCCGCGACGCAGGTAAAGGTGAAAATGCTTTTGCCCGCGATATCGTAATTACAGAGTTATTAAGCGATATTAAACCAACGGAATTCAGTGGCTATGAAAAACTAAAAGACAATGCATCCTTGCAGGCGATAATTATGGACCGCAAACTACATAAGACCGCCACCAATAAAGAAGTACTGCTGGTTACCGCCAGCACTCCTTTCTATGCCGAAAGCGGGGGACAGGTGGCTGACAGCGGTATTATTATTGGCAAGTCTGGTAAAATGCAGATTACCGATGTGCAAAAAATTTCTTCCTGGATAATCCACCGGGGTATTCTGGAAGGGAGTTTTAAGGTGGGGGAAAAACTGCAATTGGAAATAAATCAGGAACAGAGAATAGCAACTGCCCGCAATCATACCGCTACCCACCTTTTACACCGAGCATTGCGCCAGGTGCTGGGTGAACATGCCCAGCAAAAAGGTTCACTGGTGGAACCTTCACGTTTGCGTTTTGACTTTTCTCATCTGGCTTCTCTGGATGAAGACCAATTAACTGCTATAGAAAACATCGTCAACCAGGCTATCTGGAGTATGTACCAGGTGGATACTACCGTAACCGATATCACTAAGGCTCGGGAAATGGGAGCTATTGCCCTTTTCGGTGAAAAATACGGGGATGAAGTCCGGGTGGTAAAAGTGGAGGATTTCAGCCAGGAGCTGTGTGGGGGTACCCATGTTAAAAATACCGGGCAAATAGGATTATTTAAGATAACCAGCGAAGGCAGCGTAGGGTCTGGCCTGCGCAGGATCGAAGCCTTAACTGGCAGCTATGCTCTGGCTTATCTAAACCAGGCTGAGACTGAGCTAAAATCCATAGCGGCAGCCTTAAAAACTTCTCCTGGCGATCTGAGCCATAAGGTAGAAAATCTCAATCGAAATTTAAAAGAGAAAGAAAAGGAAATAGAGGCTCTCAAAGGCCGTTTATCTAGTGCTGCCAGTGGTAATTTGTTAGAAAAAGCTTATCAAATTAACGAAGTACAGGTTTTAATTGAGATAGTACAAGGCGTTGATGCCAACTCCCTGCGCCAGAATGGGGAAATGCTGCGGGATAAACTGGGAACTTCGGTGGTAATGCTGGCGTCGGTAATAGAAGACAAGGTTGCATTGGTATGCTTTGTTAGTAAAGACCTTACTGCTAAAGGAGTTCACGCGGGGAAAATAGTCGGTGCCGCTGCCAAAGCCGCCGGTGGCGGTGGCGGAGGACGCCCTGACATGGCCCAGGCCGGAGCTCGGGATGCCAGTAAAATCGAGGAAGCTCTGGCCGCCGCCCGTCAGATGATAGAAAAAAGCTTTTCATAAAGGCCAGAAACTAGTAATATCATAAGTAGAGTCACCTGAGAACTTTTGAGATGCAAATAGGTAGCTTTAAACTAATAGGTAAGGGGAAGATTGTAGGGGCAGACCCGTGTGTCTGCCCGGCTGACCACTGAACCCCTATCACTCATAGAGCTATTTACCCAGGGCGAATATATGGGTTCGCCACTAAGAACGGGGAGGTGTTTATATGCCTCAGTTACCTGGTAAAACGGTTAGCTTTCAGAAGGAACGTGATGATACCAGCAAGGTAAAGGCCGTTTTAGAAGAGGTTTATGCAGCCCTGGAAGAAAAAGGCTACAATCCCATCAACCAACTGGTAGGATACATGATCTCCGGGGATCCAGCATACATAACCAGCCATAATAATGCCCGCAACATAATTTGCAAGGTAGACCGAGATGAAATTTTGGAAATACTATTAAAGAACTACCTGCAAAAATAAGCACTTAAACCCCATGCTTAGCGTGGGGTTGTTTTTACCTGTTTAAGGAGATAAATTTATGAGAATAATGGGTTTAGATGTGGGTGAAAAGAGAATTGGTATTGCTATTAGCGACCCAATGGGTTGGACTGCTCAGGGGCACTCGGTTTTACAGCGTAGCGTTTTGGAAGCGGATGTAAAAAACATTGGTAAGCTGTGCCGGGACTATGAGGTGGAAAAAATAGTGGTTGGTTTGCCACTTAATATGGACGGCAGCATTGGCCCCAAGGCCAGGGAGGTGGAAGAATTTGCCCGGTCACTGGAAACGGACCTGGCCATTGAAATAGCTTATTGGGATGAGCGCCTCACTACCAGGAGTGCTGAAAGGATATTAATCGAGGCTGATTTATCCCGCCGCCGCCGCAGACAGGTGATAGATAAAATGGCTGCAGTGCATATTCTCCAGGGCTACCTGGACTATCAAGATTCTGCTTCCAAACGAGTTTGACAATGACAGGGACAAACATTAGAATTACTGTAGTTTATGGAAAGAGGTGTAAAAATGAGCAACGAAGAAGAACTTTTTGAAGATGAGTTTTATATGATGGTACTGGTTGATGATGAAGGAGAGGAGCATGAATTTCAGCTTCTGGCAGAGCTCGAAATAGAGGGTGAAACTTACCGGGTACTCATGCCATTATTAGAAGAAGATGAAGATGAAGATGAGATTGATGAAATAGTCATTTTAAAGGTGATTTATGACGAAGAGGGTAACGAACTAATGAGCGATATAGAAGATGATGCAGAACTGGATATGGTATTTGAAGCCTGGCAGGAACTAGAGGATAATTTGGATATATAATTATTAAGATAAAAAGAGCCTTTTAGGCTCTTTTTTTATTCGTCAAATTAATGGCAATAAGGTAAAATAAATAAGGTTAGAGATTATAAGCGTATTATGGGGATATCGTAAAGGTCACACGCGGTCCTTTTGACACGCACAACTAACATTTATTGGGGGTAGGCGTTTTTGATTCAGGTTAAATGGAAATCGATGATAACTTATATATTGGTTATTCTCCTCGGTGTTAGCGCAGCCCTAATAGTTTACTTTTATCAAATCTTTTATAAATCCGACCAATTTCTGCCCGGTGTACAAATTGCCTCAATAAGCGTAAGCGGCTATGATCAAAATGATGCAGCACATTTGCTGGATGCAGAATTTAAGTATTTATATGATACCCCGCTTTCTTTTCATTACCGGGATTATCGCTACGATACCAGGTTAGGGGAAGTAGTTAAGCCCACTGACCCCAACAAGATTATAGTGGACGTGTGGGAACAGGAAAAAAACCGCAGCCTGATTTCCAAAATATTAAATATGGACGGAGCAAAAAGTATAGAGTATCCAGTCAAGATTACATATGATGAAAATAAGCTAAATAGTATAAGCAGCAACTGGAAAAAGAATCTAGAGTCAGATTATGTAAATGCTGGCCTGGCCCTTGATCCGGATAAGGGCCTGATAGTATTGCCTTCAAAAAAAGGGGCAAGAGTTGACGTACCGTCTACCCTGGCATTACTCCCTGGAGAATGGAAGCAATCAGAAAAGCTATTTGTAGAGGTGGCAGTTAACGAGGAGAACCCTCATATAAGCGAGAACGAATTAAAAAACATGGGGGAGATTTCGACCTTTACTACCTGGTATAATCCCAAGCAGGTAAACCGTTCGCATAACATAGTTTTGGCTACCGGAACTCTTAGCGGAATTGTATTGAAGCCAGGTGAGATATTTTCTTTTAATCAGACTGTGGGTCAATTGTCATATGAAAAAGGATACCGGGATGCCCTGATAATAATAGGCGGTAGATTTGAACCGGGCCTGGGGGGGGGCTTATGCCAGGTGTCCACCACCCTTTATAATGCTTGTTTACTGTCCGGTCTTGAAATTGTAGAACGGCATAATCATAACCTTGCCGTAGCCTATGTTCCATTGGGGCACGATGCCACTGTAGTTCATGGTGCTAAGGATTTTCGCTTTAAAAACAACCTGGGTGAGCCCATTTACGTATGGTCAAATGCCGGAAACGGTAAGGTTACTATGAAGATATATGGTAATCTAAAATACAAACAAAAAATACAGGTAAGCCATGTAGTAGATCAGGTTATAGATTTCAAAGAAATCAGAGAAACTAAAAATGATTTAAAGCCCGGGACTACCAAGATTGAACAAACGGGTAGTCCGGGATATGTGGTAAGGTCATTTCGTACCTTTTATAATACCGATGGCACTGTAGCCCGGCAGGAACAACTGGCTCGGGACCGCTACCAACCGCTAAACCGTTTGGTCTATGTAGGAGCGCCCGGTAAACCGGCCATACCGGTTCAGGAAGGTGCGGGGAATTCAGAAGTTCCGGAGGTTCCAGCGGTTGAACCTGACACCACCAGCCCGGAACAAATTGGGGGGCAAGGGGACGGGTCCCGTGTCCCACCGGAGGGCACCGGGAGTGAGGAATAAGGACTAAGAGGATATGATGGAAATTAAGCTTAATAAACCACGTAAAAATAAAACTCGTTTGCTGGCAGTACTGTTTGTACTATTAATGGCAATTACGTTCATGGGAATCAAAGCCTCAAATCAGCAATACCTGCCCGTAAATCCCAATAACAAAACTCCAGTGGATATTTATATACCTGCTGATGTCAGCGCTCGCCAGGTAGCCTCGATCCTGGAGGAAAACGAGGTTATTCGCAACCAGAAAGCTTTTTTATCCTACTGTCGTAAAGAAAAACTGGATACAGCGCTGAAACCGGGTCATTACACCTTTAACCGCAGCCAGACCCTGGCTCAAATTGCCCATACTATTGCCGAGGGCCAGGTAGTCAAAATTAAAGTAACCATACCCGAAGGATACAGTGTAAAAGAAATTGGTACTATGCTGGTAGAAAAACAGATATGCACTAAAGAAGCCTGGGAGGAAGCCATAAAAGCGGACTATCCTTATGATTTTTTAAAAAATGTCCCGGCAAATAGCAAATATAGGTTGGAAGGGTTTCTTTTCCCCGATACCTACTATATAGAAGAAAATACTGGCAGCCAGGAAATCATAAATATGATGTTACAAAATTTTGCCCAGGTATGGGAAAATGACTTTGCCGCCCAGGCCAAAGCTAAAAATATGGATGTTTTTAAAACCATAATACTGGCTTCTTTAATTGAAGAAGAGGCCATGCACGATGATGAACGTCGTACCATATCCGGGGTTATTCATAACCGCCTGCGAGATGGCATGTATCTGCAGCTCTGCCCTACGGTTTTATACTGTTATGATCAAAAGAAAACCAGTCTTAATGATGCTGATCTGGATATAGAGTCGCCTTATAATACCTACCGGCACCCTGGTCTTCCCCCCGGTCCCATATCCAATCCGGGCAAAGCCTCTATTGCAGCAGCCCTGAATCCGGAAAAGCACACATACTATTTTTATGTATCCAAAGGGGACGGCAGCCATTACTTTTCCCGTACCTTCCAGGAACATCTTCAGGCCATGTCCCGCTATTTACAGTAAATAAGTCCAGGGAAAACGCGTCATGGGGAACCCTAAAGGGCACACGTGGGACAAGGTGGGACAAGGGGACAGGTCCCGTGTCCCGGATTTGCAGTGGTAGATCCCTAAAAATCGTATGCCATAAGACGTAGGGCATAAAATAAGGCAGGTGGGGACGGTTCTTGCCTTGCGCCTTTAATGTTTTCTATGTTTATTTGGAGGATCGATTACCTATGAAACTACCAGAGCTGGTTTTACCGGCAGGCAACTTGGAAAAATTGAAAACTGCCATACTGTTTGGTGCTGATGCCGTTTACCTGGGTGGCAAAGAATTCAGTCTCCGAGCTTATGCCGATAATTTTACCCTGGAAGAAATAAATGACGGCCTAACTTTTGCCCGCCGATACAACAAAAAAGTCTACGTAACCGTAAATATCCTGGCCCATAATCGCGATTTACAGCAATTGCCTGCCTACCTGGAGAAGCTGGAGGAAATACAGGTTGACGGGCTGATTATCTCCGACCCCGGTATTATTAAACTCTCGCAGCGCTACGCCCCCTCACTCCCGTTAACACTTAGTACCCAGGCCAGTGTAAGTAATTACGAGGCAGCAGCTTTTTACCGTGACCTGGGGGTTAAACGCATAGTACTAGCCCGCGAACTAAGCCTGGAAGAAATCCAGGAGATAAAAGAACGGGTAGATATAGAAATTGAAATGTTTATCCACGGGGCTATGTGCGTCTCCTACTCCGGTCGCTGCTTGCTGTCCCACTATATGACCGGCAGGAGTGCCAACTATGGCGCCTGCGCTCATCCCTGTCGCTATCGCTATGCCCTGGTGGAAGAAAAACGCCCCGGTCAATACTACCCTATAGAAGAAGATCAGCGTGGAAGCTACATCTTAAACTCCCGCGATTTGTGCCTGCTGGAGTATATACCCAAACTTATAGATATTGGAATTGAATCTTTTAAGGTAGAAGGACGCATGAAAAATCATCTCTATGTAGCCAGTGTTGCATCAGTCTACCGTCAGGCTATTGATCGGTATACTGCTCGGAGAGAAGAATTCGCCCCGGACGAGTTGAACAGGTGGATAGAAGAACTGACTAAAACCGCCACCCGCCCCTTTACCAATGGCTTTATCGAAAGCGCAATAAGTCCGGGGACAGTCCCCGGACTTATTCAGGATATTGATAAGGAAGAAAAATACGAACGGGCAGATTTCTGCGGCATCGTCCGCAGTTACAACAGCGCTAAGAATATACTGCAAGTAGAACAAAGAGCCAACTTCGGGCCCGGAGACCCTCTGCAGTTAATGGTGCCAGGCGGCGAAATACTCCCCCTGGATTTGCAGGAGCTGTACGACGAAGAATTTAACCCTATTGACCGCGCTCGCCACGCCCGTCAAACTGTATATATTCCGTACCTTGATCCCTTAAGCGAATACACCATCCTCAGACGTGGTTAGTACATCCCTAAAGGGCATTCGTGATCTTTTATATACCTCGAGAAATATGGGGACGGTCGAACAGTTCTTTTCTTTCCCAGTGCAAGAAAGGCAGGAAGAAATGAAATCAGAAATTATCGCCAAAGTTAATCCGGAAAACATAGATATGCTAACCAAGATAATCGAAGCCTACGATAACCTGGGTATTGTCTCCACCCTCAACCGTGACCAGGGCCTGGTAATTATCCGCGGCACCGAGGATACTTATCCCGAACTCCAACAAATCCTCACCCACATACCATTTCCCATCGAAACCCAATAGTCTTGGGAAAACCCTATAAATTATAGTTAAGCGTGGCTCATGTAAAAGGTGTGACTTATTTGTAATAACGGTATAACTAACCCCGGCAGAGCCAAAGATATTAGTAGG
>JAAYCQ010000070.1 GCA_012729715.1 Syntrophomonadaceae bacterium
GGCAGGAATGGCGCAAAATACAGGGGCGATTTGAAGACATATCCTTTGTTGAGTCTACCGGGCAAATGCTAAACATGATAACCCGATCCATAAAACAGTCGGAAGAGGCATATTTTAATAAAGCCCTGTCCAAATGGGCTGAAGAAGCTCTTATTTCCATACGCAATACTAACCTTTCTAATAAATCGCATTTTACATTGGATACAATTAAGTCCATGTACCCGTTGCATCCCATTACGGCGATTTCATTAATTGAGCTTTGCCGACGTTTCGCCCAGAACGATAGAACATTGTTATCCTTCCTTTGCAGTGGAGATTGGGGAGCAATGCCGGCATTTCTAGAACGGGAGATATACAATGACACTACTTTACCTGCAATGGGATTAGATTATTTGTATGATTACTTCTTTAGCATCAGCGCTAATAAGCCTACTTATCAAGCTGAGTCACAACGATGGCTGGAGATACACGATATCATTTCAGAGGCAGGGAGTGTATCGGAGCAGGAATCTGCACTGCTAAAAAACATAGGGGTACTTAATCTGCTATCAGGTATTACTGGTATATCGGCTGATTACGAGATTATTTATACCATCATGAAATACTCTAAAGGCTATGAACCCAATGAGGTCAAAACATGGCTAGATGACTTAATTAGAACAAAAGGTTTATTCTATCGTGAATTTGCCAGAGAACTGCGCCTGTGGGAGGGGTCCGATTTTGATGTCTATGGTACCATTCGCACCCAAAAAGCTAAGATGGCAATCAACTCACTCGACCAATTATTACAAGAGTACCTGCCACTTAGCCCGTTTATATCTTCCCGCCACGCATTTAAGACCGGAACAGTCAGGCGTTTTGAGCGTCGTTGGCTGAGTGTCGAGTCACTTAATGATGATTTAGTACCTCTTCCCGGATTTGATGGATTATTTGCCTATTGCTTTGGCACTTTAACTCAACCAAAATATGTTCCGTCCGAATGTGACGATGGACGCCCGTTACTCATTTCTTATGTTTCATCGCAAACAACCCTGATAGAATTGGCTCTCGAAGTTGCGGCTTCAAGGTATGTTTTTGAAACTAGTCCGGAATTAGAGCATGATAGAGTAGCCCGCAAAGAAGTTAGCTTTAGAGTAAACATGGCCGAGCAACAATTCCGTAACTATCTAAGCCACCTGTACTCGCCAGAATCAGTAGATATTACCTGGTATGCTAATGGACAAGAAATAGAAATTAACAGTTCAAAAAAGCTATCAGAAGAAATCTCCAGACTGTGCGATCAGTGTTACTACAGATGTCCGCATATAGGCAATGAAATGATCAACTATGATAAGCTATCCAGTGCTGCTGCCCGTGCAAGGCGAGAACTAGTCGAAGCCATGGCTACTCGTGAGGAATTGGAGTCACTGGGATTAACGGGCTTTGGGCCTGAGGTTGCCATATACCGTTCGCTCATCTTAGCTGCCGGTTTACATATCAAAGATCGGGATGGATGGCATTTAGCACTTTCCTATAATGATGACAGGCTAGCTGCACTTTGGAACCAGATTGAGGAATGTATAGTTGCTAACGGGGAAAAAGGCATTAGTGTTGTCGATATACTTGATGTCTTGCAACAGCCACCATTTGGTATGCGCCAGGGACCAGCGCCAATCTATGTTTGTTTCTATCTTTTGGTTAAAGCCGATGATATTGCCATCTTCCGGGAGGGCAATTATGTTCCTTATCTAACTGAGGCTGCAATAGCTTTGCTCCTCAAACGTCCCGATTTATATATCCTCAAACGATTTATATCTTCCGGAATTGAGCAGAAGGTCTTCAATATTTACCGCAAGTTAATCAATACAGCAAATCTAGAAGGGAATATAAAACTTAGGAATGCAACTATGCTTGGGGTAGTTGGCCCCCTTATAAAGTACATCGAGGCTTTGCCATCATACAGCCGCAATACCAGGGAAGTATCTTTAAAAGCCCAAAGAGTTAGGTCAGCCATTATGAATTCGATCGAACCCATGCAGTTACTTTTTGAGGATTTACCACAAGCGGTAGGAATGGATATTAAGGAAAAACAAAAAGAATCGAATTGGCAGGAAGAGTTACAGATAAGATTGCGAAATGCCTTAAATGATCTGGAACAGGCCTATCCGAGACTCAATCAGCGGGTTCAGCAGGCATTACTGGACGCCTTTAATTACTCTGATATAGATAAACTCAAAGAAATGCAAGTTAAGCGGATTAATCCTTTGCTAGGAGTGTGTAGTGATAGCGAACTTAAACCATTTTTGCAGTCCATAATCAGACCAGCTACCAATGTATCGGAGTGGGTAAAAGGCATTGCCGGTATAGTAGTGAAAAAGCCGTTGGATGCATGGAATGACCATGATTTCATGCCTTTTGTAGCCAACTTGCGAGACTATGCTGACCGCATTGATCAACTTGAAGCCCTAAGTGCGGTTGGAACAAACCTGGCTTCAGATACGGTGGTACTAAGTATTATGAGTTCTGGTGGAAAATTAACCAGAGAGATACTAAGTCGATCTCCAAAGCACAACGAGATAGTAGATGATAAGGTGAGAGAGATTTTAGCCTTACCTGAAAATGAGTCGAGGCAGATAATGTTAGGATTAGTTAACAGCTTACTGGGAGGGGCATCAGATGACGGCAAAGAAGGATACTAGTAAAAAAGAACGCCATATCTTAGCGCTATCCGGTGGTAAGGACAGTGCAGCTTTAGCAGTGTATATGCGGGATAAGCATCCCGAGTTGGAAATGGAATACGTTTTTACTGACAGTGGATGTGAGCTTCCTGAGACCTATGAGTTTTTAGACCGTATCAGAGCAGTACTAAATATAGATATTACTGTTCTTAAATCAGAACGCAACTTTGATTACTGGTTGAAATACTATAATGGTGTTTTGCCATCACCACAAAACCGATGGTGTACGCGACATTTGAAACTAGAGCCATTTGAAGCTTACATAGGAGATGTTGTGACGTTTAGCTATGTAGCAATCCGAGCTGATGAAAACAGAAAAGGTTACAAAGATACAAAAGGTACTATTATACCACGGCATCCGTTCGTTGAGGATGGGATCGTTTTACAAGACGTAATCGATATTCTAAATAATGCTGGTTTAGGTTTGCCCGGTTATTACGGTTGGAGAAAACGCTCCGGATGTTACTTCTGTTTTTATCAGACGGATAGCGAATGGAAGGGATTGAGAAAGTACCATCCTGCCGAATTCGAAAAAGCATGTTATTACGAGGAGAATCATTCAGATGGTAGGGTATACACATGGAGAGGTAAAAACAAAGATGGTCATTTATTTCTCCGCGATTTACGAAAAGGTCGAAATGAGAATGAATTAGTAATTGAAGAGAGTAATGATAATAAACTGAAAACCATTCTTAGGGGATTGAATCTCCCTATTGAAAATCAAATAGTTTCTTGGGAGTGAGCTATAAAGATGTATAATTTCCAGATAAATAAGGTAGAGGCATATTCCAAAATCATTGAACAGATAAAAACACTAAAGCGTGGCTCTGATATTAGTCCGCATAAGTTCATACTCTTATTGTCTTTGATTAAATTATTTGAAAATAACCCAAATCACGAAAATAGATTTTATTTTACAGAAGTTGAGCCCGTCTTTTTAGAGTGCTTTAATCTATATTATGCTGATTATGCAGACTATCGTAAAATGCTTGAACATCCCTTTTATTATCTCAAGAACGATGGTTTTTGGAACTTACATATGATAGATGGTAAAGAAGAGAAGTTTCAATCCTATGAAAAATTGAGATTAACCAAAAATAGACTTATTGAAACAGTGAAATATGCATATTTATCTGAGGATAAATATCAATTATTTTTAGATACTGAACAACGTCAGTTACTTAAAGAAGCAATCACGTCTATATTACCGGGGCAATACGAAATTAATGAACAGCCCGAGTTAGTGGTTCAGGAATCTAGTCTTTTTGAACATGAGCAAGTTGCTATTGAGATAATCAGTAAGTCAATTGCTAAAATGAGATTAGGTAAGATGCTAAACAATGTACTAATTTATGATCCCCAAACTAAAAATTATTATGAATATGATTTGATTATCATTTCTCATTTGGGCTTGTATGTCGTTGAACTAAAGCATTGGTCAGGGAAAATACAAGTAGCTCCATATAATTGGATAATACACGGAACCCAATATAGAACTGATCCCCACAAGAATAATAGTTTTAAATGCAAAATCCTTAAAGGCATTTTGTTACTGCCACCCCATAATGTCCAGCGATAGACGGTGTTAAATGTCCAAAAGTTGACGGACATAGTGACCGAGAATATTAGCCCCATACGGGGCAGGGAGAACTAACTCAATTCTCCCTGAACAA
>JAAYCQ010000071.1 GCA_012729715.1 Syntrophomonadaceae bacterium
ATCAAAATCTCTTCAACCTTTGACCCTGATAATTAAAATTTAGCAGAATACGTCTTTAATGCAATAACCACACCATATTTTCATAGGTGGTTGTGGCCTCCGGCCATGGGGGGTTAATAAGAAAATAAAGTGCTGGTAGCAAAAGGTATAGGTATGGCAAAGTTCAGGGGTAACCCAGAATACGAGGTTAATTAAGAATTTTGAATTTTAAATTATGAATTTATGTAGAAATGCTTAATGCATTTCTCTTGATTACATTTGATAAACGTTAAATCTAGTTAATAGATTTTCACCCTGATTATGAATATTTTTTAAAGGTTAATTGGTGACATGAAAGTAGTTCTTAGCACGTTAAATGCAAAATATATTCACTCCTCACTGGCTCTGGCTTATCTAGAAGAGGCCTGTCGTAGTTATAGTTGGGAATTGGAAACTCTTGAGTTTACTATTAATGATAAGCTTGACCATATAATGACCCGCCTTTACCGCAGCCAACCGGATGTACTCTGTTTTTCCACCTATATCTGGAACATTGAGGAGACCTTATCCCTGTGCCAGGACTTTAAAAAGATATCCCCGCAATGCCTGATAATTTTAGGTGGTCCGGAGGTATCCTATGATGCTGCCCAAGTTTTAGAGGAGCACCCGGAAATTGATTTTATTGTTCGAGGAGAGGGAGAAATTACTCTGCGCCAACTACTGGGACAAATCCTCCATCAAGGGGATGTAGATGAAGTTAGGGGTGTTAGCTACATTCACCAGGGACAGGTAAAGGAAACTCCCGAGCGGCCGTTAATCACTGATCTGGGTTCCCTACCTTCTCCTTTTAGACGGGATTTCACCCCTTATAAAGACCGGGTGATATATTATGAAAGTTCTCGCGGTTGCCCTTTTAATTGCTCTTATTGCCTTTCCTCAACCGCCCGCGGGGTTCGTTTTTTCCCCATGGAAAGGGTAAAAGAGGAACTAGGACATTTACTCAAATATGAGCTGCGAGAAATTAAACTGGTGGATCGCACCTTTAACTGCAATGAGAAACGGGCCCGGGAGATTATGCAGTTTATTGCGGAGCAGGGGAGTAGTACCAGGGTGCACCTGGAAATCTGCGCTGATCTGTTGTCAGATGAATTTATTGAATTTCTGGGTAAGCTACCGGCTGATATTATTAACTTTGAAATCGGAATACAATCCACTTGCCCGGAAGCATTGCAAGCAGTCCATCGGGTTAGCCACTGGGAAACCCTGCGTAAGAATATTTTGCAACTGCGCTCCTTTAATAATATCCACCTGCACCTGGACCTTATAGCTGGATTACCTTATGAAACCTATACCTCCTTTCAGGATTCCTTTAATAATGTTTTCAGCTTACAGCCTCATATGCTGCAGCTCGGTTTTTTAAAACTATTAAAGGGCTCAGAAATATACCGGCAGCGTTATGAACACGGTTATCGTTTTCAGAGCCGACCACCTTATCAAGTTCTGGCCAATAATTATATTTCCTATGATGAAATCATTAAATTGCAACAGGTGGAAGAGATTTTGAACCGCTACTACAACAACGAGATCGTCCCGGTAACTATAGCATATTGCATTAATACGGTTTACCAGGACAATGCTTTTGCATTTTTTGAAGATTTGGCATTCTACTGGGAGGAAAATGAGCTTTTTGGCCGGGGTCACCGCCGGGTAAAGGAATATGA
>JAAYCQ010000072.1 GCA_012729715.1 Syntrophomonadaceae bacterium
AACACATGCGCAGGAAGTGGCGCCCATTACTATTACGGTGTCAACTCCCAGATGATACAGGGTTTCAGCTAAATGAGTGCCGAAGAAGTTGCTGGCATATTTCTTGTGGATAACGGGTTCTTCCGGTAGGGGTTTTAGTTTGGGGTCAATTTGCATCCATTCAGAGTTGATGTCCAGGGTACGCATAGGAATCTTCTCATCCCATTTGCACAGGTCGAGCTGTCTCTTTCCGGTATATCCGGTAGTGGTGTGGAAAATGGGAACTCCAGTTTTTCTGGCTGCTTCCAATACCTTAAGAGCATTGGCACAAATTTCTACATTATTTTCACAGGTAAAGGGGTGCCCATCGGACATCCAAGCTCTGGCCATATCTACTGTTGTAACAGCCGGGGCTTTTCCGTAACCCATCCTTCTCTGGAATCCTCTTTCTTTGTAGATCTTTTTGGCTGCTTCAAAAGCCCGGTTTAGCACTTCCTCATCAAAACCATAATTTCCGCCGGAGTCTGTAAACTTATCCCAGTTTTCTTTTTTCTCCCAGTTCTCTTTGTTTGCCATTTCGATATCCACCCTTTCATTTTTAAAAAATTTTTTGATTGGAGAAATTGTTACTAATCACGTTGCTACATCGTCTAAGTTATTGGGTTTTATTCCTCCTCTATTAAGCTAACGGCCGTTAATTAACTTATGACTATATTAATAGCAATAACCGTGCCAACTTGTAAAAGGCCAGAATTTAGCCATATGCAAAAAATTTCCGATTACAAAATGTGTTGCATTTTTGCAATCGGAAATTTAAATTTACTCTAAAGTTTCGGGCGTAACAGTTATGACAAATTTGCCTACACTTCTCCGGCAATTGCAAATTTGCAACAATAACATATTTCCTTACTATATCATAAATAAATACTTTGTGTATATTATAAGAATACAATAGATTTTCCAGAAAAGCAATGGGGTTTTATATAAAATTCTTTTTGTAACTAAAAAAAGAGTTCAGATCTTAAAAGAGCTGAACTCAAACCCGGCAAATCCATAGCTTACGGCTCCACTTACCACAACGTTAAGTCAAATCACAAACGTTTCTAGCGGAATTGAAATCAAGTTTCGATTCTATACTTTTTCATTTTGCGAGATAAGGTTGAAACATTAATCCCCAGATCAGTAGCCGCCTGGCGCATTGATGAGTGATTTTTTAGGGTAGCAATAATAATGTTTTTTTCGAAATTGTCCAGTAAAATGGTACCCTGGTTGGCTAGCTCCAACATACCAGGTTTTCCTTGTCGATTGGCGCCAGTAAAAGAACCGGGCTCATAACCGAATAACTCGGATTCAAACAACTCATCCGGAATGGCAGCACAGTTTAATTTTATGAAAGGCCCTTCTCTTCTAGGGCTTTGCTGGTGGATGAATTTGGCCAGAACTTCTTTACCAGAGCCTGACTCCCCATAAATTAAAACCGTACTATCATAATGTGCTGCTTTTGAGGCTAATTCTAATACTTGCATCATTATTTTGCTTTTGAAAACAAAGCCCTGGCTTAACATCTGCTGTTGAATGATATCCTGAGATTTATTGAAGTAATGTAGGGGGATATGATTATTAGTTCCCACCAATTCATTTCGTAACATGGCCAGGCCCGAGATATTGCGAGTATTATTAAATACCCCAATAATTTCTCCCTGTTCATTGTAAATGGGGCTGGCGGTAGTCAGGGCATTTTTGCCGGTAATATACTTATGCATGATCGAAACTGGGTTCCCATCCTTTAAAACTATTAACGATGCGGCTATGTTAAACAGTTTCTCGTCAAGCAGTTTTTGGAGGTTCTGCCCTATCATTTGCTCTTTTTTTAAACCGGTAATCTGCTCATAGGCACTATTAACGTAAGTAATATTGCCCTGGTTATCAGAAATTAAAACACCATCCGATGAAGCCTCCAGGATTGGATTTAATACGTTGCTATCATTCGCCAATGGTATATCCTGGTTGTTTTCTATATGGGTCATTTCTATTTGTTCTTCAACCAAGGTTTTAACCGGTGTATTAGGGTCGACATTATTAGCCAGAGCCAGAATAAGACTTCGAGAAGTTATTTTACCTACTACCTTACCTTCACCGTCGACAATATTTAAGCCTCCTTCTGCGCTTTCCAAAAACTTTTCAGCAACTTGACG
Organism: Syntrophomonadaceae bacterium; assembly: GCA_012729715.1. Classification (GTDB taxonomy): domain Bacteria; phylum Bacillota; class Syntrophomonadia; order Syntrophomonadales; family Syntrophomonadaceae; genus UBA4844. The sequence continues at coordinate 2,175 of JAAYCQ010000072.1, forward strand.
TAAGCTCTCATTTTCATGAGCTTGAGGAATACTACTATCGGAGTTTGGCATATTTTATTCCCCCTTGTAGTTATGCACTAGATAAAGCTAGTAACTCCTTATCCTCCATCCGATTACATCAACGTTAGAAACAATTGGAAGACACAATGTTCTTTAGTGAAATAAAAAGTTTTCGTACCTATAATTATAGACCACATTTATTAAGACACGAAATATTTTTCCCTATTTTTCTTCAAATTACTAAATAAAAAACCTGTCTATAGGTATTTTAAAAGGGGAGAAATTTTAAAATTTCTCCCCAAATTTGACAAACATATATACGACGAGCTGTTAAAAGAATTCTTGCTTTATCCGTTCCACAAATATATCTGTATGATATTTAGCATACTTACTTGCATGCTCGCTATTCCCTGATTTTAGGGCTTTAACAATATCGGGCATAGTATTAAGAAATAAATTAATTTCTCCTATCTCTGGTTTGGCGTAAATCCACATCCTTTCGGTATGCATCTGCAAACTATAAAGAATATCTCTCAGACAAGGATTGGCTGCACTTTCAAAGATAATTTCATGGAAGTTTTGATCCTGTATAATGATTTCAGTATAATCTTTTTCAATATCATAGTTTTTGATTTTCTCTACAATAGCTTCCAGTTTCTCGATTTTTTCTGTGGTTATTTTTTTTGCCGCTAAACTGGCAGCAAACCCATCAAGTTCCCTTACTACTTCAAATACCGACTTCATGTACATAAAATCAATTGGTGCCACTTGAGCTCCATATCTAGGAATTATATTCAATAATTTATTATTTTTTAACTGTTCAAATACCTTTCTAATAGGTGTACGGCTTACGTTAAACTCCTCCGCAACATCTTTTTCATTAAGTATTTGCCCAGGCTCATAATCTAACTGAATTATTCTGTTTTTTAATATTTCATATATTTCTTCGCTGGTATAAGTTATAGCCTCCACTGGTTAATCTCCCTTTATAAAAAATATTTATTAAAACCCATTTAGATTATAATACTACAAAAACACCAGTTGTTCTACAGCTAATATTCATTAAGTTTTCGAAAATAGCAGGGGGCATATACCCACAGTTTATTAATTACCTTCGTTTTTTCTCCAAAGTTTATTCAACCGTATATCTTGTGGCCGCCACCAAGCGTTGCTCCTGTTTTACGGGAGGGCAAGAAAAATGCTTGAGGAAAAGTCTCATTTTTCGTCTACTCCAGGGCTAATCTGTCCCTATTAGCTTTTACAAAATATTAAGGGGCTTCAGATTATTATCCGAAACCCCTTGTAATTTCTTTAATGGCACCCTGCGGGCACACAGATGTTTACTTCGTTAACTAATAAAGTAGTAGAGCGTGCAAAATACGTACCCTGGGAAATTATTGGGTTGTTACTCTCCCCTGAATTTTCTGCCCGAGATCAACCAGGGAGCTGGAAATGGTTCCACCATTTTTTTGCTATTAACTCGCGATACCGCTATATGGATGGCTTCCGTGCGCTCCAGGCCGTTTTCCCGAAACAAAGCAGGAATAGAATTTAGAATTTCGAAGTCCAGGGTGTAGATCACAAAATCCATGAGGGGATTAATAGCCAAAAGACTCTTTATTTCACTATCAATCCGGGGAGAAGCCACTATAAACGCCAGGTCCGGCACCGGCAGTTTATCCAGGATATCATCTTCCAGAGACTCAACGATTATCACGTTTTTAAGGCCAAATTTCTCAACATTCTCTTTCATGGTTTTCCGATCCCGGGGGTCATATTCCACAGCTATGACACTGCCCTCTGCCGCAATCATGGCGGCCTCCACCGCGATGCTCTCACCTGAGATTATACATATCTTATCCTGGTCCCTTAGATTGAGCTTACTCATTATAATAGCCCGCACTTCCCGGCACACATACTGAACCGAACCGCAGGAGAAACGGCTATTCTCCATGCCAATATGATAATTCGTGGCCGCGTCAGGATTAAGAATCAACATAGCGGCAGAGGCATTGATGCCGCGGTTGATCATGTCTGAAACCTTGTCGTGCTTGATTTCGCCGGATGGATCTGAGCCCTCATTGTACCAGATATCGCAGTTTCCCAGTTCCGCATTCCACATGTCATAGAAAATATCCGGATGCCCGGCGTCGGTAAAGACCAGCACGGCCCGGTTAGTCATAACAGTCGGAATCAGGTTCTTATTCTTCCCGGTAATATCCAACATCTTCAGTTTTGCCAGGTTGATATCAACGTTTTGGGAAAAATACTGAAGCCAGGATAAAATGACCTCCTTAGTAAACATTGTTTGTTCCACAGGCAAAACCCCCTATATTAATTTTGAATTCTTAATTCTTAATTTTGAATTATTGTGGAAATACTTCGTATTTCTCCTTATTTCAATCTTTTGTGAATCTGCGGCCATCTGCGGCCATCTGCGTCCAATTATACAGCCAAATGCATAATCATTACTTTTTGTAGTGTAATCATAATTATAATACCATATTTTGCTTCTGGTGTTAGCAGGGATTTAAGCGCCGGTGCGCTCTAACAAACGCTCCCATTTTTGGTCCACATATGCTTGCGCTTCTTCAATCATCCACTCATTGCCTTTCTGGAACATATGGCGGAATCTGCCCTGAGGGCGCAGAAAATCTTCTACCGGCAGCTTTTTTTTCGGTATATAGGTCAGACGCCACACTCCCTCCTCTACTTCGTAAAGGGGCCAAACGCAGGTATCCACCGCCAGCTGAATTATCTGGGCCAGCCTGGCCATGGGGTAGTCCCATCCGCGAGGACATGGAGCCAATACGTTCAAAAAGCAAGGGCCTTTAGTATAAATAGCATTATAAGCCTTGGTGTGCAGGTCCCTGAAATTGCCCATAGGGGCTGTTTGAGCTATATAGGGGATGTCATGAGCAACCAAAATCTCAGTTAGATCTTTCTTATTCTGTTTCTTACCCTGCTCCACCGAACCTACCGGCGAGGTGGTGGTGCGGGCAAAACGGGGAGTGGACGATGAACGCTGGATTCCGGTATTCATGTAAGCCTCGTTGTCATAACAGACATAGACCATATCATGACCACGTTCCATAGCACCTGACAGGGATTGAAATCCTATATCATAGGTACCGCCGTCACCGGCAAAAGTAATGAATTTAACCGTACCTTCCACTTTGCCCCGGCGTTGCAGGGCATTATAAGCTGCTTCCACTCCAGCACAGGTAGCCGCGGAGTTTTCAAAAGCAGAATGAATATAGCTGTCCATATAGGCAGTGTAAGGATACATAAAGGTGGAGACCTGCAGACAACTGGTGGCATTAACCACTACGGCCCGGTCCTCTTTATTGAGAGCACGCAGAACCCCGGACACAACTACCCCGGCACCGCAACCGGCACAGAGTCGATGCCCCCCGGTAAGCCGTACCGGTTTTTCCGCTTCTCGTTTTAGGTTATATACCGTACTCATGCTATTTCCTCCTTTGACCTCTGTCCCATATGGGTATATAGCGGTCCAATCTCGCCAGTCACAGCAATATCAGCCAGCCGGCCAAACACTTTTTCAATATCCTCGACCTTTACGTCACGCCCACCCAGACCGTAAACAATATCAATCAGATAGGCACGTTCCTTCAGATCATACAAAGCACTACGGGTCTCGGCAAATAAAGGACCTCCATTTGCGGAAAAGCCCTCGGATTTATCCATGACGGCTACGGCCCTGGTGCCCGCTAACGCCCGGGCCAGTTCCTCGCCCGGGAAAGGACGGAATACCCTTATTTTAACCAGCCCGGCCTTTACTCCTTCCTCCCGCAGTTTGTCAACAGCGGCTTTGGCAGTTCCGGCAGTGGAACCCATTAGAACTAGAGCCAGCTCTGCATCCTCCATCCTATATTCTTCAAACAATCCATAGCGTCGGCCGGAAATCTTTTCAAATTCTGCGGCTACCTCCAGAATGCGGGTCTTGGCTGCTTTCATTGCCTCAGCCTGCAAGACCTTGTGTTCCATGTAATAGGGACTCAAATCATAAGGTCCTACCGCTAGCGGATTTTCTTTTTTCAACAGATAGTGTTCCGGGTTATATTCTCCTATAAATCGGCGCACGACATCCGTCTCCAAAAGCTCTATATTTTCTACCGCATGACTGGTAATGAAGCCATCCATACAGGTCATCACCGGCAAGCGTACACTCGGGGTCTCGCCAATGGGCATGGCCATAATAAAATTATCGTAGGCCTCCTGGTTATTTTCGGCATAGATTTGAATCCAACCGGAATCACGGCCTCCCATAGAATCAGAGTAATCGTGGTTTATGTTAATCGGCCCGGAAAGGGCCCGGTTGACACAGGCCAGGGTAATAGGCAGACGGCATGAAGCCGCCACGTACAAAAGCTCATACATCAGTGCCAGTCCGCAGGATGAAGTAGCACAGACGGCTCTGGCCCCTGCAGCTTGTGCCGCAATGCATACCGACATGGAACTGTGCTCCGACTCCACGGCTACGTATTCGGTGTTTACCTCGCCATCGGCCACATACTGGGCGAAGTATTCCGGAATTTCGGTGGAGGGAGTGATAGGGAACGCTCCCATTACATCGGGATTTATCTGCTTCATGGCATAAGCTACAGCCTCGTTGCCGGAAAGACGGTGGCTCATCTAACTGCACCTCCAGATACCATGGTAATCGCGGGGAAGGGACATACGTCCTCACAGATGCCGCAACCCTTGCAGTGCATATAATCGAAGTCCAGACGTTTCCCGTCCTTCACCGGAATAGCGCTGTCCGGGCAGAATGGAACACACAGCATACAGTGTTTACATGCTTCCTCGTGAAAAATGGGCGTATTGGTTCGCCAGCTACCAGTATTAAAGAGCCGTGCGGTTCCTGGTTCGTAGATCTCCCCTCCGGGGGTCAGATCCTGCCAGGGAGTATTTTCGTTGATATCCTTCGCATAAATCATCCGATCTGCACCTCCTCCAAAGATTTTTTCAGGGTTGCCATGTTCCCCTCGAAAAGCCGAGGTTTGGATGCGAATTTACTTTTAAAAGATTCTTCTATATCCGCTAAAAAACGCTCTGTATCCAATACGCCACTCACCTTGACCACAGCGCCCAGCATGGGAGTATTAGGGAAGTTACTACCCAGAATCTCTTCCGAAATACGGCGGGCATCTATGGTACAGACTTTTCCGGTCCATCCCGGCAGCCTGGGACGCATCTCCTGGGGGGAGCCGGGCGTGTTAATGATTATGGCACCGCCCTCTTTCAGTCCTCCGGTAACATCGACGCTATCCAGCAGAGTTTCATCTACCACCACCACATAGTTCGGATTATAGATAAAAGAATGGATGTTACAGCGTTTTTCACTGATACGGTTATAAGCCGTTATCGGAGCCCCCATCCGTTCTGGGCCATACTCTGGGAATCCCTGCACAAATTTCCCTTGCAAACCAGCCACATCCGCCAGCAACATGCAGGCCGTCTTGGCTCCCTGTCCGCCCCGGCCATGCCAACGAATTTCTACCATGTTGTTGGTTGCCATGCTTTTTCCTCCTGTCATTGTCATTGATAAAATAAAAAGGCCTTCGCCCCATAAAGGGACGAAAGCCTGAAAAGACATTCGCTATACCACCCATTAGTACGACATACCATCATATGCGTTCCCGGTGACGGGGGAAATCCGTCGGAGCCTACTGGATTAACTCGTTCGGTCCGCAGCTCAGGAGTGATTTTCGGTTTCAAACTACTGGTACCGGGCTTGCACCATCCCCGGCTCGCTAAGACGTTTGGCTGAAACGTACTCTCTCCGTCAATGCCTTTGCAATATCAAATTATAAATAAATATAACCACTTAACCATGTTTTGTCAACAACTTATCTGATTTTCAAGTTATTTACAAAATCTAAAGTTGCATCAATTATAAAAAATATCAAAAGGGGTTCAGTACTAACTGAAACCCCTTACTAATTCATTATTGGCGCCTTTTGGGCACACTGTTTTTAACGTTATATCTTATTACTCTTACTCCAAATTTTCATTTTTTGGGCTTCCTTAATTAGCCCATCCCTCAGGTCAGGGTGGGCGATATTGATAATGCGTTCAGCCCGCTCCCAGGTACTGCGGCCGGCCAGGTCGCATTTGCCATATTCGGTAATGATAATGTGGGCCTGGGTACGGGGAACGCTAACTATTGAGCCCTGGGGAAGCATGGGCACCACCCGCGACTGCAGGTTGCCCTGTTTTTCCTGATAGCTGGAGGTACAGCAAATAATGGCTTTCCCCCCTCTGGAACTATACGCACCGGTAACGAAATCCAATTGTCCCCCCGTGCCACTGATTTGACGAGTACCCGAAGACTCTGAGGAAATCTGTCCATATAAATCTACTTCTACGCAGCTATTTATGGACACAACGTTATCATTCATAGCAATAATATGGGGATCGTTGGTATAGGTAGTAGGATAGGCAGCCAGACTGGGATTATTGTCTATCCAATCATAGAGAAATTGACTTCCGGCGGCAAAGGCGTAAGTCGTCTTGCCGGTATCGATGGACTTGCGCTTATTAGTTAATTTCCCTGCTTCAAACAAATGAAAAAAGGCATCACATAACATTTCGGAATGACAGCCTAAGTCCTTAAGATCGGATTCGGCCAACAACGTACCTACAACATTGGGCATCCCGCCAATTCCCAACTGTAGACAAGCTCCATCAACCATCTCTTTCATCACATGTTCAGCTATTTTTTTATCGGTTGCAGTGGCTGGAGGGGCTGGTATTTCCACCACCGGTGAATCAGCTTCCACAATGTAATCCACCTCAGATATATGCAGCAATTCTTCACGCCCACCGCAGGCCCAGGGTAATCCCGGACAAACCTCTACTATGATCTTCTTGGCCACATCACATATGGCGCGAAGGACGGCTACACTGCAGCCAAAATTAAAATAACCGTGTTTGTTCATCGGTGGAACTCTAAACATAGCTACGTCAACATCGTCATATAGGCTCTTTCTATAGAAGAGAGGATTATTACGGTAAAGGTTGGGAATATGATAGGCATTTCCCTTGTCATGCTGGGCTCTATCAGCTCCGCCAAAATGCCAGTTGTTCATGTGGAAGGTTTCGCCTTCCGGATCAACTTTCCAGATTTCGTGCATTTTTGCACTCATAACCAGACGTATCTTGATATCATCAAGCTCATCCTTGCGGGCCGCCAATGCTGCATCCAATGCATAGGGATTCGATAAAATTTGACCCCAATCAAGCCAATCTCCACTTTTGACAACCTTTACGGCTTCTTCGGCACTGACCAATTTGGAACGATATTCATCAGCATAAGACAAGCTGCTCACTCCTCGTATGTTTTTAGATAATAACGGGTGCTGAATTCGAGACTGTATTGATTTAATTAGAAAATAGACTTTTTTGACGCGGAAGGACGCGGACCCTTCGGGCACAGATTAACGCTGATAATAATTATGGAAAATGAAATCTGCGTAAATCATAATAATCTGTGTAAATCTGCGTCAAAAATAAACTTAAGCATTTTCATCCGTGGTTGCCGTGTGCCCTTTAGGGTATGGCCTCTGGCCATGGGGGGTTAGTATGAAATGCAGGTTTACAAGTATTTTAATTCCTGCCTATGCGAACCATGAACATAAAACAACTTCTGTATCACTTACCATCGGTGTCATGACTATGAAAGGCCAGTAAACACGGTAACGATTGCCGGCGTGCCGCTGAACAGCCGATGGAAAGTACTAGCATCGTGAAAACTAAATCGTAATCTTCGCCCGTTCCCGCATAAAAGCAATCTCGCGATCGATGTCGCCTTGAATTTCGGCGATGCGCTGGGCAGCGTCAGAACCTTTAAGCAGGCGGCTGAACCGACCCTGCTTCATTAAGTATTCATCCACCGGTTCAGCCTTCTTTTTACCGCTGATGATATGCGCGCTGGGGTTATTAAAGCTGATCTTGCCATTTTCCGCTTCCCATAACAGCCAGGAACCGCTGCGCACAGCCTTACGGCTCATCTGCACGGTTTCAGGCATATTGAACTGCCAGCCTAAATAGCAGGGGGCTAGAATTTCGATGTATTTCATACCCGGGGTGTTTTTGGCTTTTACCACCTTGTCGTACAGGTCACCGGGGTAAGCCACGGTAGCAGTAGCCACGTAGGGAATATTGTGCTCCAACATCAGCAAGGCCATGTTTTTCTTGGGCTGGCGCTTGCCGGTGGGGGTAGTGGTAGTGAAGCTGCCGCGCGGGGTAGCCCCGCTGCGTTGCACACCGGTGTTGCTGTAGGCTTCGTTATTGTAGCAAAAGAAAATCATATTATCATTGCGCTCGGCTGCGGCTGAAAGCGCCTGGAAGCCGATGTCATAGGTACCGCCATCGCCCGCCCAACAGAATACGGTGGGCAGCTCGCCTTGCAGACGGCCCTTTTCCTGCATTATTTCAAGCGCGTGGCTAATACCGGAAGCCGAAGAGCCAGCGGTGGCAAAGCAAATATTTATGCAGGGCCAGTTGTAGCCTAGCTTAGGGGTCATGCCCATGCTGGCTACCGAACAGGATGGGGTCAGAAGCATGATGGCGTTTGAACCCAAAGCCTTGCCTACAATGCGCAAGGCCATAGTTGCGGGGCAGCCGCCGCAGGCCCCGTTGCCGCTTAAAACCTGCTCAATATCCGGTAATTGTTTAATACTGGTAGTCATATCTCATCCATTCCTTTCATGGTCTATGCTTTTTATTCATCCATCATGGCGCGAATCTCGGCGGCCATGAAGCGGCGGGTCAGATCGATGCCACCAATGCCTATTACCCGGTTTTTAACCGTGATGTCGTTGCGTCGGCCAAAGAGTACGCTTTTCAGCTCTGAAGCTAAAATGCCGCCGGGGTGCCCGAAGTTATAGTTACGATCCAGTACCATCACCTGCGCATTTTGCGGCAGTGCGCTGATGATATCCTCAGTCGGGAAGGGCAGATACAGGCGCGGTCTGAGCAGACCAGCTTTGATGCCCTGCTCACGAAGGATATCAATGGAAAGTCTTAATTCTGCCGCCATACTGTTGACCGCAAAGGCTACCACTTCGGCGTCTTCCAGCCGATAGGTGTCGATGGTGTCGCCATCCCACATGCCGGTGATATCCTTATATTCCTGCGCCGCCTGCTTTACCAGCGGGATGGCCGCTATGATATCGTCGGACAGCATCTGGCGGAAGGGTGCGTATTCGGGCGCATTGGTCACATTGCTGAAGGAAGAGGGCTGCGCCGGGTCGAGCCGCCATTCCGGTTCATGCGGAGGCAGGAAACGGTCGATATCCTCCTGTGGCGGCAGGGTAAGGGGCATAAGGCAATGGGAGATAGCAAAACCGTCAAAGTTGACCATCACAGGAATATTGATCTGTTCGGCTACGCGGAAGGCCTGCAAAATGGTGTTGAACACCTCCTGATTGGAGGAACAGTGATATTGAATCCAGCCGGTATCGCGCTGAGAAAATGAGTCCTGATGGTCGGCCCACAGGGTCCAGGGAGCAAATATGCCGCGGTTGACGTTGCACATTACCACCGGCAAACGTCCACCGGAAGCCATATGCAAAACTTCGTGCATATACAGCAGGCCGTTGGCCGAAGTGGCTGTGAAAACGCGGGCGCCGGCAGCGGATGCGGCCACAGCCGCAGCCATGGAACTATGTTCGCCTTCCACCGGAATGAAACGGGCATGCAATTCGCCATTTTCAACCATAGCGGACAATGCTTCCATAATGCTGGTCTGGGGTGTGATAGGGTAGCCAGGTATAACGTCCACCCGAGCGCTTTTAACAGCCAGCGCGGCGGCATGGGCACCGGTATCCATTATAACTTGCGCTGATTTCATACAGCTACTCCTCCTTTTCCATGCTGATTGCACCGGTAGGGCATTCTGTGGCACATACGCCGCAGCCCTTGCAGTAGCGGTAATCAATCGTTATTTCCTTGCGGTCAATGACCGCTTCCGGGCAATAAACCCAGCAGATCTGGCATTTGCTACATATCTTAGGGTCAACCACCGGACGGTGCACTCGCCAGGAACCGGTGTCGCCGCCGGCCCCCTTCATGGGCCAGGAAATGGGCCGGTAGGCTTTTGTAACTGATTTCATTTATTTCCATTCCTTTCGCTAAACCAAATATAAATTACGCTATCCTCTAATCTGCGTTACCGTATTATAAGCCTTACCAGCAGCACCCAGATTACGCTCGCCGTTATTACCCGGCCATTTATTCAGGATGGTTTGTTCCATAATATTTTGCGGGATGTTTAGCACCCGGCACACCGCGCCAAACAGCGGAATATTGATAAAAGGTCCGTCGGCCGAAAATAATCCGGCTTCGCGGGCGATAGCGTCTGCGTCCACCTGCCAGGTAGGATGATTCTCTACGGCTACGGCTTGGGGAGCGTTAATAATAACGGTGCCGAACTTAGTAATGCCTTCATTGACCGCCTCTTTGGTCAGTTTTTCGCTCATAACTACCACGTAATCCGGCAGCTCGCATTGACTGTGCGCGTGAATAGTGGTAGGGGACATGCGTACTGCTGCCCGCACCGGCGCTCCACGGCGTTCCACCCCAAAGAAGGGCAAAGCCTGTCCCTGCTCGCCTTTTTCCAGCGCCGCCTGTGCTAACAAGTGTGCCAGGGTAACGGAGCCCTGCCCGCCAAACCCGTTAATTCGTAATTCTAACATAATTAATCCTCCACTCTCCCATTATAAAAAAAAATAAACCCTTCGCTCAGAACTCTGAGACGAAGGGATTAACTCCGCGGTACCACTCAATTTAACAGCTAATGCCGTTCACTCCATTAGAATACGGGATCTTAAGACCCAATATCCCCTTCCTTTTAACGGCGGAAGTTCCGTCCGAGCCTACTTTCTAAATGATTTCGGTCGGCAACTCCAAGGTGAGTTCTGCTTGCCTCTTCGACCGCCTCACACCAAACAGCGGTTCTCTACAGCCTGAGGATCAGCTTACTATTCCCTGTCATCGTCATTTTAGTATATTGCATCTATTATAATGACCTGCTATTTTTCTGTCAACATTTTTTGCTATTTCGCAAGTGATGACCTTGCAACTATAATGGCCTACATAGATTAATGCTATCTGGTTTTAGGTAATATCTTCATTTAAAGGCGAATTTTTGCAGGATTTATCTTTTTTATATGGAATTTTTAATATTAGAATATTCAGTTGATTCTCGGATAATTACGCTCTTTGCTAAACACTATGGGTTTAGCAACACACTTAACTTAGCTAATACGAAAGGGTTGATGATTAGTGAAAAGATTAGCAGTATTTCTTTTAATTATTGTTATGATGCTATCTGCTGGTTGTGGTGGGATAAATTATAAACAAATTACGTTGAATGATCTCCAACAATTTGCAGATAAAAAGGAAAAAGACAAGTTGCTAGCTTACATAGATCATTATTATGGGGATAAGGAAAAACAGGAATTAGTACAAAATGCGATCAAGCTGATTTTAGATAATGATATTAAAGGTGGAAAAGAAGATTTATCCAAAATGTATATTGATAAATTAAAACCCTCTTTAATTGATAACAAACACGAAGAAGTTATCATTTTTACACAATCATATAGCAATGCCGGAGGAATGGATAAGAATAAAGCAAATACTATAATTAACCTGGCTACTGAAAGCATTGATTTAAAAGCTCAGTGTGACCAGGAACAAAAAAAGATTAACAACTTAACAACTCAATTATCCGAATTAAAGAAGGCATTACCTTCACAAGAAATTATCACTTTAGAGGGGTATATGATTAAGTTCCGTGGTAATGACGAATATGAATTTGCTTTTCCGGAGTATGATAATTATTGGGGCCGACTTCCATCTGATAAACATGCACTATTACAGGCAACGGAAACAAAATTTAAATCTAAGGGATGGTTTGATATTAATGCTATAGAATTAGAAAGCACAGAAGTCATTTTGACCGAAGAAGCAGGGAGTTTCGAAACTTCGATCCGGGTTTTTAAAGAAGTTCCCGAAAGCGCAGTCAATAAATATCATACCTACATTGAAAAAAAAGAAAGCTTGCAACCATTACAGGATAGTTTCTCAGAATTGATTGATAGAAAAACCCATGCAGACGTTGCCATATTAAAACTCCTAAAACCAGCCGATAATAAAAATCAGAGTTTTATGGGTAAATGGACGGATAATAATGGCAAAGAATTAGAGATTGAGGATATAAGTGCTGATTTTATTGTAGGAACAATGATTGGTACAAGTAATACGTCTGATAGAATAGCTGGTATCAGTTTTCAGGGACTGTTGTTTGATAACCGGCTTGATTTTCCGGTAACCAATGATGGGTGGAATAATACAGGCACCGGTGCTCTCAAGTTAACAGATAATACGATAACTATTAATTTGAAACTAGTTGAAAATGCAGATGCTAACTGGTCTATGGGTAGCGGTGAATTCATTTTCCATAAAGACAAAGAACAAACCAGTTCCAAAACCGGAACCAGTGTACAGGAAGAAATAATCTATGCCGTAGAAACAGGGGACGAGCGGTTGTCGCCGCAACAGGTAGACCCGGTACCAGGAGGCTACTGTTATGAATGGGATCGGGTAACTGCATCATCAACTCTACCAGCTAGTAAAAACAACACCTATTTCCCTTCTAACGCAGTTGATGTAAATAGTAATACGGCTTGGGTTGAGGGGGCGCCCGATGCTGGTATTGGCGAATGGATTAGTTTTGAGAATAATGTTGCGAAAGAAATATCATATATTCAGATTAAGAATGGATATACCAAAAATGAAGAAGTGTTTTGGGCCAATAACAGATTAAAAAAGATTAGAATTGAATTTTCTAATGACGACCCAATAATAGTCATCCTTAAGGATGGATATGAACGTGGTAATAATGTTTACTTGAATAAAACAGTTAAAACAACTTCTCTTAAAATTACAATACTTGATGTTTATAAAGGACAGAAATATGATGACACCTGCATTTCTGAAATATGGGTATTTTAGTTGCTAAACCAAAACTCTTACAAAACATTTTTAGAATTGTACGGTGAATAAAAGTCCTTCGCTACAGGGACACATTGAAGCCTTGGAAAACCATTTTTACGCACAAAGCCCGTAGTTAGGTTTCGTTAGGGATGAGTAATCTTAGAGACCGTTTTTTAGCGGAAAAAGATCGCTTAAAAGAGCTGCAAAAAGGCTATCGCAACCAAAGCTGGTGGATTAAACCATGAAAGCTTATGAAGCCGGATTTAAAGAAAGGATCGAACGCTTATTGGAAATAATCAGGGACGATCCTTTTTCCGCTTATCCGCCTTATGAAAAACTGATTGGAGATCTTCTCGGAGCATATTCAAGGCGGATAAACCGTCAGCATAGATTAGTCTATTCAGTACATAAAGAAGAAAGAACCATTAAGATTATCAGTATGCGGGAACATTACGAGTAGGCAGGTTTCCCCATCTGGTCACTATAGGTAGTTGGCATAGGTATACTTTTCCTGGCGGTTTTCAGAAGGAATGTTCACGCTAATCGCCTCCCATACCTCAAGAATCGGCAATTCTTTTTAGAGGTCATAATTTATCTTCCCACCAGCCAAAGGCAATTTTAGCAGTTACCAGACCTGAACTTGTTTTCTCCAAAAATAAAACAAAAGATCCTCCTGGTGAGAATATATATTTACCATCTTCGTCGCCAACAATAGTGCTGTAAGCGGTCAAGTATTTTGGAGAAATTTTGGCCAATAATTTTCCATAGGACTACGGTCTTAGTATAGAATCTCGATGTTTAAGGCGGTAACTGTCGCCGGTCAGGTTGAATATCTCACTATGAT
>JAAYCQ010000073.1 GCA_012729715.1 Syntrophomonadaceae bacterium
TACCAGCTTTTTATGCTGTTTATGGTTTTTTAAGTTGTGCTCTAATCGTTGCAGTATCTAAAATCATTGGTAAGCTGTGGTTGCAAAAACGGGAGGATTATTATGACTAGCTTTATACCCCCTTCTGCGGTTTTTATCGCAGGAGCCTTCTTGTTTCCATTTTTTAAAGGAAAGCTACGAAAATTATTAATCATTTTACTGCCGGTTTTGGCTTTTATAAGCATGCACCTGCTGCCGACAGGGAATTCCGGTCTGGTTGAATTTCTGGAATATATACTGGTTTTCAATAGGGTTGACCGCTTGAGCCTGGTTTTTGGAAATGTATTTATAATAATGGCCTTTGCCGGCGCTATTTATTCCCTGCACGAAAAGGATATATCTCAGATTATAGCTGCATTTATTTATGTTGGCAGTGCCCTGGGAGCAGTATTTGCAGGTGATTATATAACCCTATATATTTTCTGGGAGGCTATGGCCTTCAGTTCCGTTTACCTTATTGCAATAAGAAAAACGGATAAAGCCAGGGGCGCATCTTTTAGATATATACTGGTGCATCTTTTTGGGGGTATGTTGCTTCTGGCAGGAATTGTTATCCACATTGCCAGCACCGGGTCAAGTGAATTTGATTTTATAGGATTAAATGGCCTGGCTTCATATCTTATACTTATTGGATTTGCTATTAATGCTGCTATTCCACCACTTTCCGCCTGGTTATCTGATGCTTATCCAGAGGCAACTGTTATTGGTACTGTTTTTTTAAGTGCTTTTACTACCAAAACTGCCGTTTATACTTTAGCCCGAGCTTTTCCAGGAACTGATATCCTTATCTGGGCAGGTATTATAATGGCATTGTATGGTATTGTTTTTGCCATATTAGAAAACGACATGCGCCGTATATTATCCTATAGTATTATCAACCAGGTAGGTTTTATGGTAGTGGGAATAGGTATAGGTACACCTATGGCTCTTAATGGTGCAGTTTCGCATGCTTTTGCTCACATTCTCTATAAAGGCCTGCTGATGATGTCAGCAGGGGCAGTGCTGTATACTACCGGGCGCAGCAAATGTACGGAACTGGGTGGGCTATATAAATCGATGCCCATTACTCTAGGTCTGTGTTTAATTGGAGCAGCTTCTATTTCTGCTTTTCCTCTTACCAGTGGATTTGTAACTAAATCTATGATTGCTGATGCTGCAGCTCATGAAGGTTTAATCACCATCTGGATGCTTTTAACCATGGCTTCGGCAGGGGTATTTTTACATGCTGGAATCAAGTTCCCCTATTTTGTGTTTTTTGCCAAAGATAGCGGATTAAGGCCTAAAGAACCACCTCTTAACATGCTGATTGGAATGGGTGTCCCAGCATTTCTATGTATTTTTATTGGAATATTTCCTCAGAGTGTTTATCAAATATTGCCTTTTGCAGTAGACTATGTCCCCTATACTTCCTACCATGTTATTACTCAATTACAGCTTTTGATGTTTTCCGGACTGGCGTTTTTCGTGTTATTAAAATACCTGCAGCGTACGGATACCATTACGTTGGATACCGATTGGTTTTATCGCCGCGGGGGGCAGATAGTTGTTAATATGGTAGGAACACCACTGGTACACCTGAGTAATAGTTTAAGTAAAACATGTTTCGAAACCATACCTGGGTTTTTGATCCGGTTTGGAGAAAATCCAACTGCAGCAATTAAAATCGGGGTAGATACTATGGCTGTGTGGGCGGATAAAAAGATGGGTAAGACACCTCCATTAAAGAAACTGGTCAGAGAGAAGAAAATTTATCCTCGCAGCCAGATAAAACCGTTGTCAATAGGGGCCGGGGTAGCTTTTATCCTGTTTTTCTTCATCATGATGTTTTTGATTATTTTAAACATTATTTAAGAATATAGAAAACTAGATTTTGATTCATGTTTCTATGTAAAGCTATAGAACATAAAAGAGGGCCTGCTCGATGAGCATACCCTCTTCTAATTCTTAATTTTTAATTCTTCATTCTAGTTATATGATGATACAGATTAAGCCGCCGCTGCCTTCGTTAACAATCCTTTGCAGGGTGTCCTGCAGTTTAACCTGGGCATTTTCCGGCATACGGTGGAGCTTGTTTTGTATGCCTTCGCGTACCAGATCATGCAAGGATTTACCAAAGATATTGGAGTCCCAGATCTTGGTGGGATCTTCCTCAAATTCATCCAGCATATAGCGCACCAATTCCTCGCACTGCTTTTCCGTACCAATAATAGGGGTAATTTCGGTAGTTATGTCAGCGCGGATTATATGCAATGATGGTGCTTTAGCTTTCAGTTTTACCCCAAACCTGCTGCCCTGCCTGATTAGCTCAGGTTCCTCCAAGAACATCTCTTCTAACCTTGGAGTTACAACGCCATAACCAGTATCTCGAACCTCATCCAGTGCTGATGATACTTTATCAAATTCTTTTTTAGCAACACTTAAGTCCTTCATTAGTCTCATGATGTCATGAGTTCCGTCCACAGGAAAACCGCTCACTTCACTTAAAGAGCGGTAGAATAGTTCCTCCGGTACCGTTACATCAATTGAAGCGGTGCCGGTTCCCAGGCTCATTTCTTCCAGGCTCACATAACTTATGTTCTCTATGTCGGATAGTTTTTCTATGGCTTTGTCTATGTCTCTTACCTTTCTTATGCCATTAAGTACTTCCCGGATAGAGTCCTCCAGACTCTCCCGCAGCCAGAATTCCTCGTCCAGTTCATCTACCCAGCGCGGAAGCTTGATGTTTACTTCCTGGACTGGGAATTCGTAGAGTACTTCCTCCAATATTCCCAGCATCTGATCTACTGATATCAAAGCCACATCAGCAGGTATGACACTAACCTCGTATTTGTCACTTAGTTCTTCAGCCAAAGTCAGAGTCTCCCGGTCATAGGGGCGAACAGAGTTTAATATGATTATAAAGGGTTTGTTTAGTTCTTTTAGCTCATTGATAACCCTTTCCTCCGGCTCCTCATAGGCGTTCCGGGGGATATCGCTGATGCTGCCGTCGGTAGTAATAACCAGACCTATGGTGGAATGGTCGGCAATAACCTTCCTGGTTCCTATTTCGGCTGCTTCCTCGAAGGGAACCTCATAGTCAAACCAGGGAGTTCTTACCATACGAGGTTCTTCATCTTCTTCGTAACCCAGTGCCCCTTCAA
>JAAYCQ010000074.1 GCA_012729715.1 Syntrophomonadaceae bacterium
AGATAATGTATGGGAGTATAAGGAAGCATTACTCCCAGGGTTTTTAGACCGGGATGAATAATATCAGTAGCCAATGCCGGATTAAAACTGCTTTCCAGTATAACAATAGGGGCCTGGGGTGAATTTAGCCATTTTTCTTCCAGGGGATTTATACAGGCATAGCGGCGGGCCGCCTCCAGGTCCCGGGCCATAACGGCAAAGGGTTTGGCATCCCGGCGCTTGCGTTGCCGCAGTTTAATTACCGCCTCCACATTAGTAGCATCAGCGGCCAGATGAAAACCGCCCAGACCTTTTACCGCCACAATTTTACCATCTTTGAGCAGGTCTACTACTGGAATATCTACCTGCCTGCCATTCTCATCGACCAAAGTTATATGGGGTCCACATACCGGGCAGGCATTGGGCTGGGCATGAAAACGCCGGTGCAGTGGGTCCTCATATTCCTGCTGACACTCCGGGCACATAGGAAACGGAGCCATGGTAGTTTTAGCCCGGTCATACGGTATATCTTTAATAATAGTAAAACGGGGACCACAGTTGGTACAGTTTATAAAAGGGTAAGTATAACGACGGTCGCCCGGATCTCTAACTTCCCGTTTACAATCTTCACAGATAGCAATATCGGGAGAAATCATAACCTCCCGGTCACCCAGGGTTTCACTTTCCCTTATAGTAAAATTCTTCAAACCCTGTGGTTTTATCTTTTCAATGGAGCAGTTGCGAATAACTGCCAGCGGCGGAGCTTCTTCCACCAGGCGACGGCTAAATTCCTGCAGGTCTTCTTCTTCACCCTCCACCTCTATAAACACCCCAGCGGAGGAATTCAGGACCCAACCGGTTAGATTATATGCCGTTGCCAGGCGATAAACATGAGGTCGAAATCCGACCCCCTGGACTATACCGGCTATCTGTATTCTATATCCATCTATTACTACTACCATTATCCCACCTTAATTAAAGCAAACACAGGGACGTTTTTTGTGTTCCCTTCAGGTAAGGAAACACAAAGAACGTCCCTGTGTTCTACTATTCTCTTACCCTACTGCTATTCTTTTTATTTCCTCCTGAATTAACTGGGCTACCCGGGGAACCCGGGCAGCAACTTCCGGAGTTAATTCCAGACCTACGTCCACCTTTTTGGGCTCCACCCCGAATACCAGAATCTCAGGATGGTAGCCCAATAGACGAGCCATTTCCACTGCTTCCACAAAATGCAGTTCATGCAGAGAGGTCATATTTTCTTGTGGCTTTATTCCGAGTTCATCCAGAGGTGCCCGATAAATTGTGCCAGGTTCACCTCCGGCATGCATGGCATCAACAATTATAGCATAATCTGCATCAGCCAAGAATTCCAGCAGGTCATAACTATGGGTTCCCCCATCAATTAATTCCACACCCTCGGGTACTCCCTGGGCTTCCAGTTCCCTAATAATGTGTACCCCCAAACCGTCGTCCTGCATGATGAGATTACCTATGCCGATCACCTTAATCTCTTTCAAAGCTCTGCCTCCCATAATTCATTAAAAGATATCTTAAGCATCCTCCTCATGATAACCATGATGGAAATCAGCGGGGATCTTCCCGGTGAACATAGACTTTAACACGGGAACCCCTTCAGAAATATCCAGGTATACATGAGCAAGTACGGATAGTACAAAGAGCCAGGTTACTATCAGATGAACTACCCGTATAGCAACATCGCCACCCAGGTAATCTCCCATCTGGGACCAGAACAGTACCTGGGGTTTATAAAGAATGAAACCGGTAATAACCTGAATAATACCCAAAAACAGCCAACCGGTATACATCATCTTCTGCCCGGGGTTGTATTTGCCATAGTAGGGGTGGTCATCCGCCATGAACAGGTAATACTTGGTCATACTGGGGAATTTTTTAGGATCGGTTTTAAAATCAAACCAAATATTCTTCCAGTCTCCTGTTGCAATGGCATAATATACCCTGCCCAATAGCCCGAAACATAAGATATAGGCCATGGCAAAATGAAGCATCCGGGCATTGTCCATATTGCTGCATACCTTAAAGCTCAATGGAGCATGAATATAGAAACCGGTTAAAATCAGCGTAGTAATAGATATCATATTGATCCAGTGAAAGAACCTGATAAGACCGGAGTGCCTCTTTTCCATTTCTTTAACCATGTTCTCACCCCCTA
This sequence comes from Syntrophomonadaceae bacterium, assembly GCA_012729715.1. Classification (GTDB taxonomy): domain Bacteria; phylum Bacillota; class Syntrophomonadia; order Syntrophomonadales; family Syntrophomonadaceae; genus UBA4844. The sequence continues at coordinate 2,174 of JAAYCQ010000074.1, forward strand.
ATTGACGGCGAACTGGCTAATCGTCTTCTTATCAGGGGTCATAACATGAATAGCACACGCCAAACAAGGATCAAATGATCTAATTACTCTAACCACTTCTATCGGATTGTTGGGGTCTTTTATCGGTGTTCCAATAAGAGCCTGTTCAACCGGACCCATCTGGTTTTTATCATCGCGCGGGGAGAAGTTCCAGGTGCTGGGAACGATGGCATTATAGACCTGGGTTCTTTGATGCCCAATATTGTTCCAGTGCCCCAGAGCTCCGCGGGGAGCCTCAGTTAAGCCCATACCCTGTGCGGTATCGGGAATCTTATGAGGTGTACAGACAGGTTCACCTGCTTTAAGCTCGAGCACCCATTTTTCCAACTCATGGGCAATCATGGACGTCTCCACTGCCCGGGCAAAATGACGACCCAGAACAGAGAAGGCTTTTTCGCCCAGAGCTTTTACATCTTTCTGCTCCATTACCCAAAGACGAGCCAGAGGTCCTACTTCCATAGCCTCTCCATTGTAACGCGGTGCCTTAATCCAGGAGTAGGCATCCTTCTTTTTAGCATCCGGTTTTACAACTGCAGCAGTGGGAGCAGGTTCAATCCCGTTTTCATACCATGAATATTTAACTTCTTCAGTTATAGATTCAGTATCCAGATCTTTGAACTGCCCGCGTACGTAAACCCTTGAAGGAACGAACTTGGCTTTCTTTACATGATCCATACCTTCTTCCAGGGGGAAAGCACCATAAGCAAGCATGTTCATACAACCACGTCCAATATCCCACCATTCGGAATAAGCTGCTGCTACAGCTTTTACTGTGGGAATATACTCATTATCTATGAAATTTTGTAATTCTTTTAGACGATATAAATAATCAGCAATCTTTTGGGTGTCTGGCGTTTCCGAAACGCCACCCGGTACAATAGCCTGTTGATGCGGCATTTTCCCGCCCCACAGGGCTGTAATTTCGTGGGCTTTACGCCTCATTTGTAAAGCCTTCAAATAAGTCTGCACTACCTGGTCGTTTACATCCTGGGGGAAGCGATAATCGCCTTCATAACGAGGAGTAAACGGTGGTATATCCGGACCTTTAACATAGTCTAGAGCTGCCAGATGGAAAAAGTGTAATATATGAGACTGTAAATAGTTTGAACCTAGAATCAGATTACGAATAATTCTTCCGTTAGGGGGAGGTTCTATACCAAAGGCATTATCTAAAGCCAGCGAACCCGCGCTAGCATGTGCGACCGGTCAAACGCCACATATTCTTTGCATCAGCTGTACAGCATCCCGGGGGTCACGTCCCCTCATTATTAATTCCAGACCCCGGAACAACATACCCATAGATTTAGCGTTAACCACTACACCGCCTTCCACCTCGACTTCAACTGCCAGGTGTCCTTCTATACGGGTTACCGGATCAATCATTATTGTTTGTGCCATTATGCCTCACCCTCTTTCTCTACTTCTTTCTTGGAACCAATTCTTCCGGTGGCTATATTACCAGCAAGATGTCCAGCAATTCCAACTACCGCCAAGCCACCTAACACTCCACCAATCTGATCAACTGTAGCCGTAATAGCAGGGCCAATCGGCATTTCTGGAGTTCTTTCGTAAATAGGCCAGGCTGGAAATTGTGGTTCAGTACAGCCTATACATACACCACCGGCTTTTACGCACCAATTGACACCATTGTTCCAGAACCGGGTAGTAGAGTCACAATGGGCCATAGGTCCTTTGCATCCCAATTCTAGCATACATCCCTCATCGCCGAAGTTTTTGGCAAAAATACCATTGTCAAAATACTGACGCCGCTGGCAATTATCGTGAATAATCTTGCTAAAGAACATCTTGGGTCTGCCAAAGGCATCGATTTCGGGAATTTCGTTATAGAGAATAACATGGGCAATTGTTCCTACCATCCAGTCCGGGTGCGGAGGACAACCAGGTACGTTTACAATGGGAACATTCTTTACGATATCTCCCACAGCTTTACATTCAGTGGGATTAGGCGGTGTTGCAGGCAGTCCGCCGTAAGCAGAACAAGTCCCAAAGTTCAGTATAGCTGCTGCCTGACTTCCCAGTTCTTTAACCGCCTGCAAGAAGGTTAGATGATGACCATCTTTTTCACCAATTACACAATAAGCTCCGTCAGCACCAGTGGGAACTGCACCTTCTACTACTAAATAGAATGCCTTGGGATTTTCAGCTGCTACTTTATAAATTTCATTGATTGCCAGGTCACCGGCAGCGGCAGAAATATTAGGATGATAACGAAGACTGATAACCTCGGTAATAACTTTTTCGATGTCCGGAGAAACGGTATTTAAAATGGAAATTGAACAGCCGGTACAACTACCCCCTTGAATCCAGATTACCGGTGGAGCTCCAGCCGCTACAGCCTCTTTAAGAAACGGTGCCAGGTAAGCCGACAGCGATATGGCTGCCGTGGAACCTGCACAGAGGCGAATGAAGTCTCTACGACTTAGTTTGGTAGGCATTTTACAATATTCCCCCCAATCCAATAGTTATAGAACAACGGGTTTCTATATACAATCCCAATCAAAGGTAATAATTTCTATAATCTATGATAAATTAGATTGCTTATCCCTCACCTCCCTTAAAAGGAACTGACTCCAGTTGTTAATACCTTCACCTGTTCGGCCCGAAACTTTAAAAACCTGAGCCGAAGGGTTGACTTGCTGCAGATCATGCATAAATCTATCCATACTAAAATCGGTATAATCAAGCAGGTCAATCTTATTAACCAATACCACCTTCGCTTCTCGGAAAATTAAGGGGTATTTCAATACTTTATCATTACCCTCAGTAATGCTTATAACCACCACCCGGAAATCTTCTCCCAAATCAAACTCCGCCGGGCAGACCAGGTTTCCTACATTTTCAATAAAGACCAGGTCAAGATGAACAGCTGCCATAGTGTCATAAGCTTTGCCCACCATACCCGCATCCAGGTGACAGGTACCTTCGGTATTAATCTGCACTACCTTAACGCCTTTTTTCTCGATCCGCTGAGCATCCTGGTCGGTGTACAGATCCCCTTCTATTACTCCGATTTTAATTTTATCTCCCAGGGTTTCTATGGTACGCTCCAGGATGGTTGTCTTTCCGGAGCCGGGAGAACTCATCAAGTTAAGCGCCAGTACTTTATTGCCGCCAAAAAGGCTGCGATTTTTCCGGGCTAATAGCTCATTAGCGCCCAAAATATGACTTTGCATATTAACTTGTACCATTTGTATCTTCGTCCCCTTCAAAATAATCAATATATAGCTCGCGACCGCCGATGATGTCTACCCGGTCATGTCCACAATTCGGGCAGATAAAACGATAACTATCATCTACCGCAAAACGGTGCCGGCAACTACGGCACTCACAGGTAATGTCTTTTTCCTCAATCTCCAGTACGGCATTTTTAAACATCTCATCAACAATTACCGCCTCAAAGGCAAACTGCAGGCTGTCCGGCAAGGCCATGGTGAGCTTACCGATAACCAGTTTAACTTTATTGACCCGCTTTATTCCATTCTCTTGGGCACTGTCTCTGACCGTATCAACTACACTTTGAATAATCGATAATTCATGCATATTTTTGTACCTTCTTTTTGAACTTCCTCAGTTGATTTTTCCCAGTATTGTGATAGAAAATAAAAAAGCTCGACAAGAAATGCCGAGCATAGATGCACAGACGAACAAGCAGCCGAACCCTTCATGGGCACACTTATCCTCTTCTGCCTAAACTGAGCATCTCCTTTTCACAATACGGGAAGG
>JAAYCQ010000075.1 GCA_012729715.1 Syntrophomonadaceae bacterium
GGTGTCCCTTTGTACGAGATATCGCATTGAAAGCAAAAGGATACCGGTATCTGATTGTAGAAAACTATTTGGTGTTTTTTGTGGTAAAGGGTGATACGGTACAGATTCGCCGCATTTTATACAACAAGCGCCAATATAAAAGGTTGTTATAAGAAAAATGCTCCCTCTCTTGCTTTGCTCCCTCAACACCCTACTCGAATAAAAATTTTACCTGATTTCTACCGGAGGCTTTGGCCTGGGTAATGTTATCGTAAATGAGCTTCCTTTTCCGGGGGTACTTTCAGCATGCTAAATCTTTAAAAGGAGTGGTGTAAATGTCTGAAAAACTGGTGATTATTGGTGGGGTAGCCGCAGGAACTAGTGCTGCTGCTAAAGCGCGACGGGTAAATCCAGACCTCGATATTACAGTATATACTGATGACGAGTACATATCCTATGCCGGATGCGGTTTACCATATTTTATAGGTGGAAAAATAGCGTCCCGAGAAAATCTGCTGGCCAGATCGCTAGCAGATTTTGCTGCCCAGAATATCAGTGTGAAAACCTTGATGCGGGCGGAAGAAATTAAACCGGAGAATGGAAAAGTGATAATCCAGAATCTACAAAACCAGCTTACTTTTGAAGATAATTATGACCGCCTGGTAATAGCCACCGGTGCACGTCCTTTTGTTCCTCCATTGGAAGGAGTCGAGTTGGATGGCATTTTCACCTTACGAACCATACACGACAGCGTGAGAATCAAAGAATATCTCTTCCAACACCGCCCCCAAAAGGCAGCTGTAATTGGTGCAGGCTACATTGGCCTGGAAATGGTGGAAAACCTCGTGGAACACGGCTGTCAGGTTACTCTAATTGAGAAAGCACCTCATATTATTCCCAATATGGATGCAGATATGTCCCAAATACTTACTCAATACCTGCAATCCAGGGGTGTGGAAATACGTACCGGAGAAACTATTACCAGCTTTATGGGTAATAAATCGGTTAGTGGATTATCTACTGACAAAGGCGAAATTGCTGCTGACTTTGTACTGCTATCCATTGGCGTTCAGCCTAATTCAGAAATTGCCGCAGCAGCTGGAATAGAACCAGGTATAAACAATGCCATTCGAGTAAATGCCAAAATGGAAACTAATAAAGATCGAATTTATGCAGCCGGCGATTGTGCAACCACCAGCCATTTAACATCCGGAAAGGAAGTCTATATTCCTATGGGTACCACCGCCAATAAGCAAGGAAAAGTAGCTGGCGAAAATGCCGCCGGCGGAAACGCATCCTTTAGCGGCGTACTTGGTACTGGTATAGCAAGGGTTATGGAAATGGAAATTTCCCGTACCGGTCTTTGTGAGAGCGAATGTCAGGCATTAGGTATTAATTATATCTCCAGAAGAATAAAATCAAGAACTGCTGCCCATTACTGTCCTGTCTCCGGCGAGATTCATCTTAAGCTTATTGTTAACCAAAACAATAATTGCCTCATCGGTGCCCAGATAGTAGGTTTTGCCGGAGCAGCCATGCGCATTGATATGTTGGCCACTGCGATTACAGTAGGAACTACGGTTGAAGATTTGATAGATATGGATCTAGCCTATTCTCCGCCATTCAGCCCGGTATGGGATCCGGTTCTGATTGCGCTCAACCAGTTTTAATAAACATAGAGGAATCCTGTTCTACCAGGCTGGTAATGACATGGTAAAATAACGATTAACTTTCTTTCAGATTCTCATGCAGCAAATAATGAGTTACCGGGCTAAGTGTAGATATTGTTTTCAATGCCTAGTCGTTCATTAATCATGTTCTCAAAATTTTTGAAATCATTATTTTCACATCTCTCTTTATAACTTAATATTTTGCTTCACGAAAGCTTAGAGTAGCTTTTTCTGAATTGGAATTCGTACTTAGCCTGATACCATATCGTAACCGATACCAAAGGCTGTTTGGCCCCACCTTAACCTTTCAAAAACCACATACAAAATCTTCATTAAAGCTCTTTCAAATAACTCTGTATAGTCATATCATTAGCTTAATTCATCAACTGAATTATTTAATTCCCCGTAATATCATGGAAACCCTTCGGTAAATTATCGTATTATTCCTCTTGTATTCTTATATTTTCGCTATTATTCGCTATTAATAGATAGGAATTTGCTTTTTCCCTTTCACTGTATGTTTTTCAGCTTCGCGGATAAATTCGGGGATAAACTTTTCCAGTTCTTCCACTATGCAGATGTCCGAATGGCGGAATATTGCCACATCGGGGTCGCGGTTAATAGATACCACTGTTTTGGAGTCCTTCATGCCTACGATATGCTGCATGGAACCGGAAATGCCGCAGGCCACGTAAAGCAGCGGTGCAACCTTTTTGCCGGTGAGTCCCACCTGGGCATTATACTCGATCCACCCGTTATCACATGCCACCCTTGATCCTGCGATTGCGGACCGGCTAAAACAGGAGGCCATTTCACGTATCATCTGGAGGTTCTCGGCTTTGCCGATCCCCTTGCCGGCTGCGATAATCACCTCGGCATGTTCAAGCTCGGTGTTGGACTGGTCCGGAATCATAAACTGTAGATTTGATGTAAAAACCGGATCGATGGCAGCATTTATATAACTAATCGTCCCTGGTTCCGCCTGTTGGACATTTGCGGGGAAAGCACCGGGGAGAACCGTGATGACAAGGGGCGGTTTTCCGGCTTTGTACAGCAGGTCGAGTTTCCCATGGAACCCGCTTCGGCGATATCTTATGCCGTCGGGGATAAATTCGATCCCGGCCACGGATGTTATACAGCCACCTTCCAGTAGGGCTGCCACCCGAGGCGCATAATCGTATCCGGTTGATGTATGGGCAATGATGATGATGTCGGGCATGATCTGCTCGGCAGCCAGGAGGGCTGCTTTTTCCCATCCCTCGCAGGTATATTCGGCCAAACCGGGACTATTTATAACCAGCAAATCGGCTCCAGAAATGGAATCAGCACCAGCGATATTTCCCGGCAATACGACTGTGATCCCGGAATCATAGCGGTCCGCAATTAGGGATGCACAGAAAATCAACTCATAGGTGACCGGAAGGATCCGGCCTTCGCTTTGTTCACACATGATCATGATGGAATGGTTCATACGGTTCTCCTTTAGAGCAAGAATTTTTCGTGGAGCAGCTGCCATAGCGCCGCAGCCTTTTCGGCCGGGGTTCCTTCCAGCCTGATACCGGTACGGTTGAATCCTACCTCCGAGATTCTTTCCACAGTTTCATATTCATAAGCGGACGTACTGACAGTGCCCCTGATTTCCGTAATCTCGGTGTTCTTAGCCCGCATAACATTTGAAAGAGAAGGGTACCGAGGCCGGTTAATCCCGGACTGGACTGCAACCAGGGCAGGCAGCAGAAGCTCCATGGAACACCTGTGGCCGGAATCAAGCTCCCTCTCCACCTGGATGCTCTGCTTTTCAGGATTGATTTCCAGCTTTATCACGGAGGCAGCGGAGGGAACACCAAGCCGGGCGGCAATCATTGGCCCGGTCTGGCCGGACATCATATCTTCTGACATGACTCCGGTTAGGATCAGATCATATTCCTGGTTCTTGCAAAATTCAGCGATAAGACGCGATTTAATCGAGGGGCTGAGGTAATCGTCGTGGTCATAATAAAGGTGAAATCCCCGATCAGCCCCCATCTCTATGCACCGCTTGATCGCCGATTTGACACGTTCAGGACCGAGCGATACGATGTCTACCACGGTTTTGGGAATCATTTCCCGTATGCGCAAGGCCTCTTCTACGGCATGTTCATCATAACGGTTGATCCAATAGGAGGCGTTTTCATCATATCCGGCCCATGTCTTGGCCTGATTGACCGTGGGCCTTGATTCCTGATCAGGCACCTGTTTTATACATACCAGTATTTTCATATTCATCCTCTGTGTATCCTGCACGCCAATCTGGTATTATGCCGGGACAGCGCACAAGTTTTCGCCAAGAATATTTTTTAGATTCTCTACCAATTTATTGCATATGATTAATTAGAAAATAACCTTCCTTGTCATCCTGAACATGTGTAGGGAACGGCCCCTGTGCCGTTCCGCCATGGCTTAAAAACAAAATACTTCTATTTTCATAAGTGATTGTGTGCCGCACTCATGGCTGGTTAATAGAAATAATATTCCCAGCGCGAAAAAAAGTCAAGAAAAAAACGGACGTCCGTCCTTTTTCTCTTGACTTTTTTACAAAATGTTACTATTCTGAATTCATAGGAGATGTTATTATGAGTGAATTAGTTTTCGTCCGGCATGGGCAGGCCTCTTTCGGTGGTGGGGATTACGATATCCTTTCTAATCTTGGCAAGGAGCAATCCCTGCTGGTGGCACAGTATTTATCCCATACAGGTGCGTCATTTGTCAGGGCCTATTCCGGAACGCTGAACCGTCAGGTAGATACGGCGGCCATCGTTCTGACGCATTTGCAGGGCAACACTGCCGCAGCCCCGCCTCTTATAAAGTTTAAGGAACTGAACGAATATCCGTTTGGATCAATAATACGTTATTATTTTCCGCTTCTGGCAGAGGAGGATAGCTCCCTTCACCCGCATATTGAGAAAGTATTCACGGATAAGCGATCATTCCAGCTCCTTTTTGACCGGGCTGTTAACAGGTGGCTTACGGGTGATGCAGGCCCCGATGAGATTGAGGGCTGGAACCAGTTTACCGAGCGGGTCGAGTCTGCTCTAAAACAAATCACCACTGAAAATGATAAGGGCAGCAGGATCTTAATTTTCTCTTCTGGGGGGGTGATATCAGCCGCTGTACATCTCGCTACTGGCATGTCCCCATATGACTCAATGCGCATGGGCTGGGGACTGGTTAACACATCGATCACAAAATTCAGGTTCGGGAGCGCAGGCCTCATTCTGCATACGTTTAACAGCTACCCGCACCTTGAAA
>JAAYCQ010000076.1 GCA_012729715.1 Syntrophomonadaceae bacterium
AGTATATAAATCAGGCCATTAATTCTTATAGCAGCGGCATTAAGTACATAGCGTGATTCCCAGAAGTGTTCCTTAATCGGTTTTAATATGGGGTTATCCGGATATCTGGTTAGACCCCGGGCAGGAGGGAAATCAAGCATTTCTAGCGGAACTGCCACTACGTCTTCAGGTATGACCCCCAGAATCACATCCAGCAGGTCATCGCTGGCCCGACCCTCCCCGATTAACTGGATAACCTGGTCTTCAATTTCGCCCGGATTATATTCCATGGCAGTATAGATTGCCTCTAACAGGTGATGATTAAACCATTTTTCTTCCACTTCAGCCGACAACGGGGTGGGGACGTGTTGCCCCCCTTTATAGCTATAAGTTGCCCAGGTCCAGGCTGAACAGGGCAGGAAAGTTCCATCCTCCAAAATTTGGCTAAGGCCATATGATTCCACCAGGTGCGAAAGAATTTCCCCTTCCCTGCCTCTTCCCACCGTCTTAAGGGTATCAGCCATAGCCCGAATATTATTTACCATTAAACGCTGATGATTATTTTCGAAGATATTATAAACTGAAAAAGTACCGGACTGATACCATCCCAGTAAAGAATTGCCCACCTTTTGTCCCAAATTCCTTCTTTCCTGGGCATAAACCCGCCATAAGCGAGAGTAGTTAACTGCCAGGGCCACCTGATAAGCTACCATTAAGCAAAAATAGAGGTGCGGGTATTTACCACCTATACCTTTACTATATGGGCTTACTACAATTCGGTTTGAGAGCTTATCATAGTTACAGGTAGGGAGCAGATGATAAGACCCATATTCCGTTCTGTCACCCAATACCAGAGGCTTGATAGTTACTTCACCCATAGTTTCGGGAGTAAGATTTTTAAGTAGCCATTGCTGGCTTTTTTCCACGTACATCTGATTTTCTAAAAGACAGGCCAAACTCCAGGCGTCACGTACATCAACTTTTTGCAGTAACTCCCGGGGATGCTTGCACCCCAGTGGAATCATGACGTTCATAGGGGGGAAACGCAGTATAACTTCTTGTAACAGTTCATTTTTAACCGAAAACATACGGGGGACAGGTAGAAAACCAAACAGGCCGTCCAGCACTGCTTGTAAACCTTCCTCACTGTGGAGGTCTCCCGGTAACAGCCCTGCCAGGGTATTTTCCAGGTGCTGCATAAAATCAGCTATCCCATTTACTAATTCCTTCGGACTGGCATTTAGAGGAAGCTGCAGTTTTTCGTGGACGAAATGATCGAATTTCTCCTGATAGTAATTTTGTACCCGGTTAAAAACTTCTTCCATATAAACATCAATTCCACCTGACCCCTTCAATTGCTTGGGCAGGAGCAAAGGTGCTCCCGGAATAAATTCCATGAAATGAGCCGGGGTAATCGGGGGACGGGTTTCCTGAGCCATATGTTGCCATTGTTTTATAAAAGTCTCTCTAGACTCCAGGAAACAGCTACGCTGCTCGTCCTTAAGCGACTGTGACGCATAATGCATAATGACCTTACCTTCCAGTTCTTTTTCTAACGCCAGAGTAGTGAATTTATCCAGGGTAGATAGAAAACCAGCTATGCGTCCATTAAAAATAAAGGTTAGACAATTTATAAGGTCATTACGAGAAACACCGGGGTCAAATCTGTATCCCAGCAGAAACTGGTATACTACCTCTACCCACAGGCGATGATTAAAGGAAAACTCAGTCCCCGGGGTGTTCAAGGCCTGGTGCAGGTTTTCTGCCAATTCGGAAGGTAAAATTAAATTGCTTAAGCGCTCATACTGGCTATAGTTTTGTTTAAATGAAGTTAACATATCAGTAAAGGAAAAAGAACTTTCCTCAGCTTTATCCGGGTAGGTTGTACCGGCATAAACATCCACAACTCGATATACTGGTTCCCGCGCAAGCCAGATTTTACTATCGCGGGTAATACACTCAAAAAGAGCCATAGCAGTTTGGGTAAACACAAAGTTTAATTTTTCTTTGGAAATATGAGCCAGTTTTGCTCCCAGTTCTACCTCACAAACACGTTTATTCCATCGCAGGGCTCTGGTGATCAGCCAGGGATCGATACCGTAGCCGTTAGTTATATCCGGCCAGAACTTACTATCCTGGCATAAATCTTCCACTAAATCATGGCTGATACCATACATACCGCTATGCGGATCACTAACCCGGCAGCCATAAAAAACCTCCACTAAAGGAGAGGTAAAAAGTCGCCCCAGTAAGTCTTCCAACTGATGCCGTTTAAAATTAACCAGGGTTAAATCATATTCGCCCTGGAGGGGTTGTGCCATTTGCTTGATCCACTCTACTTTGAATCCCTGCCCCTGCTCCTGCCGTAGATCAGCAGCGATGATAATCAGGTCAGACTCCAGGTGTTTGGCTATTTCCAACAGTGCTTTGATGCTGGCCCCCCGACCATTGGCACCCGGTTTCATTACCAAAGTAAAATAAGGTATGGATAGATTAAGAGCCTGAATTTCCTCTATAATTGCGGCACCGGCAGGATCACCACAGCAAACTAACAGGGTGTTAGACGAGGGTAACTCTTCAGCGTTACTCTCAATCATATGTAATATTTGCAGCAGCGATTCCTTCTCATTATAAAAGGGGATACCAATTATGGTACTTGTCGGGCCAAAGCGCTTAAGGTGGGGAAGAACTTCCTCAATGGTCTGATTAAATAAAGTCTCATAACTATTAGCATTGCCGTTTTTCATCGTCAAATCCTCCTTAATGGCAGACGACTGCACGATAATGTTCACCCTTAATTATAGTTAAACTTAACTAGCCTTGGAAAGCTTTGCCTGGTAATGCAGGGTCAGGGTAAAA
>JAAYCQ010000077.1 GCA_012729715.1 Syntrophomonadaceae bacterium
CGGGGAACTTACCAACCGGGCCGGAAAGTGAATCTTAATATTGAGGGGGAAGTCCTTAAGATTCGGGATGATTTTGATGGAGATGTCATAGCTGAACATAAAATATCAAAGAACAAGGGAGATTTGGTGAAAAACAATAACTCTTAGCGGGATACCATAGAGAAACTGGAGAGCGAGCATTAAAAGTAGCCTGTATTAAGGCTGTAGGTGTGCATTTTAAATGGCTGGAAATGATGTGTTTTTATTGATTGTTCATTCTGATTAAGCTGGAGCTGTTTTCTTGTATGATTAAGTCTTTATTATTACATTACGAGCCATGGTGTTATCCCATCATGGCTCACTTATATCGTATAATTAATGAGACTACTGTCTATCAGATTTTTAAAGCTAAGAACAAGAATGTGTTGTTTCCCCGCTGGGAAACTGTCGCCCCGGTATTAATCTGTCGTTCCAAAGCTTAAGTCATAGAAAATTAATTTGTCGTTGCTGCCGATGGTAATTTGTCGCTTAACACCCAAACCCGCCCCCTGCACATCGGGCAATCTCATCCGAAATCTGGCCACATCTTCGGTCACCCCAAACTCCTCGGCCAGTTCCCATACTTCTGTTATTCCGGAGGCGAGAGCCTTTTTTATCATATTCAGGGGTATAAGCTCCAGGGCTGCCCATTTGCGGGCCTGGTATTCCGACCGGCTTATGTTCATCTTCTGCCTGTAGCTGGAACATTTGACCGGCAGGCTGTTACCTGTGCTGGTATAGTGGTGGCCCAGTTCCTCGGCCAAAACGCAGCGGAATAAGCACGAACCGTCATGGATATGTTTGGCTATACCAACCCAGGCTATACCTGAATTGCCGGAATGGTTCAAAAATTGTGGATTTCTATAGCTGTAATGATTTTGTAACCAACCTTTGGTTAATGAGAGAGGCAGGTAAAATATATAATTGGCATGTCAGGTAAAGAAACCATCACCTGACATGCCAACTGTCCGTACTAATTTATAGTTTTACAGTAACTCTATTCAATATTTATTGTTATATCACATTTAGTACTTTCAAATTCATCACTGTTGAAAACATCGCCAAAGTGTAGTCGTACTTCTTTAACCTCACTGGGGGTAAGAGCCTGACCTTTTGGTACGTCAAAATGAATCACAGCTGATTTTTGTACTCCAGGTTGAATTTCTCCGGAAGCATCGCCTTCACCACCGAACATATTGGCATCAAGCTGCATATTTCCGATCACAACATTTCCCTGATCAGGATAAAAACTTAACGTTGAACCTGAATTGTTGGTAATTGTCATCCCAACTAATATTCTATTTTCTTCAATTTGAATCTCTGCGATTTTGAGGCTTAATCCGCCAAAGTTACCCTCATAATCAGCTGCAACTTTGAATGGCTGGACTGCCTTTTCAGATGAAGAAGATTTGGAATCATTGCTTCCTGTAGATACATCGGAAGGCTCTCCGCTCCCGCTGCCTAAGGCAAACACAGCAAAGAGACATATTCCAACTAAAGTAATTAATATTTTTAAAAAATGTCTGTTCATATATAAAACCTCCCTGTATAACCAATAACAATTCTTGATATGTAAGCAGCAATTAAATAAGTAATTATGTCTATAACATCAAAAGTCCCGGGGATAAATTGAAAAAGCTGTGCAATTTCGAATCCAATCCCGACTGTCATTACCACGGAAAACCAAAAGACTTCAAATAGCCTTGATTTCTTATACCATAATCCACCAATAAAACATGAGAACGAATACATCCAGAGTGCATCGGGTAAATAATTACCAACCCAATCAGGCAAAGTGCCGGTCACAATAATTAAATGATTTCTTAAAACAACTATCCAGTCACCCGGTATCCCAATAGATTTAAACCATTCAAACATAAGTACGCTGCCGGGACGAATAAGGTAAATAAAACCACCAATGATAATAGGCAGAAGAATGTTTATAACTGCAAAATTAAATGTTAAAATACCGAAATCCAACTGTTGCTGTTTTGAACTCAAACTATTAGCCCGCTATATATTTTGAGCAATAATATTTTTGTCCTGTTTAGCACCAACAAATGCAAAGATAGTGCCCATAAGCAATAAAATAAATGATACTGTCCAGAATGCACTAATTGAAATAAGTCCGCCAATACAGGCTATTAATTGCATCCATCCTGATACTTTAGGTTTAGCAATAGCTAAAGCTCCGCCAACTATGGCAATTAATGCAAAAAGGAATGCACTCCACCCCAAACCAATAACCGTGCCGGCTCCTTCAGCATCAAAAGCTGCACCTAGTCCGCCTACTCCCAATGCAAGAGTGGCTGCAATCAGGCCGGCAATACCCCCCAGTATTCCCAGGATCAAACTTGCAATCTTCACTGTATAATTTCTCCTCCTTGTTGGTATTTTTTAAATTCTTAAACTCACCCCCCGGATTAATCAGTTCCAATTTGCAACATAAATAGAATTCGTCACATAAATGGGGAAATCCTGTTTATTTTGTAAAAATTATAAATATTATCTGGTATTTATAATTAGCATATTCCATTCTGCCTGGTGGGGATTAAACCAGGGAAAAAGGTGTACGCGCCTGGAAGCGTGGACTAATAACAGACCGGGGGCTGATCGTGCTAATACTTTAGCCAACTCCCAGGCACCTCCCGCCCGATAATCCACCTGCCAGGCCACATTATACATTGCACGAAAACAGAACCTTTCCCAAACAAAGAACAAATGTACGGACATTAATATTAAGGTTAGAAATTGCGAAAGGAGGTGCACAAGAATGGCAGTTAATGCAACCACCATTTCTACTGATCTGGTCCTGGTCATGGATGGCGGAATTGGAGCCGGCGGTAAGCAGCTTTTCGTTAACCGTTCCTTTAAGCGGGTAAAACCTGAAGCCAGCAACGATAATATCTACGCTATCGCTCAGGAACTGCTTGACCTGCAGGATAAGAACAACATAGCCGTACAACGCCGGGATATTGTGGAGCTTATTAATCAGTAGGAATTAGGGAAAGAATATTAATTTTGAAAGGGGGGTAGAAAATGGCTATTCAGAGAACTTTGGAGATGGATTTTGCTACTGAACTGGGCCGTACTCATCGTATGAGAGTATACGATATACGGGCAGATGTTACTGCTACTAATATTAACAACACTATGGATTCAATAATTGCCAAAAACATTTTTGAAACCAAGACTGGCAACCTTAACGGCAAAGTGGGTGCTAGAGTAATAAGCAGGGATGTTGCAAATTTCGATCTGGCCTAGGCCGATTCACCAAACGGGCGGGACCTTCCTGCCCGTTTTTTATTAAACCAATCAGAAAGGAAGTGAAGCGATGGAAGACATGACCAGCCTGACCGGCTTTATCGCCAATGTGGGATTCCCTATTGCGGTGGCAGCCTACCTGCTGATTCGGATAGAAAGCAAACTGGTCAAACTTACCGAAGCCATAGCCGATTTAAGGGAATGCATCTGTGCTTTCCCTGTTAGAGTTAAGAATGCTGAATAGAAAGGATGGTTGATGTGCAGATACCTAAGAAAATGACGTTACCGCTGTTTATAACCTGGCTGCGGGAAAATCTGCAGTGCGAACTAAGCAAGTTGGGACAGCGCCTGGAGGTAATCATCAATGCCGATAATATAGAACCAGGAACCTTTGCCGCTCTTTACGCCGAGATGCAGGATGATCAGGTTATGGTCTGCGAACTGGCCAATACCTTTTACAGCATGGAGGAGGCCCGAACTGCTCTGGATGACCCCACCGACACCTACGACCCGGTGCCCTTTCACCAGTGGGTGAAAGACCAGTACTGGACGGCGAGCGGGGTTAAGGTGGAGAAGATAGTTTTTTGAGGGTTAGGAGTAATTTAGCGTGAAAGACCTGGTGTGAGCCGGGTCTTTTATAAGTTTTAAGGGACACATGGCAACATAAAGATTTGCAGCAATAAATTAACGATTATGGCATTTGTGCTATAATTTAGGCTATAATCAATAGTTTGTTCTGAACACCTATTCCCAATAATTCAGAAAGGGGTAGTATTTATGCAAGTAGAAGATTATATAAAACTGCCTTATACCAGGATTATTCAGGAAATAAATGATGAAAGCGGACATTATTTTTATGGCAGGATAATGGAACTGGATGGTTGTCAAAGTACAGGGGATACACTGGATGAACTGTATAATAACCTGAATGAAGCCCTGGAGGGGTATATTGAGACTAAACTTGAAAACAACCTGGAAATACCGCGTCCTGCCAACCAGGAGGCTTATAGCGGCAAGTTTGTAGTAAGGATTCCTAAATCTCTGCACATGAGGTTGGAGTTAGAAGCCGAAAGAGAAGGAGTTTCACTAGACCAATATGCGCTCTATAAGTTAACCAGGTAAACTTTACCCCTTGCTGTGGATAAGATAAAATCCGCGACCAACTTAATTCCATGTTTGCTCTCATCATTGGGTAGTGGAAGAACCTTCTCAACCAGCATCTGCAGGCGTTTCTCATTAATGTTGACCTTAATTAGTTTCTCCGCTGTGCGGTTAAGTTGCTTCATGTAATCATAGGCCAGGCCCAGGGTACGGGATGCTTCCTCGAATTTCTTATCCAGTTGTCCAATATGCATAGTGGCCCAGGAACGATGTGCCTTGCTCAGAGCCAGGTTTAATGTGTTATTGCATACTACTCTTATCGGAGTGATAGCCACTCGCACCGCATGGCGGCCATCATGGCCATTGGAAAAGAGCAGGTAGGGAACGACCTCATCACCGAGCACAGTTTGGGATTCCATTCGTGCCAGCATCCACACCCGCCTGCCGCCCTTCAGAGTTCCGGCCGTGTCATAAACGACTCCGTTATTACCCACCAGTTTATCCGTAAAGGCAAAGGCCTCCCGGTTCTGGACTATTCATTCCTACCGCTAATTTCTCACGGTCAAATACCACGATAAGGAATCACTCTTTTACCTTGCTACCATTTTGACTGCCCAATCTAACTCCGATACGCCTGCTTTTACCCGGGCAAATCGTTTCTCCTTATTGAGATTATTGCAAAAAAAAGAGGGCTTTACGCCCTTACATTTCTTCAATACTTATATTTAAGCGAAGTACGGAGTTAGACAGTTTCCCGGAGGCAATTAACAATTGTAGTGTTTCACTAACGAATGTGCCAGTCCCCTGAGTATCCAGGTAAAAAGAAAACTTTGTTTCATCTGTTTTTTCTTCGGGTTCTAATGAGGGTTCACAACTGTTAATATTATTTTCTTGCTTAGCTTGGTTGTTATTAGAACTCTTTTTTAGAACAGGTTTATCTAATTCTTTGTCCGGTGATGTTTTATTGTCCTTTGGCTGCCTTCCCCTTCTGGAATCTACCGGGACATTGAAAGCATGAAGCATGTTGTATACTTTTGTTCTGGATATCTCCCAAGTCTTTGCTATGCCGCTTACTCCTATTTCATTTTTAAGTTCCTCAAGGATTTTGCGCTTGTCTTTATCGGACATACTCTCAAAATCAGATAAAGAAATTACCACAGACTCAACCTCCTATGTATTTATTTCCAACATTATATCCAAGTTGATTGAAAAATATACCATTTACAGGGTAGGGGAATAGCTTTCGAAACTAGTTCCTGTAAGCGTCCCTTTAATTGGTTTTACTTAAAAGGAATATCATACCAGATGTAGAAGTCAATTAACATAAAACAGCTACAAAAATTATCTATCGAGCCTCGTATAACTATATAGTAAGTTAGAGTACTCAATTAATCACCGGCTAACGTTATGGTATATAATAATTCAATGTAAATATTGTTGTATTTACTTGCATATAGTACAATAAATATTAACCATACTAGAAAGAGGGGTAACGCGATGAGTGGTAACAAGCAAGTTACTTTTAACCTACCGGTAGATTTAATTGGGAAAATGACCTGGTATGTTCAGCAGAAGATTGAACCCTCGAAAAACGCATTTGTACGCAAGAGCATTGAACTCTATTTGGAGACATTAGAACAAGAAGTCCTGCAAAAGTCCATGGAAGAAGCGATTAACGATACTATGTTCATGGATGACCTGACCGAGAGCATGAGGGATTTTGAAGCTATTGACCGGGAAGGGGATTTATCATGGTAAAGGAATATCAATGGAATATATTCTGGGTTAATCTCGACCCCACCAAGGGCTCAGAACAATCAGGTACCCGCCCGGTACTGGTGGTATCTACTGAACCGGTAAACAGGGCTCTGCCAGTGGTAACGGTATTGTCAATCACTTCAATGAAACAGGGCAGGAAAATATACCCCACCGAGATACACTTGCCAGGAAAAGAAACTGGTTTGGATAAGGATTCGATTGCAATGGCCCATCAAATTCGCTCAATATCCAAGGAGCGATTAGGAGCTGTTTGTGGGAAAGTTAAGAACTCCGAGTTAAGGGAACAAATCCATGACGCCATAAAATTGTATCTTGGAATGAATTAGGATTGTCTAACCTGGCGAAAAAGGCAAAAAATCAAAGGCCTGGGTTTAGGACTGTTTAAAAACCGGAAGTAGCTTTCCTAAGGCTTTGTTGACAGTTACCTTATACCCTCTAAAAAATGATAGCGGTCTCTGGTAGCAACCAGATAAATTATTTCAAATATACCTACGGTGTTAATTACTAATAGGGCAATAAACCAGCCTTTGTGGTTCATGCGGGCTGATCTCCACAGGGCCAGGCCTTTCCAGAATATAGACCAGATGAGGAGTGGATACATAATCATCGGATTAGTTAATGCCTGCTGAATAAATTCCACCATCAACAACTCCTTCTAAGCTGTATATATCCATTATAGCAAATATGTCCGGGGACAGTCCCCGGACATATCTATTTACCTGAGTAATTATTTATCTGCTCTTGCATACTCCCCTAAAGTTTCTCACAACTGAGAATTTCCTGCCCACCCGGACTGAAACAGGCTCAGGTAATGTTATGGTGAAATATCCAGCGTTTTTACAGCTGCTTCTTCGGTATCCTCGCAATCACTTATCATCCTCATAGATAGCCTGACTTAACATAGCAGCATAATATTCGGCTCCCTCCGGGGTCAGGTGAACCCCATCAGGATTGAAGTATGAATCATGACCCTGGCTGGCACTAAACCAGTCCACCAGGGTCGTATTAGGCATTTCGGCAGCTATCTTCTGCAGATCCGAGTTAACGGTACTTTCCCAAGCTCGGGGAACACGCGTGTTTACCAACACAATTTTCTTATCATTCCCCAGCGAAGCTAATAATGAGGTCATCTGCTTTTCACTAAATGGTCCGTTGCTGCCTAATTCAATTATCACTATATTACCCAGCTTGCCTTCCTCTTTAAGGCGATTGACTACATCCTGGGCCTGGTAGATTTGCCGACCTACCTCACCATCAACAATAATACCGGGAAGTACCTTTTCCAAATACGGAGCGGCACCCAACATAACTGAATCGCCTATTGCGGTAATACCCTCGCCACTACGAACTTCAGATGGTTCAGTTTTAAGCGGTGGCTTTTGGCCGGGGATATTATCTGCCTTTTGTTGGGCATCGCTGGAAGGCATGGATACCTGCGACCCCATCACTGATGGAGCTTTAATAAATGTTTTTTCTGCAGATGCTGATGACTTACCCTGGGGGGTAACAAAGCCGGGTAGAATCATAAGATCCAGCAACGCTATGACCATAATTAAAGCAAATCTGGGTTTAATAGTTTGAGCAGATGGTCTTTTCCACAACTTTCTCAGGCCACCCCTTCGGATTGGCTCCTCAATATATTTCCAGGAAATATCGGCCATTATTATGATCAATGCTAACTGAAGTACAACTCTGCCAATATTTAAACCCCCGGTCTCTACGGTTGGATTAGTCAGGATTATTATAGGAAAATGCCATAGATATATACTATATGAACGAACCCCCAGCCAGCGCAGCGGTTTACATCCTAGAATCCTGGATAGCATGGTGGCCGGATGGGTCAGGGGGACTATGACAATTGCAGATAAGATAGCGAATATTGCCAGGCCGTACTGGTATAGCGATGGATCATACTGGTTGGTGTACCCAATCATCAGGAAGATAGCCAGCAGGCTTCCTCCCCCCAGGAGATCTAACATAATTGGCGATTTACCAGGTATCTTGTTAGGCTGGTCCCAGCTTGGCCAGATCATGGCCAAAGCGGCCCCAATGAGTAAAGCGAAAGCCCGGGTATCGGTTCCGTAATAAACCCGACTGGGATCAGTTCCTGGCTGATAAATTAATGCCATAGCTACCGCTGAAGCAGCTGCCCCGATCAGGATAATCAGGGTCCGTGAACCTCGCCTGGGAACCAGGCGCAATATAAGGACTAACAATAATGGCCACAGGATATAAAACTGTTCTTCAATGGCCAGCGACCACAGGTGTCCAATGGGAGAGAGGGGGCCAAAGCTCTCAAAATAGGATACCTTATGAAAGATAAGCCACCAGTTGTTAAAGTAAAATATCGCTGATAAGAAGTCCCCCCGAAGAGATATAAGCCTTGGTTGATCAAAATAATATAACCAGAGGGACACCATAAATAGCATGAAGAACACGGCCGGCAAGAGCCTGCGCACCCGGCGAAGCCAAAAATTTTTTAGATCAAGCCGCCTGGTTTTGTGCCACTCCATCATTAATTGGTCGGTTATGAGGTACCCGGACAAGGTGAAGAAAACACCGACTCCCAACAGGCCTCCCGGCGCCCAGGAGAGTTTTAAATGATAGGCAATAACCGCTAAAACCGAAAGTGCCCTCAATCCATCTAATCCCGGCATATAGCATTTTTTTATTTGATTGGGAGATATAATATTTGATGCTTCAAACAATGCTTGCCTCCTGCTGCAAAGAACTGTATCGTACTATTACTTATACGTCCCAGATATGAAAATAGTTTCATGAAAATATTGCTTTATACTCTGCCAGGTCGAGAAATAAGTTAGGGAGTGCATTTTGGGCAAGTACCTGGTGCCTGTCCCCGGACATATGGACATATTATGGTTACAGTCCCCCCAACACCATAGCGGCGATGGCGAAGTAGATGAGGAGGCCTAAGACGTCGGTTATCGAGGTTATCAGGGGATTGCTGGCTACGGCCGGGTCCAATCCCATTTTGGTAAGCAGGAAGGGCAGCATTACCCCGATTAAGTTGGCAGCTAAAACAACGGTTAACATGGTCAGGCCTACGATTAAGCCAATCTCGAAGCCCCCCCGCAGGGAGCCGAATATCAAGCCGATAATTCCCATGAGTAATCCCAGTAATAAGCCTACCATCAGCTCCTTTAAAAAGACTTCCAGCCATTCATTTATATGTACATCACTAGTGGCAATGGCACGTACCATCAGGGTAGAGGCCTGCGCACCAGCATTACCGCCGCTGCCCAGCAGCAGGGGGATAAATATGGCAAGAACTATAACGGTTTGCAGAGTTTCTTCATATATAGCTATAATTCCTGCGGAAAACAAGCTTATCAAAACCAGGGCGATTAACCAGGTAATTCTTTTTCCTACCAGGTCTTTGATGCTGGATTCCTGATAGCTGGCCTTAAGCGGGGTTACGGCTGCGGTTTTATGAAAGTCTTCGGTAGCTTCTTCCTCGGCCACGTCCATAACGTCGTCAAATGTAACCAGGCCCAGGAGTATCCCCCCTGAATCTACTACCGGCAGGGAAAACACGTCATATTTCTGCATAGCTCTAACTGCCATCTCGCGGTCGTCGAAGGCGCTGAGGCTAACGAATGAGTTATCCATGATGGTTTCCACTGTATCCTGGGGATCGGCCAAAATAAAACGCGAAAGTTCCAGCGAATCCAGAAGTTTCCAGGATTTATCGGTAATATAAATAGTATGTAGAGTTTCGCTGTTACGAGCTTTTACCCGGATATGATTGATGGCCTCCTGAATGGTCCACTGCGGCCTTACCGCTACATATTCGGGAGTCATTAGCCGCCCTACACTTTCTTCCGGATAGCCCAACAATAGCCGGGCCTCTTTCATGTCTTCCGGGCTTAACAGGTTAAGCAATCGCTGGGTAACCTGACCGGGCAGCTCCTCAAACAATGCTGTTCTATCGTCCGGACGAAGGTTGGTTAGGAGATAGCGGGTTTCTTCATTGGTCAAATCTTTTAACAAGGAGTTGCGGTCTTCTTTTTCCAAATAGGAAAAAACGTCTGTTGCCACTGGACGGGGCAGGAGGCGAAATAATATTACCCTTTCGGATTTATTTAAGTCGATTAACAGCGAGGCCACATCTGGTATGAGATAATCGCCCCATTCCAACTGCCTTATTTGGTTCCATTGCTCCTGTTTTATTAAGTTGAGTATCTGTTCTTTCATTTCTTCCATAATAATTTCCTCTATATCCATTTCTAATTGCTAGTTTAATTATATGTGCTAAAATGCTACATCACAAGTTAGAGACAGCGGGGAAGCTTTGCTTGCGAGCGTGCCTGATAAGATTGCCTTGGGCGTGTTTAGTTGTATTCTGGCCGTAACTGACGTAAAATAGTAAATGTTTTACGGTTATCTTGAGGAGGACAGTAAATGCGCTTCTGGCTGACAACCCTGCTGGTTTTGGTAATTGATCAACTGTCCAAGTTATGGATAGTAAATAATTTTGCCCCGGGGGAGAGCCGGGTAATTTGGAATAAGGTTCTATGGCTGACTTATGTGCAAAACCAGGGGGCAGCTTTTGGGATTTTGCAGGGGCACTCCTGGTTATTTTTTTTATGTGCCATACTGGTTATGATAATATTGGTGGTCATAAATAGCAAGCAACGTTTGCCGGTTACCATGCAGGTGATTTTTGGTCTGATTATGGCCGGAGCTATTGGGAATTTGCTGGACCGGCTGCGCCTTAATTATGTAGTAGATTTTTTTGACCTGGGCTGGTGGCCGGTATTTAATATTGCTGATATGGCAATAGTATGCGGTGCCATATTACTGGTTATTAAATTATTATGGGATGAAAAAGGTGAGCATCGTGCCTCAGAATGAGTTAATTATAGTTGCGGAAGAAATGGACGGGGAAAGGCTGGATGTATTTGTAGCCGAGCAGGTGGAGCAGCTTTCCCGCTCAGTAGTTAAAAGTTTAATAAATGAGGGCCAGGTGCTGGTTAATGGAGCCAGGCAAAAGGCCAGCTATCATGTGCGGGAAGGGGACGAAATCAGTATAGAAATCCCGGAGCCGCAGGTGTTAGAGTTAGTGCCCCGGGATATCCCGTTGGAAATCATATACCAGGATGAGGACCTGGCAGTTATAAATAAGCCTAAAGGTCTGGTAGTGCACCCAGCCCATGGTAATTGGGATTATACCCTGGTAAACGCACTACTTTTTCATATTAAGGACCTTTCCGGTATAAACGGTCAAATCCGGCCTGGCATTGTCCACCGTTTGGATAAGGATACTTCCGGTGTAATGGTAGTGGCCAAGAATGACGTTGCCCATCGCAGTTTGGCCGCCCAGATTAAGGATCATAGTATCAAACGGGAGTATATCGCACTGGTACACGGTACCATTAAGGAAAACCTGGGTACTATTGATGCTCCTATTGGCAGAAGTAAAGTGGACCGTAAGAAGATGGCGGTAATTGCTAATGGCCGGCCTGCTATCAGTAAATATCAGGTGCTGGAGCGTTACCATAATTACAGTTTGGTTAAGGTGGAACTTTTAACCGGCCGCACCCACCAGATTAGAGTGCATTTTGCCTATATTAAACACCCGGTAGTGGGAGACCCCCTGTATGGCTCCGGGAAAAAGCATTTCAACCTGGATTCGCAGGCTCTGCATGCCCACCTTTTAGGTTTTAATCATCCCCGTACCGGTAAATACCTCGAATTTACCAGCCCCCTGCCCGAGTATTTTCAAGAAATTTTGACCTCCCTGCGCCTGTAGATTTTTTGTTGACATATGGTTTTCAATTTATTACACTTATTTGAGACCTTTAAGTTGGCCCGGGAGGCTAGCAAGGATGCAGCTTGATGTTAGCCTGCTTATGGCTTGAAGGCCGGGGCAGGTTTTTTTGTACCTACAATAAGGAGGGATAGCCGTGCAGCTGCGTGATAAAAATGTCATAATGGACGAGATGGGCATAAAAAGGGCCCTTACTCGTATAGCCCATGAGATTATTGAGCGTAACAAGGGCATAGAAGATGTGGCAGTCGTTGGTATCCGTAGGCGTGGAGGTCCCCTGGCCCAAAGATTGGCGGCTCGTATTGAAGAAATCGAGGGAATAAGTGTCCCGGTTGGAATTTTGGACATTACCCTTTACCGGGATGATTTGACTACCCTGGCATCGCAACCGCTGGTGCACCGCACCGAAGTGAATTTTGATATAAACGGTTTAACTATTGTACTGGTGGATGATGTCTTGTATACCGGTCGCACCGTTCGAGCAGCCTTGGATGCGTTAATAGACCTGGGACGGCCAAAATCCATACAGCTGGCAGTCCTTATAGATAGAGGGCACCGGGAGTTGCCTATCAAGGCCGATTTTATCGGAAAAAACGTACCTACCTCGCACCTGGAAGAAATAGCAGTTCGGGTGAAGGAGATTGATTCTAAAGACGAAGTGGTTATTCAAGAAATAGTAAAAACATAGGAATAGGAACCCTTTAATCTAGTCCCGAGAGGCTGGCAAGGGAAAAGCTACCGGAGAAGGCAGGCCTTCCTTGCTAAATGTAAGGAAGGCTTTTTTGATGGCTGCGTAATTTTTAGTTAATGGTGGTAAGCTATAAAATCAGGAGGAGGCGCTACAGTGGGATTTGAACAGACCAAGGATTTGCTGGGACTACGTGAATTGAACCGGGAAGATATCGAACTAATCCTAAATACCGCCCTGCCCATGAAAGACATTATTAAACGGGATATAAAGAAAGTACCCACCCTGCGGGGGAAAGCCCTGGCGACGGTTTTTTACGAACCTAGCACCCGAACCCGCACCTCATTTGAGATAGCAGGGAAATATTTAAGTGCGGATACGGTAAATCTGACCGTAAATACCAGCAGTGTGCTAAAAGGGGAAAGTCTCAGGGATACCATCAAAACTATTGAGGTAATGGGGTTTGACCTCATGGTGATGCGTCATTCTATGAGCGGAACCCCCCATTATGTTGCCCGCAACACGAGAATGCGGATAATAAATGCCGGCGATGGGGCCAACGAGCATCCTACCCAGGCGCTTTTGGACATGTTTAGTATTAAAGAGAAGAAGGGCTCTCTGGATAATTTGAAAATAGCGATAGTAGGTGATATCCTGCATAGTCGGGTGGCCCGCTCTAATATATATGGTTTAAGTAAATTTGGCTGTGAAGTGCGGGTGGTGGGACCTTCCACCCTGATGCCTCCGGAAATTGAAAAGCTGGGGGTAAAACGTTATTACAATCTGGATGAGGCCCTGAATGGAGTAGACGTAATCAATGTCCTGCGCATTCAACGTGAACGCCAACAGTTGGGTCTTTTCCCCAGCCTGGATGAATATGCTGACCTTTATATGCTATCCCCTGAGCATTTGCTGCGGGCCAAAGACGATGTGTTAGTTTTACATCCCGGACCTATGAACCGGGGAGTGGAGATATCCAGTCAATTAGCAGACAGTAATGTAGCAGTAATAAACGAACAGGTTACCAACGGAGTTGCAGTACGGATGGCGCTTTTGTTCTTGATGATGGGGGGGGCAAAAGATGAGATTGCTAATTAAAGGGGGAAGGGTAATAGACCCGTCCAATGGCCTGAATGCAATTATGGATATACTGGTGGATGAAGGCCGGATTGTGGCCGTGGAAAATAACCTGGCAGATGACGTTGCCGAAGTTATAGATGCTAAGGACAAGTTAGTTTGTCCAGGATTTATTGATATGCATGTGCACCTTAGGGAACCGGGTCTGGAGTATAAGGAGGATATCACCTCAGGCTCCAAAGCGGCTGCTGCCGGGGGATTTACCACCGTATGCTGCATGCCTAATACGGAACCGGCCATTGATAATGCTGCCATTGCCAGTTTCATCCGGGAAAGAGCTCGCAAAACTGGTCTGACCAATGTATTACCTATCGGCACCATAACCCGGGGCCGGGCCGGAAATGAATTAAGTGAAATGGCTGAGCTGGTCTCGGCCGGCTGTATAGCAGTTTCCGATGATGGCAGTCCAGTAATGCGGGCTGATGTTATGCGTAATGGGCTGGAGTATGCCAAGATGTTTTCTCTTCCGGTATTGGCCCATTGTGAGGACCTGAATCTCTCCCGTGATGGCCAGATGCATGAAGGGTATTATTCCATAATATACGGGCTTAAAGGGATACCGGCGGAAGCGGAAGAAGTGGCGATTGCCCGCGATATTATGCTGGCCCGGCTAACTGGGGGACATTTGCATGTATGCCATATTTCCACTATGGGAGCAGTTGACTTAATCAGGGAAGCCAAAGAAGAGGGAATTAAGGTCACCTGTGAGGTAACTCCTCATCATCTGGTTTTAAGTGATGAAGCCGTGGGTACTTATGACGCCAATACCAAGGTGAGCCCTCCCCTGCGCCCCTGGGAACATATAGAGGCTTTAAGAGAGGCCCTGAATGAAGGTGTTATCGATTGTATTGCTACCGACCATGCTCCCCATCACCTGGAAAGCAAGGACTGTGAATATGTTCTAGCTTCCCCGGGTATTTCCGGGCTGGAGACTGCGGTGGCTTTAATAATGAATGAACTGGTTAATCCGGGGATACTGGATATAGAGAGAATGGTTAGTTTGTTTACCACCGGACCGGCAGAGATTCTGGGTCTGGACCGGGGTACTCTTACTCCTGGCAGGGTGGCCGATGTAACCTTGCTCGACCCCAATATGGTGAAAACCGTTGACCCAGCTAAATTTTACAGCAAGGGTAAGAATACGCCCTTTGGTGGCAGGGAATTAAAGGGATGGCCCTACATGACCATCCGTTCCGGGAAAATTGTAGCCCGTGAGGGGCAGATTGTGGGATAGGATTAGACGCGGAAGGACGCGGAAAGTTGAAGACCATGGGGACTGTCCCCATGGTCTCCCCATGGTCCATCAATATAAGATCAGTGTTATTCATAGGAATCAGTGTATTCAGTGTCTATTTTCCTAAGAACTTCTAGGAGATGATAATGATGAAAGGGTACTTAGTTCTTGAAAATGGCAGGGTGTTTACCGGTAAGCTGCTTAATGACTGCCTTATGGCCAGTGGCGAGGTAGTCTTTAGCACTGCTATGATCAGTTACCAGGACATAATTACCGACCCCTCGTATTATGGTCAAATAGTAGTTATGACGTATCCTTTAGTAGGTAATGTGGGATTTAACGAAAAAAGCTTTGCCTCCCAGACTGCTGCCGTGAAAGGGCTGGTCCTGAGAGAAGCTACCGATTTTCCCAGCCATTATGAAATGGAATTAGACCTTATAACTTTCTTAAATCGCAGTGAAATAGCGGTTTTAACCGAAGTCGACACCCGCGCCTTGACCAGGGTTATTCGTAATGAAGGGGCCTTGGGCGGGGTAATAACCGACAGCCCGAAGCAGATGAACTGGCTGGTAAGGAAAGCGAAAATGGCCTCTGAAGAATTACAGGGTGATCTGGTACGCTATGTCACCCGCCGTAATATTATGAAGTTTGGTAATGGCCGTAAAAAGGTAGTTTTGCTGGATTTGGGTACTAAAAGAGGGGTAATCGATTCCCTGGTCCGGCGGGATTGCGAAGTGCTCACTGTACCCGCTGATGCCAACGCCGAAGAAATCCTGAACCTGAATCCCGACGGAGTACTAATTTCCGATGGTCCCGGCGACCCCCGGGCAGTTTCCTATGCTGTTGCCACCTGCCGCGCGTTGCTGGGTAAAAAACCGCTCTTTGGTATTGGCCTGGGGCACCAGGTAATTGCTCTGGCTCTGGGCGCCAACATTAGTAGGCTGGATTTTGGCCACCGCGGAACTAATCACCCGGTACGCCATTTTAAAAATAACCGTATATACATTACCACTCAGAATCATGGCTATTGTATAGATGAAACTTCGCTGGACCGAACGAAGGTGGATGTAAGTATGAGAAGCCTGAATGATAATAGCATAGAGGGTATTAATCACCTGGAACTGCCGGTATTTTCAGTACAGTTTGACCCGGAAGGCTATCCCGGATACAGCGAAACCGGATTCTTCCTGGACGACTTTGTGAGCATGATGTGAGAGAAATTTGTTGACGCAGATAACCGCAGATTCATTATGATTTACGCAGATTAAATAATGAGGTTACCCCTCACGCCTCACTCTAAAAAAGCCAGTTGGAGGAATACTTATGCCGCTTAAAGAGAATTTGAAGAAGGTTCTGGTTATTGGCTCTGGCCCTATCGTTATCGGCCAGGCGGCTGAATTTGATTACGCCGGTACTCAGGCTTGCCGGGCTATCAAGGAAGAGGGTATTAAGGTAATACTCTTAAACAGCAACCCGGCTACTATAATGACCGACACTAATATAGCTGACCAGGTCTATATCGAACCTATGACTGTTGACACGGTTAAAAAGATTTTACAGAAAGAGAAACCGGATGGAATTCTCGCTAATCTAGGGGGGCAGGCAGGACTTAACCTGGCTCTGGCCCTGGACCGCGAGGGAGTGCTCAAGGAATGTGGAGTGCCCATTTTGGGCATGTCATTGGATGCTATTCACCGGGCGGAAGACCGGGAGGCCTTTAAAACCACCATGCAGAAGATAGGTGAGCCCATACCGGAAAGCGATATCGTGCATTCGATTAAGGAGGCCCTGCGCTTTGCCGATAAGGTAGGCTATCCCCTGATTATACGCCCGGCTTATACCCTGGGAGGTACCGGCGGGGGCAGTGCTCATAATGAAGAAGAATTAAGCCGGATTGTCAACAAGGGTTTAAAGAGCAGTCCCATAAAGCAGGTTTTGATTGAGCGTAGTGTGGCCGGATTTAAGGAAATTGAGTTTGAGGTTATGCGCGATGCCAATGATAACAGCATTGCCATTTGCAGTATGGAAAATATCGACCCCGTAGGCATTCATACCGGAGACAGTATAGTGGTTGCTCCGGCCCAGACTCTAACTGATGAAGAGTATCAAATGCTGCGTTTTGCCTCCATAAAAATTATCCGGGAATTAAATATTGCCGGGGGCTGTAACGTTCAGTTTGCCCTGGACCCCTTCAGCAAGAAATACTATGTGATAGAAGTAAACCCGCGGGTAAGCCGCTCCAGCGCGCTGGCCTCGAAGGCCACCGGCTATCCAATAGCCCGGGTAACTACCAAAATTGCGCTGGGCTATAACCTGGATGAAATACCTAATATGGTTACCGGTAAAACTACCGCTTGTTTTGAGCCTACTATAGATTATGTGGTGCTGAAGGTACCGCGCTGGCCTTTTGATAAATTCGTATTTGGGGACCGCCGTCTGGGTACTCAAATGAAGGCTACTGGTGAGGTTATGGCTATTGACCGTAGTTTTGAAGCCGCCTTCTTAAAATCGATTCGTTCCCTGGAAATCGGCCTGTTAGGACTGCGCCTGCCGGAACTTGTAGGGAGCAGTGACCAGTCCCTGCGCGACCGCCTCCAGGAAGCGGATGATGAGCGTATCTTTATAGTAGCCGAAGCCTTTACCCGTGGTTTTTCTATTGAGGAAATATGGGAAATTACCCGCATAGACAAATATTTCTTAAAGAAAATCAAAAACATTATCGACTTTTCCTTGCGCCTTCAAGTTCTGGAATTAGATACTGATACTCTGAAGGAAGCTAAAAAGCTGGGCTTTTCCGATAGTGAAATCGCGGTTATCAAGGGGTTAAAGGAAGCGGATGTACGCAGCTTGCGACGGGAAATGGGAGTAGTCCCCACCTACAAACTGGTGGATACCTGTGCCGCCGAGTTTGACGCTCAGACCCCTTATTTTTACTCCTGTTATGAAGACGAAAACGAGGCCCTGCATGACCCCGAGGCTCGTAAAGTACTAGTTATCGGCTCCGGACCCATTCGCATCGGCCAGGGGGTAGAGTTTGACTATTGCTCCGTACACTGCGTATGGGCCCTGCGGGAAGCAGGCGTAAAAGCTATTATCGTCAACAATAACCCAGAAACGGTGAGCACTGATTTTGATACTTCCGACCGCCTCTACTTTGAACCCCTGGTCTATGAAGATGTTATGAATATAATCGATGAGGAGCAGCCCGAAGGGGTCATAGTGCAGTTTGGTGGCCAGACCGCCATAAATTTAGCCAATCCCCTTAGCAAATCCGGGGTAAATATAATGGGAACATCCAATGATAGCATTGACCGGGCCGAAGACCGGGAGCGTTTTGACTCCATGGTTGAGAAACTAGGCATTCCCCGGCCACCAGGAAAGAGCGTATTTTCAGTTGAAGATGGGGTAAAGGTAGCTGATGCCATCGGCTATCCGGTGCTGGTACGTCCCTCTTATGTCCTGGGGGGACGGGCCATGGAAATAGTCTACAATGAGGAAGAAATCAGGCAGTACATGAAGACTGCTGTGAAGGTTACCTCAGAGCACCCGGTACTGGTAGATAAGTACCTGTTGGGTAAGGAAATTGAAGTGGATGCGGTGGCTGATGGTACTGAAGTACTGATACCAGGAATAATGCAGCATATTGAACGGGCTGGGGTTCACTCCGGTGATAGTATGGCGGTTTTCCCGGCCTATGATTTAAGCCCGCAGATTAAGGATAAGGTAGTAGATTATACTACTAAACTGGCTCTGGAATTAGAGGTTAAAGGGTTGATTAACATTCAGTTCGTAGAGTATGAGAACGAGCTTTATGTTCTGGAGGTAAACCCCCGTTCCAGTCGTACTATACCGTTTATCAGCAAGGTTACCGGCATTCCCCTGGTTAAATTGGCTGCGCAAATAATTCTAGGCAGGAGCCTGGCTGATTGTGGTTACCGGGGAGGTTTACAGCCACAACCGGAATATTATACGGTCAAGGTTCCGGTATTTTCATTTGCCAAACTGGAGCAGGTGGATATAACCCTGGGACCGGAAATGAAATCTACCGGCGAAGTTCTGGGGATAGATAAATCGCTGAAAACTGCAGTTTATAAAGGACTTTTAGCGGCAGGGGTAGAAATACCGGTACAAGGAACTATCGTAGCAACTATTGCTGATAAAGATAAAGAAGAGGCCGTACCTATCCTGAAGGAATTTGCATCTATGGGATTTAAACTGCTGGCTACCGAGGGAACGGCCACAGCCCTGGAAGATGCCGGGGTTAAGGTGGAAAGGGTAAATAAATTTAAAGAGGGACACCCTAACATTGTTGACCTGATTCGCGAGGGTCAGGTAGACTTTGTGGTCAATACGCTTACCCATGGGCGTAAGCCATTTAGTGACGGATTTCATATTCGCCGGGCGGCGGTAGAACTGAATGTCCCCTGCCTGACTTCCCTGGATACCCTTAAAGTAATGCAGGAGGTTATTCGGGAAGGGGAGAGAAATATAACTGTAGAATCCTTGCAGGAGTATCTGGCAGAATAGTTGTTGGTCATCATATGTCGGGCATAAGGGGAAATATAGTGAGTTATCGTCAGACGTTAGGGAAGGGAACACGGGGAATATCCTGAAGCGAACATAGAGAACATGGGGACTGTCCCTGCTGTTTCGCCGGGAACCCTAGAGGAAACAGAGGGACTGTCCCCGTGTTCGGCCAGGTGAGAAGTAAGGATGATTAGGTACCTTACTCCTCACCCCTTACTTAATGAAGATTGGAGGAGACACATGCCGGTCTTAGAAAATGGACTAGTATTAAGGCATATGCAGGTAAGCCGCGATATGTATGAGCTGGAATTTATA
>JAAYCQ010000078.1 GCA_012729715.1 Syntrophomonadaceae bacterium
GATTACGTCGGCTGTATATAACATTTGCCTGGCCATACCGGATCCTACCAGGCGGGGTAAACGCTGAGTACCCCCAAACCCCGGGGTTATTCCCAGTCCAACTTCAGGTTGTCCAAACTTGGCTTTGGAAGAAGCGATACGGAAGTCGCAACACATAGCTAGCTCACAACCGCCGCCCAGGGCAAAACCATTAACAGCAGCAATGGACGGTTTTTCCATAGCTTCAATCATGCGAAAGACTTCCTGCCCTAATGCACCAAATTCTCTTGCTTCAACCGCAGTGAGACTTTGCATAAAAGCAATATCAGCACCGGCTACAAAGGATTTATCACCTGCTCCAGTAACGATTAGAACGTCCACCTCCGGATCGTTCTTGATGCTGGTAATGGCATCTTTCATCTCCAGTAAAGTATCCTTATTCAAGGCATTGAGAGCCTTGGGCCGGTTTACATAGAGAATGGCAAGGGCCCCTTCTGTTTCTAATAATAGATTTTCGTAAGCCATTTAAACCTCCCTCCAAACAAATAAATGTCTTAAACCTCTCCGGTTAGTTTTAACTTGAGATGTTAAATGTGTTCCCCCCCTTCAAAACTTGTTAATCTATATAATTTTTCATGAGCGCAATGTAGGATATCTATGATAGAATTGATGTGTAACCCCATCCTGGCGAGATGCTTAGCATGACGCAGGCTATTAAGATAAAAAAAGGGGTGCTACTGTTCCATGATGGTTTAAGATTACCCGACTCAGTGAGGCAGGTATTCCTAAAAGCAAGAAAGGGTGGTTTCCTGCCTGCCATCATAGAGCAGTAGCGAGTATATATAATGACATTTAAGGGGGTTACGAATTAAAATTGATAATCACTTGCTCTATATTCAAGCAATAAACATGCCAACCTGAGTATTAGGCTTGTCCCGTTATAATGGCTAGAACATCGCCTTGTTAATAATTACCATAACACCCGTGGGGGGTTCGAGAAACAGAATAATGCAAAAGGGCATCACTTAATAATGCCGTAATGCATCGGAATATTATGGAAACTAAATCTTTGACAACTATAGGTTAAATAGGGCAGATCCCTCAATGATTCGGGATGGTATAAACAGTTGCTAAACTTGGCCAATTCACATTAACTATGATTCTAATAATGAATAACTAGCTCCATAGTCCAAAGCAAGGGGCATAACATAGCACATTACCACTAAACGGCAAATTATTGCATAATAAATCATTCGACTAATGCATGAATGCATTAGTCTTTTTTTATAGCGGTACAAAAAATAATTATTACAGCCAAAAAACAATATTTTTAAAGAAATTTTTTCTTTTTATGACATCAAAGGCTATGATATGATTAATTTGGAAAGAAAGCTTTTATGTCTGGCCCATAAATACATCAAGTTTTCCCTTCTATATACCGATATTAATCACATAAAATACATTGAGGTGAAATGATTTGTTTTCTATAGATTCCATAAAAGATAGTATTAAAAATAATACTAAATTATGGATAGCATTATGGATTTTATTAATATTAAACATTAGTACGGCTCTGGCCTTGAGCAGGGGCTTTTCTTTTCTGACCGGATTTATCATTATAATAGTAGCCATACTGGGTATTATGCTTTTTCAGAACCAAGCACGAACGGTGCTAGTAGTGGAAGATGTAATTCCTCCTGAATTTAAAGCAGAACTGGATGCCATGATGGATGAAATGAAACCTTTATGTGATGAGATATTTACGCAAAAGGCTGAAGAAGTAACCAGCCCCATTATAGAGAATCTAAACAAGGATTTTACCAGAGGTCTAGAATGGCTTTGGGAGGATGAAAATAGTTTTCTGGAACAGATTGAGGAGTGCGTCAGTCAGACTGCTTCAATATTAAACCTGGTAGATTCGTTAAGCGATGAAAAATCCAAACTAGCTAAACAGATACAGGAGAATTTGGTTTTGCTTAACGGTATAGTCAGTAACATGCGGAGAAATAAGGAGAACAGCTTCCTGGACCTGGGTGACTTTTTACAGGGTAAAGTAGAAGAATTAAAGAAGGATACCGAAAAAGAAAAGGATATTTTCTATGATTACATATATAAATTACTGGGTCAGCAGCTTAAATTGCAGCAAGAGGATGAGATTGAAGATATTAGTGAGTACTTCAATGTATATAAGCTAGGAGAGCAATTTTCAGTTATTATGGAAAAAACCCTGGAGGGGGGTCTATTATCATTCCAGGATGCAATTATACGAGAGTTGGAGAACTTCTCTGCTGATGTAGTTGGGGGAATGCAAAAAAATACCCTGAAATTACGCAATATATTACAGGATATCTCAGAATTATTGGAGCGTTTACAAAATGATTACCGGGGAGATAACAATCTGCTATTTAGACGTTTGGCTGAAGCAGAGGAAAAAATTAAGGAAACCGAAGAAAAAGCTGCTGATATCCTGGTAACACTGGCCTGGCAGGATATTCTGGTAGAAAAGCGCTGGCAGGATATTAGTGAAAAGCTTTATGCTATGAAAGATCGGGTATTGGAAAACGTTGATAGCGAAGTTATTAATTATATTAGCAGCAGCCTGGATAACGAAATAAAGGAATTTTCTGTGATTTCTCATAACCCGGAAAACATGGTATTTTACAAGTCAGTAGTTGATGCGGAGCTGATTTACCAGCTATATAGTGGTGATAAACTCAGGGATATAATTACCAATGGCGTATATTCACTCCTTCAATTTGTTCGACCGGTGGAGACTCTGATAAACAAGAGTTTGCGATTGAGCGAAGAAGGCTTAAAAATACGAAGAACTATAAGGGCCAAAGTAAAAGCCGGGGAATATCAACCCTTGTTCAACCGGGTAGTGCAGGTAGTAGAACAAGATAGCCCGGCCATAGCCAAAGAGCTTGATGATGTTTTCCCCAAATCCTTTAATGCTTTTTGCAATAATCCTTATATAAAGCAGAAACCGGATAACCTTAACCAGGCTGCCTGGGCATTATTTTTGGAATTAATAAATAATCCAGGTCACGATGATGACCTTTATTTTTTGGTTGGGCTTCTAGCGGAGATTCACATCCTGCGTAACAAATACCTGCATCCGTTAAAAAACACACCTATCGATATGCAATATGATGATGATCTTGAGCATATGCGTTACGCTGCGTTAAAGTCCATCGACCTGATATTACAAATGAATATTAGAGGAATTACCAGGCTCAACTTCCGCTCTCGCTAGTATTCTGAGTAAGGAGTGAGGGGTTAGGAGAGTTGGATTTTTTAAAGGTTGTTTATAATTAGCGAATAAAATCTATATAATAATAAGTATATAGGGGCGAACCCATGTGTTCGCCCTATGTCTGCCGCGTTATCTTTTTATAAAGGAGCACCTTTATGATACCACTTCGAGATAGTACTCCCAGTCAGCATTTTCCTTTGGTAACCATTTTCCTGATTGCAGTAAATCTTTATATTTTCTATTATGAGTCAACATTGGGAATAGGTATAGAAGACTTTATCTATACGTTTGGCATGATACCTGCCCAGTTTAACCAGTATCAGGTACCTCTCCTGGGGTATTATCCCTTTTTAACTTCCATGTTCTTGCATGGCAGCTGGATGCATGTTATAGGAAACATGTGGATACTCTGGCTCTTTGCCGATAATATAGAGGATCATATGGGTAAAGTCAGGTTCTTGCTCTTCTATTTACTATGTGGCCTGGCTGCAGGAGTTACCCATTATCTAGTTAACCCTGCCTCTACCATACCGGTGGTGGGTGCTTCCGGGGCTGTTGCCGGAGTTATGGGGGCGTATTTTCTAATGTTCAGGCATGCCCGGATATTGACTTTGGTTCCGCCATTTTTCCTCTTTAACTTTCCCGCCTGGATTTACCTGGGATTCTGGATTTTAACCCAATTCTGGTGCGGTTTAGCCGAGAGCTGTGGGCAAATTGCCTTCTGGGCACATATCGGCGGCTTTGCCGCCGGAATGCTCGTGTACCGTTTCTTCCTGAGAACCCCAAAACAAATAAGTGAGGGGTAAGGAGTTGCCCCTACAATCCTTATCCCCTAAGCCTCGCTCTAGATAATTAATTTTGTGCTAAACTCCGGTTTCGATTTTTAGCAACTCATTATCTTTATTAGTTACCCGGTTAATAATCTGGTCAATATGTTCGCTGGCGGTCCGGTAATCTTCATTAGCACCCTGCATAAAGTAAATAGTATTTTCTATGCGTTCCTGGCTGGCCTTTATTTCCGACCAGTGGCATTCCTCTTCGAAAAGATTCATACATTCCTGCAGGTTATGTGCTCTGCCGGTTTCAAGGTAATGACGGAAGTTGGACAAAGTCTGGTTGTCCTGGTAGACAGAGTGAATAAAAGATTTAACCAGAATAGTATTATAGATCTGCAAATGTTTATGTGATTTTTTAATATTCATCTCAGCCATTTCTATATCGCGGAAACAATTATCCATCAGGGTTTCATAGTACTGAGGCCAGTTCTCCAGGACAGCTTTAAAACGGTCACAGGCCTTTTCGTGCTCTCGATAACGAATAATATAAACTTTCATATCATGATTAAAATTATTGCTACTATCTTTGTCATTCTGTTTCCTTTTGCGGTTCACGATTAGACTAAATGGTATCAGATTACTAACCGGCAGTTCCCTTTCCTCTTCCTTAATTGGTTTTGTTGGGAGATTATCTGGTTCGGCCGGTTGTAAATTCTCCTTTTCAGCAACAGCATAACGCTGTTCCAGAAATTTATTAAGGAAGTTAATATGGCGGTTTATCTTTTCAATCTCTTTTAGGGAGGCTAAACACATAGTAATATCGTTAATTAGTTCTGCCTCATTTTTGGCGGCTTTTTTATTACCCTTTCTACTCTTATAATAGGAATAAAGTTCAGAGTTTAATTCCGGCGTATGTTCCATACTGGTTAAGTAGGCTAAATCCTCGGTTGTTAACAATTCCGTTAGCGTCGGGGTATCTTTACATAAATAAATCCTGGTGTTGGTCAGGGGATAGTAGTAAGGCCCAATAGTGTGAAGATATTCATTATTACTAAAGTTATCCAAATCAGCATCCAGGTCAATCTCGGCAAAAAACATTTCCCACTCTCGAATGGGAGCTCCGGCATTGGTATTCTCGGCTGCTATTTGCTTGAGCTGTAAATAAGTAGCTAAGGGAATCTTAAGCGCGGAATTATAGAAATAAGTTAATACCACATCAGGATAATAACCGGTCATAAGGGATATGTCAGGATAACTGGGATTATCCTTATTTAAAAAAGTAAAAAACACAGGGCAATCATCCTCCTTAATAAAAATACTGAAATCGAATATAATATATTTCTATATATTTACAAATTTTCCTCCTTTTTTAAATAAAAATTATTTTAAATAAATTTATTAGATTCATTAAGTTGCTGAAATGGCCTATAATGGTCGTTAAAATAGTAATCAGGGGGTAAGGGTTATGTTTAAAGCTGTTCTTTTTGATCTTGATGGTACGTTGCTGAATATAGATATGGATTATTTTCTTAAACAGTATTTTAGAAAAATGGTGGAATTGGCAGTAGAGATGGGCTACAAAGAAGGAACCCTTTTAGTTGATCAGGTTTGGCGTTCAACTGAGGTTATGATTGCTGATTTAGATTCCGAAAGCTCCAATGAAGAAGTTTTCATGAGAGATTTCTGTCAGAACTGGCCTTACTCTCCGGAAGAGATTACTTCTTTCTTCGAGCGCTACTACCAGGAATGTTTTCCCCGACTCAAGGACTTTTGCAGTCCCTTCCCGGGGATACCGGAAATGGTAAAGTACATAATGGAGAAGGAACTGAAAGTAGTAATAGCCACCAACGCGGTTTTTCCTATGAGTGCCTTGCAGGATCGCATAAAATGGGCCGGCCTGGGACGGTATGATTTTGAATTAGTAACTTCTTACGAACTAATGCATTTTTGTAAACCACATGTGCAATATTATGAGGAGATAGCGGAAAGAATAGGGGTTCACCCTGAGGAATGCCTGATGATAGGGAATGATACTGGTGAAGACCTGCCCGCTGGTAAAATAGGTATGAAAACCTTCCTGGTGGAAGACATGTTAATCGATAAGGGCTCAAGTCATCAGCCTGATTGGAGGGGTAGACTCCCGGACCTGTTTGAATTTGTAAGGAAAAACCTGTAATAAGTCCGGGGACTGTCCCCGGAGTTATTGTAAGGAGGATATTATATGACGGCAAAAAAGAAAAAGAAGTCTAAACCACTTGATGAAAGGGATATGCTTAAACTGGAAATAGCCCGGGAGTTGGGCATTCTGGAACAAGTGGAAAATGAGGGCTGGGATTCCCTGAGTAATGCAATGTGTGGGAAAGTTGGGGGCTTGATGAGTAAAAGGCTGCGCCAGGGGAAAGTTTAGGTCAGGATGTCATAATTTTCCCCGGGGTTGTAGTTACAAGGTATAATAGACAGGAGAAAGAGATAAGTAAAAGAGGGTTTGTTTATGAATGCAATTGAACGAGTTAGAGCCTATTTGCAGGAGCGTAACCCGCACCTGAGTATTATTGAATTTAAGGTTGATACCAGTACTGCACCTTTAGCGGCACAGGCTTTAGGAACAGAAGTGGGGCAGATTGCCAAATCTATCCTACTAAAAAGTAAAGATAACCAGTTTGTTATGGTGGTTGCAGCTGGAGATGCCAGGATTGATAATAAGGCGATTAAGAACCTGATGGGTTCTCGGATGCGCATGGCCAACGGGGAAGAGGTTTTTGAAATCACCGGTTTTAATATTGGCGGAGTATGTCCGTTTGCCTTAAAACAAGACATTCCTATTTACCTGGATGAAAGTCTGAAACGTTACCAGGTAGTTTATGCTGCAGCCGGCACCGGTAATACTGCCCTGCCTATTACCTACCAGGAACTTATTGATATAACCAACGGTTGTCCCTGTAATGTATGCCAGGCAGGTTAATATTATCCTGCTAGGGAGATTTTCATGAGTGTAAACTTTGTTCACCTGCACAATCATTCCGAATATAGCCTGCTTGATGGTGCTTGCCGTATTAAGGATTTGGTAACATCGGCGCGGGAGTTGGACATGCCGGCAGTAGCCATAACTGACCATGGAGTGCTTTACGGGGTCATAGACTTTTATCGAGAGGCTAAAAAACAGGGGATAAAGCCTATAATTGGCTGTGAGGTCTATCTGGCTCCGCGCAGTCGCCTGGATAAAACCAAGGGTTTGGATGATAGTCTGTACCACCTGATACTGTTATGTAAAAACCGCAAGGGTTATGAGAACCTGGTGCAAATGGTTAGCCGTGCATTTCTGGAGGGTTTTTATTATAAACCCCGGGTGGATAGGGAATTGCTGCAACAATATAATGAAGGTTTAATTGCTCTATCCGGCTGTGTCGCAGGTGAGATACCACGCCTTCTACTGGATGGTAAGAAAAGTGAAGCGCTGCAAACTGCCTTATATTATCAGGAAGTTTTTGGCCCAGGTAACTTCTACCTGGAGGTACAGGATCATGGTCTGGAGGAGGAAAAACAGGTAATCCCCGGGCTTTATCAGATTAGTGATGAAACTGGAATTCCCCTGGTGGCCAGCAATGACATTCATTACCTGCAAAAAAAGGATGCGGCGGCTCATGATGTATTACTCTGTATCCAAACCGGAACCGTAATCAGTGACCCTCAGCGTATGCGTTTTCCTGGAAGCGAGTTTTACATGAAAAGTGCAGCGCAAATGCAGGCGCTGTTTTTAGATCGTCCTGAGCTTATTGAAAATAGCCTGCGTATAGCTGAAGAATGTAATGTAGATTTTAGTTTTGGTGAGTTTCACCTGCCCTACTTCGATATTCCTGCCGGTTATAGTGCTGAGTCCTATCTGGATATGCTGGCGCGGGAAGCATTTACCCACAAATACCCGAACCCTTCTCCGGTACTGATGCAAAGATTGGACCACGAAATTAGCGTCATAAATCGTATGGGCTTTGCGGCTTATTTCCTTATAGTACAGGATCTGGTCAATTGGGCTCGGCAGAATGGGGTGCCGGTAGGCCCGGGCCGGGGTTCGGCTGCAGGCAGCCTGGTTTCCTATGTCCTGGGTATAACCACTATTGATCCTTTGAAATATGACCTGCTCTTTGAACGTTTTCTTAATCCCGAGCGAGTGAGCATGCCCGATATAGACATTGATTTTTGTTTTGAGAAGCGGGACCGGGTAATAGAATACATAGTCAATCGTTACGGCGCTGATAGGGTAGCCCAAATTATAACCTTTGGTACTATGGCCGCCCGGGCGGCTATACGAGATGTAGGCCGGGCTCTGGATATACCTTATGGTGATGTAGACCGTTTGGCCAAGATGATACCTGCGGAACTGGGGGTAAGCATAGACCGGGCCCTTGAGATATCCCCTGAGCTTACCCAGGCTTATCAGAATGATACTACCGCTCGCAAAATTATTGATATGGCCCGGGCAGTTGAAGGGATGCCCCGGCATGCATCTATTCATGCAGCTGGGGTTGTAATTGGAAAAGAACCTTTAACTACTATTCTGCCCCTGCAGAAAACCCCGGACGGAAATGTAGTTACCCAATTTACCAAGGAAACGGTTGAAGATATTGGCCTTTTAAAGATGGATATTTTGGGCTTGAGGACTCTTACCGTTATTGACCGATGCCTGGAGATAATAGAAAAGACCAGAGGGATAACAGTTGATTTGGAAAATACTCCTCTGGATGATTCCATCGTTTACGAATTGCTGGCCCAGGGAAACACCATCGGGGTATTTCAACTGGAAAGTGATGGACTGCGGAGGATACTAAGAGAAATGAAGCCCACCCGTTTTGAAGACCTGATAGCAGTCATTGCTCTGTACCGGCCTGGCCCGCTGGGGAGTGGTATGGTAGAAGATTTTATA
Organism: Syntrophomonadaceae bacterium; assembly: GCA_012729715.1. GTDB lineage: Bacteria > Bacillota > Syntrophomonadia > Syntrophomonadales > Syntrophomonadaceae > UBA4844. The sequence continues at coordinate 8,930 of JAAYCQ010000078.1, forward strand.
AACTGCAAGAACGGTAACCAGGAAATAGAGTACATTCATCCCCGGTTGGAAAACATACTGAAAGAGACCTATGGGGTGGTATTATACCAGGAACAGGTTATGCGGGTAGCCAGTGACCTGGCTGGTTTTAGCATGGGTGAAGCTGATGTCCTGCGCCGGGCTATGGGTAAAAAGAAGCCGGAAGAGTTAGCCGCTCAACGAGATAAATTTATAGAGGGAGCAGCTCGTTGTAATAATATTGATGAAAAAACCGCAACCCGGCTCTTTGACATAATGGAGAGCTTTGCCGGTTATGGTTTTAATAAAAGCCATTCGGCTGCTTATGCCATGATTTCGTATGAGACTGCATATCTTAAGGCCCATTATCCGGTAGAATACATGTGTGCTTTCTTAAGCAGTGTGATTGACAACCAGGATCGAGTAGTATTCTACCTTAAAGAATGCCAGAAGATGCGGATTCAGGTTCTTCCTCCCGACATCAATGAAAGTTATGAGAACTTTACCGTAACCGGAGGTAAAATCCGCTTTGGCCTGGGAGCTATTAAGAATGTAGGTATTAACGCAGTTAAAAATATAGTTGAAAATCGTAAACAAAGTCCATTTACCTCCCTGTTTGATTTCTGTCAACGGGTTGACCTGGCTCATATAAACAAACGGGTGATGGAAAACTTTATCGTAGCGGGGTGCTTTGATTCCCTGGGCATAACCCGTAAACAGGCCCTGTCGATAATGGATGAGTGTATGGAACTGGCAGCTCAGGTAAAACAGAGCAAGTCCAGCCATCAGATGTCTTTATTCGGTGATGACAGCAGTATGATTGAGGAACCTCGCCCCCAGGTGAAAGGGGAATTGGAGAGCAGAGATCTACTGAATCGGGAAAAAGAGGTGCTAGGATTTTATGTTTCTGCTAACCCCCTGGATGAATACCGGAATCTTTTGCCGCTCCTCACTACCTGTCAACTGGCCGATTTACAAAGTAACCCGAAAGATACTTACGTGCGGGTGGCAGGAACCGTGATTAACCTGAGTCGCAAGGTTAGCCGGCGCGGAGACAGTTACGCCCGCTTTATTTTAGAAGATCTCAGCGGCAGGATGGAGGTAATGGTTTTTCCTTCAGCTTATCGTCGAAACGCTAATAACCTCGAATCTGATCAGGCGGTGATAATGGAAGGATACCTGGATACCAGGGAGGAACAACCAAAAATCTCCCTGCGCCGGGTACAGCCCATACCGGCAAATCTTAAAGAATTAAATATACGTATTGATGATAGTAACGACACCAATGATAAAAAGGAGGCTATGGTAACACTGCTTAAAAAATTCCCGGGAGAACAGGAAGTAATACTTCACATGCCGGGAAGAAGGGTACTGGTGCTTAACGATAATCTTAGAGTTAGGCCGCATATAGAACTAAAGGAAAAACTATCCGCACTCTTTGGCCGTGAAAATATCTGGTTTGCATAATAATAATTTTGAATTTTGAATTCTTAATTTTGGATTAACGTAGAAATGCCTACGCATTTCTTTTATTATAATTAAATATATTAGCGCACATAGGGCTGAAATAAAGAGAAATGCAAAGCATTTCCACCATAATTAAAAATTTAAAATTAAGAATTCAAAATTCAATAAAGGGGGATTCGTGCATGAATGAAAACTATATGGGAGAAGATTATATTGTAGTTAAGGCACAGGAAAACGGGGTAACCCTGATAGGCCTTACCCGAGGCCGGGATACCAAGTTTCACCACACCGAAAAACTTGACCAGGGCGAAGTTATGATTCTTCAGTTTACTGAACATACCTCGGCTATGAAAATCAGAGGACATGCCGAGATATATACCCGCTACGGCATAGTAAAATCTGAAAGTCCCAGCAGTGGAGGAAAGCCGGGCAAGTAAGAGGAGGTTCGTATTGACCAGGGTAGCATTGTTAACCAGTGGCGGTGATGCGCCGGGTATGAATGCCGCGATTAGGGCAGTAGTTCGATCGGCTATTTATCAACGTGTAGAAGCATACGGTGTTTACCAGGGATTCGAGGGTTTGGTAAGTGGGCATTTGAATCCTATGACACTGGGTTCAGTTGCTGATATTATTCACCGTGGAGGAACTATACTAAGGACCTCACGCTCCGCCGTCTTTATGAATGACGAAGGTCGTCAGCAAGCCTATGACCATTTAGAGAAGATGGGAATAGAACACCTGGTGATTATTGGCGGAAACGGTAGTCTCAGAGGTGGTTATGAGTTCTCCCGAATGGGTATTAATGTTATAGGCATACCGGCAACCATAGATAATGATATTGTTTATACCCAGTCCATCGGCTTTGACAGTGCTGTAAATACTGCTCTGGAGGCAATTAATCGCATTCGCGATACTGCAACCAGTCACGGTCGAGTATTCATAATAGAAGTAATGGGAAGAGATTGTGGAGAAATTGCCCTTCATGCCGGTGTAGCCGGAGGAGCGGAGTCTATTCTAATACCGGAAATAGCCCCAGATCTGAATCAGGTAGTGGATAAGATAAACCGGGGAACGGAGCGGGGCAAATTGCACAGTATTATAGTAGTGGCAGAGGGTGTCTACCCGGTTATGGATTTAAAAGCGGAAATCGAAAAGCGAACCGGGCAGGATACTCGGGTAAGCATCCTGGGGCATACCCAGCGGGGAGGAACCCCCAGTGCGGTTGATCGTATCATGGCTTCCTGCATGGGTAAGGCTGCCATCGATTGCATAATAGAAAATCAGAGAAATGTAATGATGGCCTATCACGAAGATAAAATTCATCCGATTCCACTGGCGGAAATTGTAAACGGAAATAAAACTCCAGAACTGGATATGTTTGAAATCGCCCGCATGCTGTCTATATAATACGGAGTCACGATGCATTTTAAAAAATTCCGCGGAAATCCTAAAATAATCCACGTCCTTCCGCGTCAGAAAATATAATTTCGGTTTGGAGGTGAGAATGTGAGGAAAACAAAAATTATTTGTACTATAGGCCCGGCCAGTGAAAAAGTAGAGACACTGGTGCAAATGATCGAAGCCGGTATGAATGTGGCCCGGCTGAACTTTTCCCATGGCAGCCACGAAGATCATCGGCAAAGAATAATTGCGGTGCGTGAAGCCGCTCAAATCTGTGGTAAACCAATAGCTATAATGCTTGATACCAGAGGGCCGGAGATTAGAACCGGGAAATTGAAGGCCGGTAAAGTTTCACTTAAGACAGGTCAGCCTTTTATACTTACTACCCGCGAAATAGTCGGGGACGAGAACGAAGTAATGATTAACTATTCCCACCTTCCCCAGGAGGTAACAACAGGAACCAGTATTCTTTTATCAGATGGGCTAATCAATCTTCGGGTAGAAGAAAGTAATCATACCGATATAGTCTGTCGGGTTATTAACGGAGGGGAATTGGGGGAGCGAAAAGGTGTTAATGTGCCCGGGGTAAGAATAGCGCTTCCTTTTTTAAGTGAAAAGGACATTGGTGATATTAACTTTGGTATAGATAACGAAGTGGACTTTATAGCTGCCTCCTTTGTAAGAACTGCGGAGGATGTAATTGACATCAGGCGTATTCTGGAACAAAGAGGGGCAGATATTGATATAATCGCCAAAATAGAGAGCCAGGAAGGGGTTGACAACCTGGCTGAGATTATCCGGGTAGCCGAGGGAGTGATGGTAGCCCGAGGTGACCTGGGGGTAGAAATAGCAGTTGAGGAAGTGCCGTTGGTGCAAAAAACCATTGTTGAAGATTGCAGCCAGATGGGGAAGATGGTTATAATAGCAACTCAGATGCTGGAATCTATGATAAATAATCCCCGTCCCACCCGAGCCGAGGTTTCCGATGTGGCTAATGCTATCTTTGAACGTGCTGATGCCATTATGCTGTCCGGGGAAAGTGCTGCCGGCAAATATCCGGTCGAAGTAGTACAAACTATGGCTCGTATAGCTACCCGGGCTGAAGAGGTTTTACCTTACTCGGATATCCTGCGCCAAAAACGACCCCAGCGTACTGCTTCAGTTACCGACGCTATAAGTTATGCTACCTGTACAGCAGCCATGAATCTGGGTGCATCAGCCATTATTACTGCTACTCGTACCGGATTTACCGCCAAAATGGCAGCAAAATACCGGCCTCAGGCTCAGATAATTGCAGCCACCCATGAACATAAAATAATGCATAAATTAGCTTTGGTGTGGGGGGTAAAGCCAGTTCTTATAAAAGAAACTGAAGGAACTGATGAACTTTTCGCGGAATCAATTAAAACCGCGTTACAAAATGGTTATATAAATAACGGTGATTTAATAGTTTTAACTGCTGGTATTCCTGCTGGAAAATCCGGCGGAACCAATATGTTAAAGGTTGATACGGTAGGAGAAATTCTAATCCAGGGTATGGGTATAGGTACCCGCCCGGTTAGCGGCCCGGTTAAAATAGTTATGAATGCCCGGGATATAGATAAGATTGAAGCCGGAGATATACTGGTAACGGGAAGTGCTGATAGCAACCTGGCCCCCTACCTGAACTTGATTACCGGCCTTATTGCCGAGGAAGGTGGTCTCACCTCTAATGCGGCAATTATGGGTTTAAATGCTGATATTCCCGTAATAGTAGGTGCCCGTGACGCCACTACTATCCTGGAGGATGGAATGATAGTCACTCTGGATACACCCCGCGGCAGAGTATATCGGGGACTTGCCCGGGTACTATAACAAAAAAATGCATAGTAATTAGATACTCACTAATTTGAAAGCCGGAGCATTTAAAATAATAAAAAGGGGGATAAAATTATCCCCCTAAATTTTGACTTATAATTCTACTATTTTAGCAGGAGAATGCAGTGTAGAATAAATCCTGTCCGGTATTTCCTTTAACTGGCCCAATAACAGCAATCCATCAGACCTTTAAAATCTATACCAAACAGTTGTGAGTGGTTTATTCTTCACACCCGCCCGGCTTAGTAGAAAAACAAGCTTGACCACGGTTTAAAATTATTGACCCTTAAATTCCGCTCTCCGGTTCTCCAGGAATGCTGTCATACCTTCCTTCTGATCCTCGCCCGAGAAGAGCAATGACCAGCCGATTTGTTCAAAACGGCAACCGGACTTGATATCCATATTCATGGAGTTATTTAGTGACTGTTTGGCTTCTCTGAGAGCAAGCGGAGATTTCCGGGCCAGTTTTTTAGCCATCTTCTTGGCAGTATCCATAACCTCAGCGGCAGGTACTACCATATTGGCTATACCGATTTTGTCTGCTGTAGCAGCATCGAAGAAATCACCGGTAAATACATATTGCTTGGCAAAACCTAGCGGAGTCTGACGAGGCATTCTCTGGGTTGCGCCGCCACCAGGGAAAATACCCAGGTTAATTTCCGGTAATCCCAGAGTAGCATTATCCGCAATTATACGAATATCACAGGCCAGAGCAATTTCCAGGCCTCCACCCAGTGCCAGACCATTTACAGCAGCGATTGCCGGCTTATGGTTGTCTTCAACTGCGAAAACTCCCCGATGAACTTTGTCCAGGAAATTCCGAGCCTGGAAAGCATTATAGCTGGATACAGCTTTCAAGTCGGCTCCGGCTGCGAAACAATTCTCATTACCGGTATAAATCATAACCCTTACTTCCGGGTCCTCATGACAACCTATGGCAATTTCATAAATATCATCCAGGAACTGGTTATTAACTGCATTAAATGCTTTGGGACGATTGAATTGGATGATTGCTATGCCGGGATCCTCAAAAGATAATAACATTGTTTTATACTCTTTATCTCTATATGACATGAATTAACCCCCTTAAAACTATCTAATCTATACTCGCTACTGCTGATGACTATTTTTTGCTGTAATCATACCAGCCTTTGCCAGTCTTTCTTCCCAACCAACCAGCGCGAACATACTGTTTGATGGGAGGTGCCGGACGATACTTGGGATCACCGGTCTCTTCAAACAGGGTGTTAGCTACTGCTAGCGCAATATCGATACCAACCATGTCGCAGAGAGTGAAGGGACCCATCGGCCAGCCAGCACCCATTTTCATAGCTTTATCAATATCTTCTACAGTTGCCAATCCTTCATGCAGGATAAAGGCAGCTTCGTTCATACCAGGTATCAGAATTCTGTTTACTACAAATCCGGGGCCTTCTTTTACCTTAATCGGCTTTTTGCCAATGGCTTTGGAAAGTTCCATAACTGCATCAATTACTTCGGGTGCAGTCTGAACGCAAGGAATAACTTCGATTAGTGGCATAACCATAGCTGGATTGAAGAAGTGCATACCGATAACGTTTTCTGGCTTCTTATAAACGGCAGCAATTTCGGTGATGGACAGAGAAGAGGTGTTGGTAGCAACAATAATATCATCGCCTAAAATGTTTGAAAGTTTTCCATATACATCCTTCTTAATATCCATTCTTTCCATAACAGTTTCAATAACAAAATCAACATCTTTTATATCTTCCAGTGTAGCTGTTCCAGTAATATTACCGGTTACAAAGTCTTTGGCGCCGGCGGGAGCCTGACCCTTTTCTTCAGCTCTGGCAAGACCTTTGCCGATTCTGGCCAGGGTTTTATCAACGATTTCCTGGGTTAAATCATAAAGAACTACCTTTTTTCCTGCTCCGGCTACTGCCCAGGCAATACCCATACCCATAGTACCTGCACCAAGTACTGCAATTTTATTAATTTCCATCTTAAAGTAACCCCCTTAATATATCTTTCTTATCTAAGCACAACAAATCTAGAAGAATATGGGTCAACTTAAACTAGTTACAGTCACCTCCCTTACTATTAGTTGGACTCTGGTGTCTTGCCACAATTTATGCAATTATTGTACCACCACGGAAAAAAGCGATAAAAAGCCACGCCCCTTCAATTCTCAGGCATTCGAACGTTTATACCATTTCCAGCGTTGCTGAGCCTCGTGTCGCCTGCAAGCGACAACATAAAGCAGAACCCCGATATCATAGAAGGTTGTCCGGGTGAAACACTAGAGCTACAATGTCGCACAAATAAGACAAGTTTTATAAAGTGCGGATATTATATTTATTTATTTTTCGGTACAGTACCGAGCGATGAATATTTAGAGCCTTAGCCGTTCTCGTTTTATTTCCGCCGTAGTTGTTAAGGGTAGCAATAATAAGTTCCTTCTCACGTTGTTCCATCAGGGTTTCCAGGGTCCCATCGGAATTAGGTATTGGTGATTCTGAAACATTACCTGACTTAATTTGCTGCGGAATATGATCCAGAGTAATGGTATTACCCTCACAGAAATTTATAGCCCGCTCCAGAGTATTTTCCAACTCCCGTACATTTCCGGGCCAGTCATAACGGCAAAAACATTCAATTACTTCATTACTAATCCTGCTGACCCGGGTTCCCAATTCCTGGTTGATACGTTGTAATAAAGCATTACTAATAAGAGGAATGTCATCTATTCGTATCCGTAAAGGGGGGAGATTAAGAATTATCACATTTAAACGATAAAACAAATCTTTACGAAACTTATTTTCGGCTACCAGCTTATGCAAATCCTGATTGGTAGCGGCAATCACCCGGACGTTTACTCTGGTAGTATGGACACTTCCCACCCGTTCAACTTCCTTTTCTTGCAATGCCCTTAACAGCTTGGCTTGCATGGAAAGAGACATGTCGCCAATTTCGTCCAGGAAAATAGTACCATGGTTAGCCAGTTCAAACTTCCCTGGTTTTCCCTCTTTGCGAGCCCCGGTAAAAGCCCCTTCCGAATAGCCAAAAAGTTCTGATTCCAAAAGGGTCTCAGGTACTGCAGCACAATTTACTTTTATAAACGGGCCTTTACGACGTGGGCTGATGTTATGAATAGCGTGGGCAAATATCTCTTTACCAGTTCCGCTTTCTCCTGTAATCAAAACCGTTGAGATAGTGCGGGCAGCTTTAGCGGCAAGCTCTTTTTGTTTGAGTAGTTCCTTGTTTGTTCCTATAATGCTATCTAAATAGTACTGGGCGGTTCCGTACTTATACTGCTCAACCATTTGGCCCCAGGTTCGCTCCTGGCGGTAGGCAGGAATACCTTTTACGATTATACCTACAGTCCGGTTATAACGTATCACCGGTAGGAAAACTAGTTCAAATAGTTTTCCCCGAAGGTTAATTACTTCCCCTGATATAGGCTTTGCTTTACTCATAGAATCCTGCAGGCTTGTACGAGGAATAAGCGAGACCAGTTCATCATAAAGCTCGTTTTTAGAGTTGCAGTTGAAAAAACGGAAACATACATCATTGGCATAAATCAAGCGCAGGTTATCATTAAATACCGCAATTCCTTCATAAGGAGTCTGTAATAAAGAATCCAACTGGTTCTCTTCTATACTATAACTGTTGCGAAGTATGGCATAAGCGGCAAACTGTCCTGGAGCTAACTCCAGCAAACCTTTAACGATAACTACTTCATCACCATTTATAAACGCTTTATCTTTTACCAGTCGTTGCTGGTTACTAATCATAGCTTCTAGATTAAGGCTGGGTTTAAGTGTATCTACGTGGTGGCCGATAACATTTTCTGCATCGATATGGTAGATTTTTTCTGCGTGCTCATTGAAGAATATAACCTGTAAAGAAGTGTCGGTAATCAAAATGCCCTCATTTATGTTTTGAAGAATAGGATAAAGAAGAAATTCTTTTGCGTGAAGTTCCAGATTTAAGGACATTTCTTTTCACCCCTCCCTCTATATTAACACAAACTTTACCACATAAAACAATTTTATTCGGGAGAGGGTCGTAATAGTAGTTTTTATATAAAAAAAGAAAGAGTACCAACTCTTTCTTTTTTGTTCAAATAATTAGCTATTGACCATTCCAGCCGCTTTTTGCCTCGTAACTTCATTAATAATGGCATGTAAGGTAAGCGAATCCAAGCTTCCGGTAGGGGGAAGCGATTTTTCTTTCTGAAAGTTGCGAATAAATGCATTGTAATCGCCATTTCTAGTAGCACCAAGGCTTACCAGCATATCAATTATCTGTTGTTTTTCCTCCCTGCTTAAAACCAAATATCCCTGTTCGGTTGAAGAAGTTGCAGGCCGAACTACAGCAACTTTTTTTACTTCTACTTCATTATTATTAATATTTTCTTTACTCTCGGAATTGACAGTTTTGCTCTTAACAGGATTATTTGGTTCATCCAAGGGGGCAGAAGCTTGCTGCTGGGGAGTTTCTGCCGCACTTTGATTTTCTTGAACCTGTTTCTCAATATAATGGAAGTTACTTATCAAGCCTATAGTTGCTCCTGTAATAACTGCTGCGGCTAATACCATAACAAGAAAGAAGAGATATTCCTTTTTCATAAAATTATCCCTCCTTGGACTGATTTGCCTTAATTTTAAAATATTCGCAGGTTTTAAGCAAGGAAATCCTGTAGACAGTAGCAGGTAATGTTTAAAATCGGCAGTAGATCTATGGGAGTAAGGGCAAAAAATAAAGAGGGCTAAAACCCTCTATTTTCTATGGTGCCAGAGGATCGACACTTACTTATCCAAGCCAGTTTGTTTGAGGGTAGAATAGCATATGCAAAGTCCTATTCGCATTGCGACTAGAGCTTAGTTAGCCAAGCCTATTATTTCTGGGTTGTAAACCTCATATCCTAAATAAAAAGTGGCTGCCCCCTTTGTAAATTTAATGAACTGGGACAGCCTTTTCACTAAGATAAACTAATAGCCCGGAATCTTACCCCGAGACATAAGTATACTGCTAATCATCTGACAGATGGATCCTTGGGGAAAATATAACAGGATATCCCAACATTTTATCGCATATTGGACCTAGAAGCATTGAGTTTATGTGTCCAACAGGGGTAAGAAAATATTCTGTGTTAATCCGCAAATTAATGGCTCCCGAAGGGGGCCATTTTTATCGGATTAAATAATCTGTAATCAAAATGAATGCTAAAGCAAAGTGCGAATAATTCTCGTTTTGTTTTAGCATTAAAAATACTA
>JAAYCQ010000079.1 GCA_012729715.1 Syntrophomonadaceae bacterium
AACGAATGCCAGTTCCTGGCGGTAAAAGTTAGGTAAGGAGGGTAGGGATAATGAAAATTCTTATTGACGGTATAGAAATAGAAGCTCAGCCTGGTGAAACTATTCTGGAAGCAGCCAAAAGGACTGGGATTCATATTCCCACCCTGTGCTACCATGAAGCTTTTGGCGGTCAGGGCAGTTGTCGGTTTTGTATGGTGGAAGTGACTAAAAACGGTTCCAGTCGCGTAGTAGCTTCCTGTACCTATCCAGTTAATGATGGTATAGAAGTAAAAACCTCCACCCCGCAAATAGATAAAATCAGGCGTAATATTGCCATGTTACTCTACAAACGCGCTCCCAACAGTTTGTTTATGCAAACCCTTTACAAGGAGCACCTTTGTACGGAAAATAATTTGACGGAAGACCCGCATGAAAAATGTATTCTTTGCCGTTTATGTGTTAATGCCTGTGCATCAATGGGAGTAAGCGCTATATCTACGGTTATGCGTGGAACCGATAAACGGGTTGCCACTCCCTATGACGATGCCGCAGCCGTCTGTATTGGCTGTGCTGCCTGTGCCCAGGTCTGCCCCACCGGATGTATAGAAGTTCAGGAAGAAGGTAATACAAGAAGAATCTGGAATCGGGATTTTGTTATGGTTGCCTGTGAAGACTGTGGGAAAAAGTTTGCCACCAGGGAACAGTTAGCCTACATTGTTGACAAAAGCAAGCAGGATTCGCCTGAAGGGGAGCTACAACTCTGTGAGACTTGTCGCCGTAAGGTAATAGCCCGGAAGTTAGAAACATTTAACGGTTAAGGTGGAGGACGATATAAATGGCCTTTAACCACAACTCCAAATTTTCAGAAATTCATATGGCCTGGGAAAAGGCTATCAGCAGCGGGGAAATTGAACGAAATATTGTGCGACCGGAAATAGCCCAATCATGGATCAGGTGTTACAAGGCCGGGGTTGATCCTGGTTATAACGGGACTAAACGTAGATTCCTGTCCCCAGCGGCTTTGGAGCAGACCCTGGCTGAACACCACGAATTGATTGAGGTAAGCCGACCTTTTATGAAACAGTTGTACTCTCTGGTAGCTGGTTCCGGCTTTATTGTCATACTCTCAGATCAGGATGCAAATCTTTTGGAATCTCTGGGTGATACTGAAACCATGGAAATAGCTGAACGTAATGATTTGGTAAAAGGGGCCAACTGGGCTGAAACAGAGGCAGGTACTAATGGTATTGGAATTGCTCTAGTAGAGCGTAAACCAGTTCAGGTTTCCGGACCGGAACATTACTGTAAAGGTCTTCATTTCTGGACTTGTTCGGCAGCTCCTATATTTGATGAGGATCATCAGATAATTGGAGCCTTACAATTATCAGGACCGGCTGAAAACGCCTTTATACACACCCTGGGAATGGTAGCCGCCTCGGTTAATGTAATTGAGGAAGAGTTGCGCCTGATAAAGAAAAATAATGAACTGGCGTGTATGAATAATCATTTAAACTTCATTATGGAGTATATGAAGGACGGCATTTTAATTGTTGACAGGGAAGGCATTATAACCCAGGCCAACCCTGCTGCCTCCCAATTACTCAACCTTTCCCTGAAAGAACTGCAGGGCGGTTCCGCTAAGGAGATTACTGGCAGTGATCAGGCAACCATGGAAATGCTGGCTACTGGCAAAGCCTATAATGATGAGGAGATTATGTTTGCGGGCCGTAACGGTAATATGCATCTTTTGGGCTCAGGAAAAGCAATTTATGACAACTGCGGCGATATAAATGGTGGGATTATTTTTATTGAACCAATGAAAAATGTAAAAAACCTGGTCAACCGCTTCAGCGGGGCTCATGCCCGGTTCTCCTTTGATGATATTATTGGGGATAATCCGGAATTGCGGGAAGCGATTAATATTGCCACCCTGGCTGCCGGCAATGACAGCAATGTCCTAATTGTTGGGGAAAGCGGCACCGGTAAGGAAGTTTTTGCTCAGGCTATTCATAACCAGAGCTCTCGTCGTAACGGTCCCTTTGTAGCAGTTAATTGTGGGGCTATTCCCCGGGAACTAATCAGCAGTGAATTGTTTGGTTATGTTGAAGGTGCCTTTACTGGTGCCAACCGGAGGGGGCGACCAGGAAAGTTCGAATTGGCCAGTGGCGGTACTCTGTTCCTGGACGAGATTGGCGATATGCCCTTTGAACAGCAGGTGGCCCTTTTGCGGGTTTTACAGGAAAAGAAGATTGTTCGTATCGGCGGTCAAAGTGTACTTCCGGTTGACGTGCGTATTATTTGCGCTACCAACAAAGACCTGCTTAAAGAGGTAGAACGGGGTAACTTCCGCCAGGATTTATATTACCGGCTTAATGTCTTTTCAGTTAACTTGCCTCCTTTGCGTAACCGCCAGGAAGATATACCCCTGTTTCTGGATTACTTCCTGGAACGCTGGGCAACAAAAGACGGTGTACCTAGAAAACAGGTAGACCCTGAGGTACTACACTACTTGCAGCAGTACCATTGGCCGGGGAATATAAGAGAATTGCAAAATGTCCTGGAGCGGATGGTAGGTCTCTGCAGCGGGGATAGAATTGGAGTAGATAATTTACCCCAGGAAATATTAGCCCCAACTGCGCCACCTGCACCAAGCCCTGACAAAACGATAGCAGTAACTACATTGAGGGAAAAGCACAAGGATGTATTGGCTGAAAGGGAACGTCAGGAAATAATGAACCTGCTGAGCAAATACGGTGGTAATATTTCTCGAGTAGCTCGGGACATGGAGATATCGCGTAATACTGTGTATCGTAAAATCAAACAGTATAATATTAATCTGTAAGGTTTCCTCTAAAAACAGGGGGACACCTACCAGGTGTCCCCCTGTTATACTAGATTACTGAGGACTTCCATTATAAATTACTGCTTCCCCCCGGGAAGGTGCTGTTGGCGCAATAATGCACTCTTTGTTCGGAAGGGTGATTATGGCCTCACGTAATTGGGTAATAGTATTACTAAGCTCACCCAGTTTCGCTTCCACCCTTATTAACAGATAGGCTGAAACCGCAATGGGGAAGCCTACATTACCGATGATGTTTA
>JAAYCQ010000080.1 GCA_012729715.1 Syntrophomonadaceae bacterium
TACTGGTTCACCAGCTGACTGCCGGTGAAATTGCTGCCGCCGGGCTGTTAATGGGGGTAACCCTGCTATTTCTGGCTATAAGCGGCCTGGTAGAAAAACTGGCCCAACTTACACCTGAAAGTGTGACAGCCGGTATTCAGGTAGGTCTGGGGATCAGCCTGGCCATACTGGGAATTAAATTTGTTAGGGATGATCTCCTGTTAGGATTGATTATTGTTGTAGGAATGTTATTTCTGTTCCGCTTCCGCAAATTACCTGTAGCTATTATCGCTGTAGTTGGAGGCACCCTCTTAGCTTTCCTTATCTACCCGGAATTAAGTTTTCCCCGACTATCTGCTGGTTTTCACCTGCCTCATTTAACGTTGCCGGAATGGAAGGATTTTGGCCGCGGTTTCACCCTGGCCTATCTTCCCCAATTACCGCTTACCCTGACTAATGCAGTTCTAGTTACAGTTGCCCTGGCTCATAACCTCTTCCCGAACGAGTCGTCACGGGTTAACGAGAAGAACCTCTGCATTAGCCTGGGGCTGGGTAACCTGATAGCCATGCCCCTGGGTGGTTTTCCTATGTGCCATGGCAGTGGAGGTTTGGCTGCTCATTACCGTTTCGGTGCCCGCACTGGCTTAAGCGTTATTATGATTGGGGTTTTTTTGCTGCTAACCGCGGTTATCCTGGGGCCTGCAGGAGTTGATTTGCTGGGTGTTATCCCTCAATCAGTATTGGGAGCACTGCTATTCTTTAGTGGAATTGACCTTATAAAAAGTGGCCAATATAGTGGCAAAGGTAAGTCCCTGTATCCATTTATTATTACCGTAGTCCTCAGTGTAGCAGTTAACCCGGCAGTAGGATTCATTGCCGGTATAGCCCTGGTTTACCTGTTAGATAAGGGATGGGTGAAAATATAGTTTCCGGCAGTTTAGTTGTAGGGAAAACAAAAGCCAGCTACTCGCCTCGGCTTTAAATCACATCTCCTCGCTGGCAGTTCTTTGTGGTCAAAATATCGCTGCTAAAATTCAACCATTTTCTTTTTACCAGGCATCTGTTTTTATCTTTACATAGATTCATGCAGGTTGTAATATAAGTATATCATTATATACGAATGATGTTTATTACATCCCTAACACCTGGGTAAACTAGCATAAACCGTGTACGGGAAAGGAGAATAATATGTTTGAGGCAACCTTTAAGGCCCTGGGTGAACCAACCCGAATTAAAATTTTACGTTTGCTGGCTGAGCAGGAATTATGTGTCTGTGAGCTGGAGGAGATTTTAGAAATGAGTCAGCCCCGCGTTTCCCAGCATTTGAAAGTCTTAAAACAGGCAGGTCTGGTAAAGGAGCGTCGGGAAGCCCAGCGTAGAATCTGCAGTTTCGACCAGGATGCTTTGGATCAGGTTTTCCGGAAATTTGATTGTTTTATGAAAGTACCGGTCAATGAATTACCGGAATATAAGGAAATGTACCTGCGCATGGTTAATTTAGACGAGAACATTTGTGAGAAAAAGGCGTGCCAGAAAAAAACAAGAAGAATTAAGCCAGTAAGAAAATAGGGACCAATTAAGATATCCCCGGTACTTAGTAACCCAATACATTAAGTCGAGATTTCACCGAGTGCCGGAGCGATACAGATAGGTAGAAGCAAAACAAAATTTGTATTTATTGAAAGAAGTGTTGGACAATGCAATTTATCCTCACAATGCTGCAGGGTGGAGTTAAAGAGATTATCTCTTACCTTTCCGCCCATGTAATCACCTGCCTCGTCCCGGCCTTTTTTATTGCCGGGGCTATGGCGGTACTGGTAACCAAAGGTGCCGTAATCAAATATTTTGGTTCCCAGGCCAAGCGCTGGGTGGCTTATGGCGTGGCTTCGGTATCAGGAATGCTCCTGGCTGTTTGTTCCTGTACCATACTTCCGCTTTTTGCGGGGATTTATCATTTGGGGGCAGGCCTGGGACCGGCTATCACCTTTTTATATTCCGGGCCGGCAATTAATATTCTGGCTATTGCCTTAACCGGAGCAGCTATCGGATGGCATATGGGTTTAGCTCGAGGAATTGGAGCGATTCTTTTTTCAATTATTATTGGTGTCATCATGTCCCTTTTATTTAGAAAGGATGAACAGAAGAGATTAGGTGATATTGAATCACTACCCGAAGAGCGAAGCGAGAAATCGGGAGTTTTCTTGGTACTTTTTTTCGGGGTAATGGTGGCTATTTTAATCATCAGTACCAGTAAACTTGCCCCCTGGATAAAAATCGCGCTCGATCTTAGCTTGATTAACTCCCTGGCTATCATGGTTCACCATTATTTTGTGAAAGGTGAATTCCGCTCCTGGATGGAGGAGGCCTGGTCACTAGTTAAGCTGGTAGTACCTACTTTGCTAGTAGGAGTATTTTTAGTTGGAATGGTGACGGCGGTTCTGCCTCCGGAATGGATTTCCGGCTATGTAGGGGAAAATACCCTGGGGGCTAATTTTGCCGCTTCATTAATAGGTGCTCTGTTTTATTTTTCTACTCTAACTGA
>JAAYCQ010000008.1 GCA_012729715.1 Syntrophomonadaceae bacterium
CTCGGGCCATGAAATTTCTTTTTGTTCTACTAAAATATTTTGCGAAATTCTCTAAGGCATAATACCAAGTCGCCGGTTTTGTTGAGGGGGCATTAGCCTTGGTTTCGTTCCAAATAGTCTCCTGGGTGAGCAATCTGGGTGAAATAGGATAAAAAGTCTGCGCACACCAGGTCCGGTTGAAGCCAGCACCCTGAAAACCCTGTAAAAAGTCATCTAAATAGGCCAATACCTGGTCGGTACTGCCGCGGTTGAAGGTCATGCTGTTCTCTAGTTTTTTAATCAGGTGGCGATAATGTTGCTCATGTACTTCATGTTTCCCATCAATCCGGGATACCCCGAAAAACGCGAAAAGTTTTAGGTTTAATTTGATGGGCGGCTTATATTTTAGTGGTTGATTGGAAGGCCACACCTGCAGACTCTCAAGTGACGGTAGGGTATCCCACGTCGTTTCTGATCCTATTTCTTTTTCAGAAAATGCAACTGCCAGGAACTCGGCAGTATATTCGAGAATCGTCTGCTCGGAGATTAAGCGATTACCGAACAAACGAATGGCAGGATTATAATCCTCAGAAGTATCAATATAAGGAAATGGATTTGGTAAGGTCACATTATCACCTCCAAGTTATCGTTATCAATTTTGATGCTTATAATTTCAAAACTACGGCTGCCGGCTATACTTAACAGCTCCATATGATCGTCTCCAGGTATATTATTTAAATTCTCCAACAACTTTATTTTGAATCTTTGCAAGCGATCCATGTAAAACACGGACAATTCTTCGGCAACTTCTCCCCGGTATCGTCGGGCGACATAATCCAGGAAGGGAAGGTCCAATTCTAATTCTGCCTTATCAACTTGATAACGCATGGTTAAGATTCGGTGTTTTATTTCCCCGGTATCATATATGTTTTTCATGCCCAGAGAAAAATCTTCGGAGTGGGCCTTACCTAATATCATCTGGGTAGTACTATACCCCGGAGGTTTCAGGGTTATATATAGATCCCGGGACCGATACTCATCCTCCAGCAGCCTTACGCCTGCAAAACACTCCTGTAACACTTGTAACAAAAAGCGCAGGTGCCTATCTTCCTGGGATCGGGTGAATGGTTTGTTTTCTTCCACATGTTTTAGATAGGTTAGCAACATTGGCGACTGAAGAAATTCTGATAAGTACTGATTAACGCCTTGGTCATGGGGTAAAAGTAAGAAGTAGAGCAGGCGTCTCACTTGTATTCTCGTCTTATTTGTACTGTTCTCGCTGCTACCACGAATATGTTTCAGAACCTTTATTATGTTTTCTGGAAATTGCATTTCCCCAGTTTGTTTTTTCCATATGGATCTTTCCATGAAAGGATCCAAATATATTCCCAGTTCTGCTTCACGAATTTTTCGAACCGGTAATAGTTGCATGGCTTCCGGAATCTCATCCTTGCCATCATCTCCGAAAAAGCGGTTGAAAAAAAGATACCTGGTATATTGTTCTTCCATCGCGATCTTAGACATTGCCATAACGTCTTCACAGTTTAATCCAGATGTAATGATGTAAGCTAGATGACCGGTCATCTGACGCATTGTCAGCCGATTACCATACTCATACAGCCGCCGGTATGCCAGACCGATGCGTTCCAGAACCAACTCAATGTTCTCCTGTAATAGGTTGACATTAATATGGATAGGGCAGTCTTTTGATTTGGAGCATGAACTACATTTCTGCCAATTCTCACCTTCTAGCATTCTTTCTCCAACTGATAAGGCTGCTGATATACTATTGATCCGGCCAATGTTTACTATCAGGAATTTTCCACCACCTACCAGCAATGGGTGATCTGCCTCCAATGCCGTAAGCAGCTGACTTTTTTCGATACCTTTGCCCCGTTGTACCTTACTTAGATTTTCTATCAAGGTACCTGTATTTGATACAATCAGATATGATTTTTCCGGATGCTCCATGGCCTCACTAAAGATTTCTGTTCTTTGCTCCTCGGGCAATTCGCTCAGGTCTTTGATCATTATCAAATCCGAGGATTCTTCCCGGGCTAGCAAGGGTTTATACTCCCCAAAATGACGTCTATATACCTCAGCTGCAATAGTAGTTTTGCCGTCACCAGCATTACCAGTTAATATTACATGTTTCTTTTCGTTAAATAGCTGCCGGTAAATAAATTGTGAGGCTGGGTGTTCTACGCGGATGCTCGGAAAGAATATATTCCCAATTTGGGCTTCCGCAGTAGCATTTTCGTTTCCGGCTGAAGTATTGGAAAGAGAGTTAAGATATAGAACAAACGGATTCTGGTCAGCGGCATCGGAAAGCGGTATTTCGACGGTTTCGGGTAGCTCATGCGCGGTAATTTGTGTATCTGGCGTATCTGGTATATCTGGTTTCTCTACTTCCCTTATCCCACTGAAGGCCTCAATCATATCTTCCACCTTCAGAAAGCGATTCTCCCGCTCTAGTGTAATGGCCTTCATTAGACATTCCTGTAAATTTATCGGCACTCTCGCCAGGCAGTCGGGACTGAAGCAGGGCTTTTCTCCAATTGTCATTTGATCGTAAGGTCTCTGTCCACAAAGCCATTCCCATAGAGTTATTCCTAGCGCAAATAGATCTCCATCTTCGGAAAACTTCATATCGGCTCCGCTCAAGCTATCGGGAGGAATATAAGCCAGGGTACCCTGAAAAACATCTACCCTGGGTGGTCCTGCTATTCCGAAGTCGATTATAACGGCTTTTTCGTCTTTGGTAATAATGATATTATCTGGCTTAATATCATTATGTAGGATTGTCTTTATCTGACCTGTTTCATCTATATGATTATGGAAGGCCTGTATGCCCTGAAGTAAACACATAGCAATATTACGGAAGGTCTCTTCATCGGGTACCCTTTGTTGTTTAATCCAAGAACGCATAGACTCACCTTGAACATAGTCCAGTATCAGAAAATATCTATCGTCTTTCCAGTGTCCAATGGTATTATTGCATCCTACTACATAGGCCGATTTAACCGCTGCAGTATTGTCCCCTTCCCTAAATATCCGTTCACGCTCGATATCTCGGTTAAACAGCTTAAGGGCGACCGTCTCCAAACGTCCATTTCTGGCTTTGTAGATCTGCGCTTCCCTTCCCTCTCCAATAAATTCTATAATCTCGTATATATCATAGGTATCACCAGGTTTAAGATAAGCGTTTAAAGTGGTTGCTTCTGGTCTTTCCATGTTAGTTTCATCCCCGGAGAATGCATCCGAAATCCGTTTAACATCCTTGAGCCTTTTACACCAGTCTGCTTGAACCAGAGAATTAATAACCTCGATCGTTTTAGTTGGTATATGTTTTTCTCTTAATTTAGCTAAATCTAGCTCACTCAGCCTGCCACCATCAGCTACAAACTGTCTAACCTTCTTAAATGGCCTGAAACCCGTAAAAAGTTCATAGGCAATTATACCTAGCGCGAAAAAGTCTGTAGATTCATCAATATCTTGTCCCAGCAGTACTTCCGGAGCTATGTAGCCATCATCGGTAAGGGATTCTATATCTTCGATTACGGTAATATGATTTTCATCCGTTTGATAAGCTAAATCAAAATTCATTAGCTTGGGGACACCATTATATAGAAGTATATTTTCGGGGTTAACCGCACGATGAATGATACTATTCTGATGAGCTGCAATTAGTCCCTGGGCAATGCCATAGCATATGTCGTTAATCTCATCGGTATCTAATTCCCCTTTATTGATGCTAATATAGTCTCTTAACGTTCCGGTGTCTGACCAGTCCGAACCTTCAATAATATCGCCTTCATCGTTGGGGACCAACCATACTTTGAGTATGTTGAAATGCTCTTGTAATTGAGATACTGCATCAAGTGTATTATAGGCTTTCCGTATAAATCTCTCCCGCTCAAGTCCTGTCAACGTATCGGGAATCCGAAAAATTCTAAAACGGTTTAATCCTCTAGCTACCGGACCAATGGGTCTGGCCAAAAGCTCAATACTTTCGGGACGCTGAACAAGATATTCCACTGTTTCGTATCCAGATATTGTGTATTTCCTGCCTGGTCTAGGTTGATTTAGGCCCTGTAAATAATCAGCTATATTTTGAATCTGATTATTATTAAGAGTGTGTCTTTTAGTATCATCACATTTCTTAATATAGGTCAAAAAATCCCCAATAGACGAAAATGTTAAATCTTGTTTTTCTAATTTGATTGCACTTGATGGAGAATTGGCTCCTTCTACTTCTGCCTCAGAATTTGTCAATACTACTATTGATTCAATCCACACATTGGGGTAGGTTCTAAATTGATGCTGATAAATGCTGTTACAGCCAACCTAAACCGTCCAAAAGCTGACGGTATTGCCTGACCGAGAATTGCCGGATATAATGACCATATCTTAGGGAAAGGAAAAGACGCCTCTGTTAAATGTGCTAATGCAGCAACAAAAGCACCAGAAGCGTC
>JAAYCQ010000081.1 GCA_012729715.1 Syntrophomonadaceae bacterium
AAAGTGATTAATAATGACCAAGACAGGAAATAATATAAATATTTTTTTCGTCTATAGAGTATATCAACCTATGCTCATTATTGATCCTTCTGCTCCAATACCCTGATAATTCATGTCTTAATGGTTCAAGCCTCTTTTGGGGATCAATATCGAGTATGGTTTTACCATTACAGTCTATACGCACCACATTTCCGTGGGATTCCTGCCACGATCTGTCGTAACCTTGAAGGTCCAGATCATAATGCCCACCCCAAATCTGAGCAATACGATTCATATTAGCCCCCATTTTTATAGTGGAATCAAGACTATAATAATTCAATTGATTGTCAAACCAAATTGACGGTGCAGACCCACCCGAGAAATCATCTCCGGCCCTCAGCTTAAAGCTTGACCGGTCGGAATATTCCTTAGCAAAAAGTTTCCTTATTAATTGTCAAACCCGCTTCCGCTGAAATCCGATAATTCAACCTGTGTCAAAATATAGCATAATTTAGGCATCCCCTAAATACTCATAGCGTTAATACCCGATTAGGCGGTGCAAAATCTCGAATATGGGGTTGAAATATGCCGTTCTTGTGCTTTTGCTATTTCTGCGTGAGGATAATGTGACATAATCCCTCATATTTGTCCCGGCCCATGGTTCCTGAAAAGCTTTTCGAAATTAGAGATGATAATGATTATATTATCCTGCACACTGCCATAATTGAAGATATTGATATACTAATTACAGGTCCCTTAAATGCGACTAATGAATAGTTGCATTTGTAGCCTTAATTTATTATAATTTTTGTTAGATAAAAAAATACAGGAAGACTATGCATATGACTAAACGGGATAAATTAATTAAAAGGCTACTGCAAAGACCAGCCAACTTCGAATATGACGAAGCAAGAACCCTGCTGATACGTTTCGGTTACTCTGAAGAAAACCGAGGGCGTACTACAGGTTCTCGGGTTGCCTTCGTTAATAGTAAAACAGGGCATATAATACGACTACATAAACCACACCCGGAAAACACATTGAAAAGATACCAGTTAAATCAGTTGATTGAGGAATTACAAAAACAAGGAGTGATTAAAACATGAAAGATATTATGATATATAAAGATTATATCGGTTCAGTCCATTATAGTACCGAAGATGAAGTGTTTTTTGGCAGAATTGAGGGGATCAACGATTCAATCAGTTTTGAGGGCAGCAGCGTTGCGGAGTTGAAAGCCGGATTTGAAGAAGCGGTCGAGGATTATATCGAATTATGCCAGCTCAATGGTAAAGAGCCGGAGAAGACCTATAAGGGCAGCTTTAATATTAGAATACGACCCGAACTTCATAAACAAGCTGTACAGCTTGCCCTGATGGAAGGGAAATCACTCAATCAGTTTATTGAAGATGCCATAGAGAACAAAATATTAAACTTCAAATAAGGTTTCTACCCCTTCTTTCGTTTGTATGGTATTAAGGCAATACCATAACAATATACCGTTATTAACCTTTTTCCAACCTCCTTGATTGGTTATCTCCCCAGGCCCATAGAGTTCCATCTTGCTTAATTGCCATAGTATAATGCCAACCGGCTGACACGGTTTTCACCTGGCTCATTATTTGCACAGGGGTTGGCCGTTTAGTTGTAGTACCATCACCCAACTGTCCAGAGGAATTGCCGCCCCAGGCCCATAACATTCCGTCTGCTTTAATTGCCAGCGAATGAACATGGCCGGCTGCCAGTATGTTATTATCACCAGCGTCCTTGGCAGGTGATGACGGGGATACTGCATTTGTCGGTGGTGCAATCACAGGCGTTGCAGCCACCGCTGGTGCGTTCGGGATAAGCTCCTGACTCTGATTAATCTGCACCTGCTTCTGGTCAACCCAGGCCTTTTCCTGCTCCCAGGCTTTTTGTTCATCCGGGCTCATGGCTGTTGCCGGGGTGGGGGTTTGTCCGGCACCGGTTATGGAGGTGCTCTGCCCTGGAGCAAGGGGCTGGCTTTTGTTGGCGGCGCTGACTTCGGCTTCGCCGGTTAAGAGGCTGGTGCTGTTTTCGGTTGCACTTACTACGTTGCTCCAGAAGCTGCCGCGGATTCCGCATATACCCCAGGGCATATCTACCTTGACCTTTACTTTCTTGTTCTGGGCGGTTTTGTACCA
>JAAYCQ010000009.1 GCA_012729715.1 Syntrophomonadaceae bacterium
AAAATATACCTGGAGGGAAAAGACATAACCGGCCTGCCTCCCTATGATATATGCAAAAAAGGGATAGCCCGCACCTTTCAGAATATCCGGTTGTTTAATGATTTAAGCGTTCTGGACAATGTCAAAATTGCCCTGCATACAGATGTTCCTTACAGCTTACCGGCTAGCATATTAAGGTTGCCTTCTTTTTTCCGGGGCGAGGAAAAGATGCACCAGCAGGCTTTAGAATACTTGAAGATATTTGGACTGGACCCAATTAAGGATGAAATAGCCTCCAGCCTGCCCTATGGTGAACAGAGGCGCTTAGAAATTGCCCGCGCTCTGGCTACCCGGCCTACCCTCTTAATTTTGGATGAACCGGCAGCTGGCATGAACCCTAATGAGACCAGGGAACTAATGGAGCTTATTAACTGGATTAGAGACGAGTTTAAACTTACTATACTGTTGATAGAGCATGATATGTCACTGGTTATGGGAGTTTGCGAGCGCATTTATGTACTCGATTACGGCCAAATTATTGCTGAAGGCATACCGGAAGAAATTCGTAATAACAAGCGGGTAATAGAAGCTTATCTGGGAGAGGAGGTAGGGTAGTGCTACAGGTAAAGGAAATCGATGTTTATTATGGCGCCATTCACGCACTTAAAAAATTATCCCTGGAAGTTGAACAGGGTAGTATCGTAACTTTAATTGGCGCTAATGGGGCTGGCAAAACCACTACCTTAAAAAGTATATCCGGACTGCTGCGACCTAAGACTGGCAGCATAGTATTTAAAGGTACTGATATTAACAAGGTTGCTCCGGAGAAAATAGTGGGTCTGGGTATATCTCAGGTACCGGAGGGGCGTCGGGTATTTTCTACTATGACGGTTATGGAAAACCTGGAAATGGGGGCCTACCTGCGTAGAGATAAAAAGGGCATGGCAGACGATATGGAAAACGTCTTTACTCGTTTTCCCCGTTTAAAGGAAAGGCGCAAACAGTTAGCCGGTACCTTAAGCGGTGGAGAGCAGCAGATGCTGGCGATTGGGCGGGCTTTGATGGCCAGGCCTCAGCTCATGCTGATGGATGAACCCTCCATGGGGCTGGCACCCCTTTTGGTTAAAGAAATATTTTCCATTGTTAAAGACATAAATGAACGGGGAACTACCATATTGCTGGTAGAGCAAAATGCTAACATGGCTCTATCTATTGCAGATAAAGCCTATGTTATAGAAACTGGAGAAATTGTTTTACAGGGCAATGCCCAGGAGTTAATGAATAGTCCTGAAGTTAAAAAAGCTTATCTGGGAGGTTAGTCATTCTAACCCCTTGAGCCTGTGAACCGATTAACGGAAGGGGGATTAACCATGAAGGTAAAAGACCGTATGGCTACAGGTGTTAAGACAGTGGACGTGGAAAGCAGTATTACCGAGGCTTTTCGTTTGATGAAGGATAACAAAATTCGCCGCTTACCGGTAATGGATAAAGGTAAACTGGCGGGAATAGTAACCTTAACTGACCTTAACCAGGCTTCGCCCTCATCAGCTACATCGCTCAGTATTCATGAACTTAACTATTTGCTGGCCAAGACTAAAATCCGGGATATCATCCCTAAAAAACAGAAGTTAATTACTATTGGCCCGGAAAACTATATTGAAACAGCTGCTAAAATCATGCGGGAAAACACCATCAGCGGTTTACCCGTGGTAGAAGACGGCAAACTGGTAGGCATCGTAACGGAAACCGATATTTTTGACGCTCTCATTGATATATTGGGGGTTAGAAGACAACATACCCGTATAGATATCTTTCTTAAGGATCCACCTGGTAGTTTGGCTGAAGTTACCGGTTTAGTTGCTGCCCGGGGTATCAATATCATAAATACCGTAGTATATTATGAAAAGCGAAAAAGCAAATACAAAATGATTCTGCGCATCGAAGAGCTAAACTATGAACCGGTAGTAGCAGAATTAAAAGATAAAGGCTATGAGGTGGAGTCAGTTATAGTTCGGGATGGAAATGATTAATAAGAAATAGGCGATACTAACAAAACTGTCTTGTAAATGACTTCGAATTTAGAAGTTAATCAATTTTCTAGAGTAAGGGGTAAGAGGTAAGAGGTAACCCCGCAAGCAACTGGACACTCCAGAAAACTCTTACCAGAAACTAACAAGCCTGACCAGTATGAAACAGAACTTTAAGCATTGGGTTGAGCACCCGGGTCCGGAACCGTGAAAATTTGACATTTATCGCAAACGAATATATACTCATTATCGCGGGCAATAATCATAATGGAAGCGGATCGGTCCTGGTGGGTCGCCTGGACTTCAAATCCAGTTTGCGCGGCGGTGATCCCGTCGTGGGTGGGTTCGATTCCCACACGCTTCCGCCAAATAAGATACTAAAGGGCTATAGGCCCTTTTTTTATTTGCGGTTTGATTGTTTAATAATAATATATATTGCAGTTTTTTTGCAAAACGGTATTATTTTATTGGCACAAGGGCAGAATATACCATATAATATAAATACGAATTTGCAAAATGATTGCAAAATGGGGGCGATGATATGCTGCTCGAGTTTAAAGCTAAGAACTATAAATCATTCAAAGATGAAATGGTTTTTTCTGTGATACCTGCTCCGAAACAAAAGGGTGTAACCGCTAAACTAAAATGGACAGAAAACAACAAATAAGAATGAACAGTATTTACCACAATCCTCCAAAACCGCTATGATAGAGCTGGAAATAAAACAGCTTTTATCATAGCAGAGGAGGAAGA
>JAAYCQ010000082.1 GCA_012729715.1 Syntrophomonadaceae bacterium
CAGATATAAGGGGTTACATGCTCTCTTTCCGGCTGTTCTTGAGCATTATAATACACTTCTTGCAGTACTTTGTACGAAAAAACCTCGGTATCCATCCCCCGGGGGTAGGTGCGGGTCAGGGTGTTGGATACGTAATCATATTTATCCCAATTATCTTTGTAATGTTTTATAACTTTGTCCACTACAGTTGGATCTATCAAGGGACAGTCAGAGGTTACCCTTACCACTACATCAGCCCCAAATTTGGTGGCTGCTTCGTAATAACGTGATAATACATCCTCTTCTGAACCACGATAATATGCTACTCCCAAGCGTTTACAGATTTCAACAATAGGTTGATCTGTATTATTAGTAGTGGTAGCGATAACCAGTTCGTCAGCTTCATTCGTCCTTTTTAACCTCTCAATCTGGTACTCCAATAAAGGTTTGCCTAAAACTTCTTTCATCACTTTTCCGGGCAGGCGGGTGGAAGTCATGCGGGCCTGGTCTATAATTACGGTTTTCATTTTACTGCCTCCTGGGAAAACGTACTTTCCTCCGGGGAGTTGGCATTATCAACTGCTGGATGATTTCTTTGCAACATCTCCCGGGAGTTACGTAGTGAATTCAGGCATATCGCTGCCAGGTCACCTATCACAGCATACCATTCAGCCTGGCGCAGTATTATTTCTATCCGTGCCATATCTGGGTCTTTATATTTTTCCGGTACAGCTATCATTTCCATTTCAAACTTTATGGCAAATGATTGGAAAACATGGGCGAAGAAAAGCTGGAAAGTATGGTGAAGCTGGCGGCACTTTTCTTTATATTCCATTATTTCACGTTCAATCATCGATAGTTTCTTTATTATTGATTTCATATTCGCACTACCATATAAACAACTTTCCAGTTCATCTTTATATTTTTCATAGCTACTTATACCCTGACGGCAATATTCGACTACTTGCTCCAGATCTTTTATAGTATCCGCAGTTAATTTCAGAATTTGCTGAAGATCCTGTTCAACATTCTGAGGAGTAAAAGCGGTAAGTCTCTCTCTAATGGTTCTCCGGGGGCAGAATTCCTCCTGGATATGTTTAGCTATAGCCTCCTGGAAAGACATTACAGTCGAACTAGTAATATATGCCCCACCTTCGGTAGCATTAATACAGGTGCCGGAATAGTTGAGTAGGTCCATCTCATAGGCTCTAAGGAAGGAATACCACGTAGAAGTAGTTTCTATTGGTTTGCCATCATTTCCGGGCACAGTCAATATTTTTACGCCAGATGAAACTTGTTTTTCTCCATAAGTAGTGCCATAAGCATGGGTACGCCCATCACGGCTGAAGGCTAGATCCTGACCAATTAGTATTATAGGATCGCAACCTAGAGCCTCAGCCACTTTAAAAGCCATATTTCCGGCAGATAGCTGAATTTTTAAGATTCCCCGGTCGATACCCAGCCATTTAAAATGGTCAAAATCACGGTAAACTATAACC
Source organism: Syntrophomonadaceae bacterium (assembly GCA_012729715.1). Lineage (GTDB taxonomy): Bacteria > Bacillota > Syntrophomonadia > Syntrophomonadales > Syntrophomonadaceae > UBA4844. The sequence continues at coordinate 1,479 of JAAYCQ010000082.1, forward strand.
CGTGGGCCTGGATAAACCTGATATAATTCATTACGGACCACCGGACAGGCAGCTAAGTAAACATCCTCAACTTCTTCCTTATTAAAACCTTCCAGCAATTTAACGGTAGGCATAACCCTCTCCAGAGATGTCACTAAATGGGGTTTTATCCCCATATCAATAAGTACCCGAAGTGAAGCATCAGCGGCCACAATTACGGCTTTGTTTTCCAGACCCTTGAGCAAGTGCTTATTTTTGTTTAATGAAGGCCCGGTGGCTACTACTATGGCTGGTTTGCCGGCAAATCTATTATATAACAGGTTGATGCCGGGGTTAGAGATGATTTCGTCCAGGTTAGCCAGCATATTTTCAATACCTATAAGTGAATCGTAAGGGTCGTTGCCAAAATGTAATAACTGCTGACTGCCAGCATCTTTTAATAACTGTAGTGCTCTAATGTAATAATCCTTGTTTAAACGCAGGGAGGAAGGATGGTATACTGCTTTGATAGCTTTTAAAAAAAAGAAGCGGTTGCTTTCATGAAGATATTCTCTAAGATTTGTGTATAAATCTCCTTCTTCCAGACCAACAAATAACCGGAGATGGGGATGTCTAATTATCCCTGATAGATCTGTGTTCTCCAGAGCTGCTTTGAAAACCTCAAGTTCCTTTTCTATTACAAGGATACATACTGTGTTCTGCTTTTCTGACTCATTTTGTACATAATGCCTGAGTTCATAACCCAAGCCCATTCCCAGGAATACAGCCAGTCGGGCATTTTTTAATTTAAGGGCTTTTATTTGCGCGGCAACGTCTGCAAGTGGGTCATCAATATTATAATAATAGAAATTGCCTTCTCTACTATATAGGTTAAGGGTTGCTTGGGATCCAACTCTGGATATTACGAACTTGTTATTTTTAGGTGTTTGTTCAATTTTTGTAGCTAAACTGGGGTAATGGATTTTTAGAGCCTGCATGTTGGCATGGTAAATACTATTATCCGCATTACGACTATTATCAACCCTGACTAGACGTACAGGTGGATTATTATCTATAGTTTTGCTTATTAGTCGGTTCTTTTTTTTGGTTTTTTTACTCAATTGTAAACTCCTTTTAATGCGAAGTGATATATATTATATCGGCTAAAGCCCAGGAAGTCTTTAGCCTGGTGAGTGAGGGGTAAGGTGAAATAAAAACCGGCCCCCCTTGCGAGGACCGGCTTTTGGTTGGTAGTATTATCCGAGTAATTGCAGTACGCTCTGCGGTTTGGCATTGGCCTGGGCCAGCATGGCAGTTCCTGCCTGGAGCATGATCTGAGCCTTGGTAAATGCCATCATTTCCTTGGCGAAGTCAAGGTCACGGATGCGGGACTCGGCTGCCGTCAGGTTCCGGAAGCTACACCCATCTTGGCACGTTCACTGGATACCCACACTAACCTGTGGGTTAATATAATATTCTTAAACATTTTCAATTTTCACTGTAAGTCCCTGCAATTTATCATAATAAAATACATAATCTGAACTACCACACTTAAACCTATGAGTTAAATCCAACGAAAAGTCAGTATCCGGATTTGATTTATAGAAATTATGATTTTCCATATCAGCCACATAATCGAATAGTCCTGTTACAGAAACACCCATATCATGCTGTAGATTTTTATATATTCCACCGTTTAAGTCATAGTGAGTAACCCTCTTATAATAGACCTGATTATAGTTCTTCAAAATATCCACACAACGGTCCTTATCATCTATCGGTGATATGTCATCTTCAACCGATTGAAAAATATAATATCTGCATTCGGAAGATTGGCGATGTTTATCTACGAGTAAACTTCTTATCATTTTATGACTATCTGAAAAATACTGTGGAGAGGTTTCATCTTCTATAGTCCAAGGGTTGTTACACCCACAATGAATAATAAACGGATATGGACTTCCTTCAACTGCAAGTCGCACCAGATAATCAGCTTCATGAACTTCTCCTCCGACAATATGTTTTAAAAGGGCTCTAGAAAAACCAGCTTTATCAATAATAACCGAGAATGTATTTGGTGCATACTTTCCCATTAATAGTGAGATGTAGCCCCCATATGAAGACCCATATGCCATAATCCTACGGGAATTTATAGGATAACGTTTTAATATTTCTCCAACCATACACAGATTGTCAATCGCAGGTAATAAGCCCCATGATTGGTATTCATCATTACCGGTTACCAGAGTAGGTTGGCACCTAATATCCAAACTGGTACACCCTTTTTTGAGTACTTCAACAGCGATTGTCGAATAAACATCCATCTTTGTTTGGGCATTTTTAAACGAATCTGGAGATAGGTTTATTCCATAAATGCGCCTAATATTATGAAAAAATTCTTCTTTCAAAACCAAATCGGTACCCCTATAAATGCCAAAATAATTTACACCTGCAACTATACAATTATATTTATCTGCCAAATATGGTCTCAATTTATTGTTTTGATAATCTGAGTTAGCAAATCCTCCCCATCCGTCACTAAATATAATTAAGCCCGTGTTATCATCTATCTTATCTGGAAGATCCAGAAATGCTTCAAGCGTTTTTCTTTTCCAGCCCAACTCTATATCAGGATGAGCTGGAAAACTAAAGTTGCTTTTGTTGCTCACTTATTTATGCCAACCTTTCATCTAATCTTTTAAAAGCCTAGTTTATGTAGAGGTTTGCCCAGAACTTCCTTTATCAATTTTCCTAGCTGTGGGTGGAAGTTATTCGGACCTGATCAATAATTACTGTTTTTAGTATTTCACGTTCAATCGCCGCTAGTTGTCGTTTTCTGTTTTTTTACTCAATTGTAAACTCCTTTTAATGCGAAGTGGTATATATTATATCGGCTAAATCCTAGGAAGTCTTTAGTCTGATAAGGGGCGAGGAGGACGGGGTAAAGGGAAATAAAAACCGGCCCCCTTGCGAGGGCCGGCATTTGGTTTTAGTATTATCCGAGTAATTGCAGTACGCTCTGCGGCTTGGCATTAGCCTGGGCCAGCATGGCAGTTCCTGCCTGGAGCATAATCTGAGCCTTGGTAAATGCCATCATTTCCTTGGCGAAGTCGAGGTCGCGGATGCGGGACTCGGCTGCAGTCAGGTTCTCCGAAGCTACACCCAGGTTGTTGATGGTGTGATCCAACCGGTTTTGGAGAGCACCCATCTTAGAACGTTCACTAGATACACGCTGAATAGCACTGTCTATCTTTGTAATCGAATCTGCCGCATGGGCGCGGTCCGTTACCAGGATATTGTTAACACCCAGTGCCCGTGCTCTCATATCACCGATAGAAGCACCAACATCCTGCAAGGGATTGGCACCAATCTGGAATACCATGGTATTGTCAGCAATATGGACAAAAGTGGTATCCTTACTAGCAAATCCACCGGTAAGGTCAAAGTTCTTGGTATCAGTGTTCCAGGCCAGCTTAATACCCGTCATGTTATCAAATTCTACATCGACATTCTGGTGTACTGTTCCTACCAGGAGGTTACCTTCAATTTTAACATCCTTGGCTACATAGTTTCCAGTATGAGCATCAGTAACATTAACGGTAAATTGGTTGTTTACAGCAGCCTTGAGATTTGTCAGGCTCAAAGCCTTGATAACATTTTCATCTCCTACAAAAGCTATTTCGCCAGCATCTCCGGTTACTGCTGAACGTATGACAAAGGTTCCGGCTACAGTTTCAATACCACTGTCTTGCTTGCCACCTTCGGTTACAAAGGAAACAAATTTATCGCTATGGGTAGCTCCTATGCCGGCAAGTTCAGCCTGACCAAGCTGGTTGGCTATAGCATCATTAAGCTTCTGTACAACGCTCTCAATGGTGTCTGTGCCAAATAAAGTAACCTCAGCTTTTTGGCCATTACCCTGTATCAGGGTGAGCTTCTGCGGTTGGTCAATCAGGAAGTTACCACTCTTATCCCAGAAGGCTTCGATATCACGTAGTTGGGTTCCTTCTGTGGCTAATTCCCCTACCCCTGAACTCCGATTGAAACTAACAAATGTTCCCCCAGATGTTGTGTAGTCTTTCAAATCTTTAAATGTCAATGAAATTTCGCTGTGGGTCCACTTACCAGTTTGGTCATCAATAGTGAGATAGTCTACGGTATTGTTCTTGTTATCAAATTCACCGTTATTTAGATAATAGGTGAAGGCTCTACTAACACTCTTACCGTTTTCGTCGGCAGTCTGGGTTACTGTTACCAGGTCAGTAGAATTAGCACTAACACCCATTGTTGGAGTAATATTTACAAGGAAGGTATCACCTACAGTGAGATTACTGCTGGCTATATCAAATGCACTAAAGTTTATATTTCCTACTGTTAATGATTGAGCGGCTGTAATGTTGATTACTCTTTCGGCTTGATACACGTTACGGGTTCCATCTTTTGCCATTTCATAAGAGGTAATACCAAGGGTAACAGTATTGCCGGCTTTCGCCTTAATTTCAAAAACCATCTGCGCATTGGTTTCTACTGAAGTTGCAACTGTAGCTGTTTCAATGAAGGCGAAGTTAGCGGCTTTGTCATACTGGTAATACCCTGCTACTTCTTTATGACCAGCAACTGTGCCTGAACCAGAAGCCACCGCACCATCGTCGGTTGTTATTTTATAACTACCTGCTGGCAAACCAGTTACAGTGAAGTTCTGCAAGCCGGATTGGGCTTCATCTGTACCATTGGTAATACTAGCAGTTACTACACTAGCGGTGTTTACGGTTATAACTGCTGTACTAGATGAAGCGTAATTAAGGGTCTGACCTATAATCGTTAGGCTTCCTGTTCCATCAGCAGTGCTGGCTACATTTACACTTGCATTAAGCACAAAGTTGCCTGCAGCACCTTTGGTTAGGGACTGAATCTCAAATGTACCATTTGCACTACCTTTTTGGATAGAAATTCTGTTCTTAAGTACACTGTCTGCAGCAACAGCATCGGCTAACTTAAGTGTAAAGGCTGCTGAGGTGGTTGTCGCTCCATCTATTGTTACTTCTACTGAATGGTTTACTCCATCCTCAAACTGGAAGTTGAAGGTGTATACATCATTCGCATCATTAGCACCAAAGGTAACAACGGTTCCGATAACTTTGGCCTGGTTATAACCCATATCAATATTGGTGGTGGTCTCACCGTGTTTTACCCGCATGATATCAGTTTTTTGCACCTGGGCTACACCTGGATCAGCGGTAATTTCCAGCTGATAGTTGCCGCCGCCGGGGGCTTTCTGGCCAAACTGATCTACTACCCGTAGGCCGTCGCGCATGAATACACGGGTGCTAAGCTTATCAGTGGTAGTCAGAGCTGAACTGGTACCATCAAGCAGTTTCTTGGTATTAAACTCAGTGGTATTACCGATACGGTCAATTTCAACAATCAACTGGTCAATTTCCTGCTGGATGTTCTGGCGGTCGGAGGCAGTCAGAGTGTCGTTGGCCGCCTGTACCGACAGTTCGCGCATGCGCTGCAGGATGTCGTGGGTTTCGTTCAGGGCACCTTCAGCGGTCTGAATGAGGCTGATGCCATCCTGAGCATTGGCTATGGCCTGGTTGAGGCCTCTAATCTGGGCACGCATTTTCTCGGATATGGCCAGCCCGGCAGCATCATCAGCCGCCCGGTTGATCCTTAAGCCCGAGGAGAGGCGCTCGAGGGATCTGCTCATGGCTCTATCGGTCATGGTGAGGTTGCGATAGGCGTTGAGCGCGGACACGTTGTGGTTAATAATCATAAACCATTCCTCCTTGAATGTTTATTTAGCCGCTTCCTTGCGGCTTTTTGGTTGTCGTTCCACATGCAGCGGCCGTCTGCAAGGGGTACAGCAACCACCGGGGAGCTCTTTAAGGGAAAAGCTACCTGGTTGTTGCTGGAGTTTAATTTACGCGGATCGCGTACCCATAGGGCACACTGATGTAGCGCTACCGCGCTACCATTAAGGTAGCGGATTATAATAGGATTTACGCGGGTTTTTTTAAAATATTACTTAACCCTGTCTGCCATTTTTATAAGCTGTTGTATGTGATTGGCAGACATATGGTAATTTATATTTTATGTATCGTCTTTGTTTTAAAATAGGTTTACAAGTAAAAAATCGCCTTTTGCCTTATTCTCTTTTGTTTACTCGGTATCTTGACCTTATACGGGCTTCTTTCCCGATAAGGGTCGGGCAATGCAGTCTAGTGTGGTCGGCCGGGCGAACACATGGGTTCGCCCCTACAGAATAAACAGCATACCTGGCCGAAAACTTATTTTCGGCTTACTAGCTCTGGTTGCTCTGCATATCGTTCATTCTTTGCATGAGCCATTCGCCCTGGGCGGTCATGGCGGCTACGGCTTGTTCCATGGCGGAGAATTGTTTCCAGTAGCGTTCGGTCAGATCCTCAATCCGTTCTTCCATACGAGTGATGCGTTCGTTGACACGGCTAATTTCTTTGGTTAGAAGGCTGGTGTCGACATTGGCTCCTGAGATTCCGGCTTTGGTAGTAATAGCTGCAATGTTGGTATCCAAGGTATCATATAGCCCTTGGGCTATTCCTTTATTATAAGTGGGGTTACCATTCCAGTCTTTAACCGGTTTGCCGTCAGTGCCAATCATCGGGGTATTCAGGGTAAAGAGTTCCATTACTTTACCTGCATCTGTTTCCAGGGCAGCCCGCAGTTTATCTTCATCAATGCCAAGCTTGGCCCCTTCCAGGGAATTACGGACAAAGGTGCCGGTAGTTATGCCAATACTGGCCAGACTGGTAAATGGGTTATCTTTGCTTAGCCCCTGTACCGGGTCAGTGGTAACGCGGCGGATGCTGGAATAAGCAGTAAACAAGGTGGAATCGCCTCTTAGCATACCGCTTTTGGCCTTCTCTTCCCAGGCCTTGATTTCGTCCTCGGACATTTCTTTTTTCTGCGCCGCAGTCAGAGGCTGATAGTCACCGCCATATCTGCCATTATTATAGCGCCGTTCGGTAAGTTCAGTATTCATGTGAACTATAGCGGTGTTGTAAACCTCTACAAAGGCCTTGATTTTTTCTACTGCACCATCGATATTATTTTCCACCTTAACACTGAGGGTACGGGTAGGGTCTGCTTCCAGCAGGTTAAAGTGGATATTATTAAGCCAAAACTGGTTGGAATCAAACTCCAGATTCTGGGCATCGTCAAAGTCTATAATGGCCTTATTCCCTTCCTGGGAAAACATCTCCAGTTTCATAACATCACCCAGGAAACCATCGTCCTTGCGAATTGCCAGCAGGCCGGTGCTGCTGAGGCTGAATTGGCCAGTAGTTTCGTTATAGCTGGCCGTTACTCCGGTAGCTCCTGCATTTATAGCACTAACCATATCGTTTATACTGATAGCTGCGGTATCGAAGGTAAATGTCTGGCGCGTGCCGGTTGTGCCTTCCAGGGTAAAGCTGACTGTCTCAGGCGCCTGCCCTTCGAAATAAAGAGCACTTAACAGGGTAGTTCCCGGCGGGGGACTATAGAGAGCACCTTCTTCAGGAGCCGGATTTAAAATATTTACCGGTAGGGTACTGGTAATCTCACGCTGGTCAGCCGGTGGCCCTCCAGCATTGAGGCTGGTATAGTCAACATTTAGTTTCAGGAAGTCTTTTAAAAAGCTCTGGCTGCTACCTACAATACCATCGCTTTTTATGGTAATTTTCCCATCACTGCCGTAGCCGTCAGTGGTAAGAAAGAAACGGTCGACACCAGCGTCATAGCTGGCTCTAATCCCCATATTCTCCTCGTTTATTATGCGTACCAGGTCGTTAAGAGAACAGCTGCTGGCTTTAAAGGAAAAGGGTATCTCGCCTTTGCTGCCTTTTAAGGTAAAGTTTATCTCGGTATCATCGGAGAGGCCAAATTGTTTGGCTATGGTAGATTTATCATCATTGGAGCCCAGAGCTGCCTGGCTGCTCATGGTAACCCGGCTGGCCAGTTGTTTGACTTTCACGTTATAAACGCCGGATAGAGCGTCGGTCCTGGCGGTAGCGGTCATAATGGTTTCATCGGAGCTTTTGACCGTTTTGCCGTTAAAGGTACTATCCAGCTTAAGGTCTAACAGGCTGTTTTTCAAGGCTGCCAGTTTGGTGTTGACGGTACGGAAGTCATCCCGTTTCCATTCTAGTATTTGCCGCTGCTGGTACTGTAAATTAACTTTGCGTTTCTCGCCGGCTAATAGTTTATCTATCATGGCCTGGGTGTCTATACCACTGGCCAGGCCACCTATACGCAGGTCAGACATTGCCATTTATAATTCCCCCTCCCTTTTGGGTAAATTCACGCGGATCGCGCGGATCTATTAGGATTTACGCGGATTCTTTTAATTTCTATTCTCCTGGTTTGTATTTTTTTAGCTGCGCCAGTTTTTCTTGCAGGTGGTCGATGCTGGCGGTGGCTTTCAGGTTTTCGGTTTTTATTTCTTCGTAGAGTTCTTTGCGGTATATTTGCACTTCCCGGGGGGCGTTGATGCCTATGCGGATGGTGTCCCCCTGGATATCTATGATGCTGATTTCTATATTATCTCCTATGACTATGCTTTCTCCTTTTTTACGGCTCAATACCAGCATATTTAACCCTCCTGAACGGCAGCGGCCTTGCACTGCTCTGGAGGAAAAATATTGTGCCTGATTTTATAATCGGTATTTTGAGTAATAAACTGCAGGGCTTTTTTATTTTTACTGTTAACAATAATCGGGGCCAGCAGGTTAGCGGTGCTCTGCTTGAAGTCCTCGGGAATGGTCAGAACTACATATACCGCCAATTCCTCCGCTCCGGTTTCGCATTCCAGACGCTTAAGTTCCTCTTCTCCAACTTCGATACTGTAGTTCGGAAAGAAGACGAAGGGCTGCGCCAGTATAAGGCAGACCGAGGTGTTGTTCAGAGACTGGAGATAGTAGAGGGGGCTGCCCTCTTCCATAGCTAGTATCAGGAACTCTCTATCGCCTTCCAGACCAGGCAGACCGGTGGCGAAAGTAATAATGTCTTCTTTTTGATATTCCAGTTCTCCCAGTAAAGGGGTATTAAGCTTCATAAAGCATCTCCTTTTTAAAATTCACGCGGATTTCGCAGATTTAACGGATTTCCACAGATTTAATAACAAATTATAATCAGCGACCAATCTATAATAAACCTTGTAGGCTGATCTTATAATCTTTTTAGTTATTTCTCATAAAATAATTATTCATAAACATAAACCGCGTTAATCTTAAGTAATCAGCGCGATCCGCGTTAATTATCTCACGCGATGGCGTCGTAGTAGCTTCCTATCCATTCCACGTTGATGGAGGGTTTTTGTAGGAGGTACATGTCTACTTTGGCCCATTCGGTGTTGTTTTCTAGTATTCCCCGCTGCAAGTTACAGTTAATCTCCCGGGGTTCCAGGGTAACTTCAACTTCCCTGGTTTCTACATTTACCTCAGGCGGATGCTCGGGCATTAGGGCTACATTATAGTCTACTTCAGATTCAGCCTGCAGGCGGGATGCTACTAATTGCCCCACACTGGTTGGGGCTTCTATGCTTCCCAGGGTGTCCCCTTCAGCGGCTATAGTACCTATGGCTTCTAAACCCTGTGATAAGGACAACTGGGCATTTTCCCGGCATATTGTAGGGGGAGTCTTTAATCCCATATCAGCCCGGCACTGGGTCCAGTCTATCTCCAGTTTGGCCGAAGGGTTATCTATCTGCAGGGAAACTGACGTAGTTTTTATATCCAGGTAAGGTAGCGTGGTATTAAGTTTTATAGCCGGCTTATAGATATCCAGTCCTACCAGTGCCGGCTGTTGGGTAATGCGTAGGTCCATACCTCTCACCTGCCAGGTTAATTCACGCGGATTTCGCGGATTTAATGGATTTCCGCGGATCTTTTAACAATTCTTAGGCATTTACTACTTTTCTCTTAAAGGTTATTTTTTCGCCAAAATTTATTAATAAACCAACTTTAATTCCAGTAGCTTTTAAATAATTAATTAACTGCGTTTCTTGAGCTCGACCCAATTCACTAATTGCTTTTAATTCAACAACGACTTTATCATCAACCAACAAATCAGCAAAATACTCACCTATCAGGTTATCTTCATAATAAACCTTTATTGGGCATTGCTGTTTTACCTCAAAGCCCTCATTCTTTAGTTCAATTACCATAGCGTTTTCGTAAACTTTTTCCATAAAACCCGCGCCCAAGGTATTATAAACCTTGTATGCTGATCTTATTATCTTTTTAGTTATTTCGCTATAAAGCAAATTACTCATAAATAAAATCCGCGCTAATCTTAATTAATCAGCGTAATCCGCGTGAATTTCCCCCCTACCGTAGGAAGTCGACCAGGGTGGGCATTATTATGCGGGCACCGGCGGCTAAGGAGGAGCGGTAGACATTTTCCTGGAGTTTCAGGTTAAGAATAGTCTCAGCTTCATTAGCACTTTCATTATCAGCCAGCAAACCGATATACGATTCCTGGGTATATTCCAGACGGTTTTGTTGCAATTCTAAGCGGTTAATACGGGCACCGATAGTGGACCGGTAAAAGAGTAGTTCCTGCATCCGTTCGTCATTTCCGGCCATTTCATTTCCTACCTGTGGTAGTTTACCAACTTCGATTCTGCGGGTTAAATCCGCCACATAACCAAATAAGCCTGCCTGATACTTAAATCGTACTGCACCTTCGGGCGAAGATTCTACCGTAGCAGTTTCTAAACTGATACTGCCATCGTAATACAAGCCTGTTTCTTTATCCAGGGTGAAAAATTTAAACTGGTTAACTTTATTATCCATGGTGGCATTGTCGAAAACGAAGTTGTGCCCCCCGCTGCCGGTTTGGATACCCTTAATGTCAGTAAAGGTGTAGCCTATATCTACACTGCGGGAATCTGCTTTACCCCCGGTCGATAACGATATTATCGTCTTATCCCCCACTGCTATTTCCGGGGTAGCCAGGCTAATTCCCCCCAGAGTATCACTGCCATTGTTCCAAATAATCAGGTCTTCGGTAAAATCAGGATCACCGATATCGGAGGCGCTTATTTTAAATATTTGCTGATTACGGGCGGTCTCCATATCGATTTCCTTATTTTCCAGTTCCACATATTTATATTTGCCATCGCTGGTATATATATGTCCTTTTATATCTACTAGAATTTTGGCGGATTCGTAATTATCTTTATAACTCCAGGAGGTACCATCAAATGTAGCCGCTACCGGTATATATTCATTACCGTACTGGTCGTATACCTTGTTTTTGCCGGATTCCGGGACAGTACCGCCAAGTCCCCCATTGGCATCAGCATCCCAGTCATTGTTCCACATGATACTAGCCTTGGGGTCCGCCGGTGGAGTACCAGGAGTGGCAGTGAAGGTGATGGTGGCAATGCCAGTGGTTTCATCATAATTGTAAATAGCTGAATCAAGCGATCCGGTACCGGTATAAGTAAAACTGGAAGTCAAATCTGTGTTATCACTTACAGCCTGCAGAACCCCATTCTTATCCTTTTGATACAGCGGCTTATTTAGAGTAAATATCTTATCAGCGCCATTCTCGCTCAAGGCAATAAAGCGGGGACCAATATTTCCCGAAGCTGGTGTTACCCTTTTTACCTCCAAAAGTAGTGACCCGTTATAAGAAGAATCATTATTCAGAGCAGTTGCATCTTTACCTACAGCCAGGGTAGCCGGAGTATTAATGGACTCGTAGAAGAAACAGCCATTATTAGGTACTGAACCGAGATAGCTCTGCTGCTCCCGAGCTACCGCCTGGGATGAGTTTAAAGATATGCTTACTTTATCGCCCATGGTAAACTGGGGATTGGTATCATCAATTCCCCCCAGGTCAAATCCGCTATTATTCCAAATAACCAACGGTTGGGCTCCAGGAATGATTGCAGCTAGTCCGGTTTTGGCAGCAGGGTCGCTGGGGATCGTCAGAATAGCCCCGTTATTAGCGGCGTCCATATTCATGGTTAAACCATTGAACTGCACCTCCTGAAATTGCCCCCCACCTATGGCTAGCTTACCGCTCACATCTACCGTAAGTGTATTGTTGGCAGCATCGACATTGGTAACTTTAATATTTAAGGTACCATTATAAAGGGAATTAGTAGCCCCGACAGCATCACCGGCGTTAATCGGAGCATTCATCGGATTAGCTGCGTTGGTAAAGAAAAACATGCCCTTATTATTTGGCGATTGCAAATCGCTTCCGGCTTCACTGGCTAACCCGGCAGCGGTCTTTATCTGGTAGGCACCTTCGCGCAGTTTATCAGCCTCTACCTTGTTTATAAATGAGGCATTGGGATCGATATAAGTCTCACTTAACCTGCCCATGAAGTATTCTCTCATCATTAGATTGGTTGGGATCTTAACTCCAGCACCTATTTCCATATTAAGATAGTCATTATTGCCTATCCATTTACCATCCTGATAGGGGGCTTCAGTAACATTAGTACCGCTGAAGATGTATTTACTGCCATAAGTACTGTTGGCTATCATCATCAACTGATTGTTAAGCTCCGCCACTTCCCTGGCAATAGCTCGATTAGAATCGGGGTCGTTAGTGCCGGTAGCTGCTTTATTAGTTAATTCGCGGATTTTTTGCATAACCTCGTTTATATCATTAAGAGAGGAATCGGTAGTTTGCATATAATTAGCGGCTTCCTTGATATTACTAAGGTATTGTTCACCTTCCACCAGGGAAGTTCGCAGACGCAAGGATTTAACAATTCCTGCTGGGTCATCCGACGGCTTGTTAATTTTCCTTCCGGTAGAAAGCTGGCGCTGAAACTCATCCATGCGTTCCAAATTGCTATTCAGATTTCGCCTCAGGTCGTTAACCAACATAAAATTAGTTATTCTCATTCTTCATCCCTCCGGGGTAAATTCACGCGGATCCCGCGGATTTATTTTGATTTACGCTGATTTTTTTAAATAAATCATATTCAATCAGCTATTTTCATACGTGGTTGCTATGTGCCCTTCAGGGTATGGCCTCCGGCCCTGGGGGGTTAAATAAACCAATACTTTTAGGGTTTCTCATCAAACTATAGTTTGATATTACTCTACGCTGTGGGAATCATATTAAATCGTTTAAGAAAAAACCGTGTGAATCCTTACGAATCCGCGCAATCTGCGTGAATTAACCTTTATCTTCCCACCAGGCCCATGCGGCTTATTATTACCTCCAGGGCTTCATCGATGGAGGTAATAAAACGAGCAGCAGCATTATAGGCGTGCTGGAACTTAATCATATTGGTCATTTCTTCATCTAGAGAAACTCCAGAAATGGACTGGCGTTTGTTTTCCAATTCATTAAGGAGGGTTTCCTGGTTTTTTACCATGCGCCGCGCCTCCTGGCTTTGTACCCCGGTATCGGCAGCGATAGAACGCCAGTAATCATCAGTAGTAACATGATGCACCATACCCAGATTTTCCACCGGCTCTTGATAATGGGAAAAATGGGTTGCCGGGCTGGTTCCGTCAGCAATTGTCCCGGTAGTTAACTTAATGTGCCCATCATAACTCATGCCACAATATTGGCTCAGTGGATTATTATTGAGGGTAAAAAAATGAAGTTTGTTTTCGTCCAGGTTGGGTATAGCCACATCAAGATCATTCAGTACCCCATTACTAAAAACAAAGTGGTGAGTCCGATTCTCAGGCTCGGGTAAATTATAGTTATATTTTAGATCCAACTGTTGGTAGGTGATGGCAGCAGCAGTAGCTGCAGTTAGGTTTAAAACCCCTTTATCCCCAACTTTCAACTCTGCAGCTTTGCCTGCATTCACAGTATCCAGACCAGTAAGTTCAAACTCCAGTGAGCCAATATTAATAATCTGATTCCCACTGCCACCATAATAGATACTTAATGTACCAGTATGTGAGCTGTAATTCCCATCCAGTGCATATTCATGGGATATATATGAGTATTCTACTCTGCCTGTAATGCTATTAACATTAGTAACTGATAGCTCAATAGAAGCATTTACCCCCAGAGTAGAAGCATTGGTAATGCTACCTATAGCAGCACTGCCAAAAATATTGGCAGCAGTTCTTTGATTGTAACTTTGCAGTATACGCAGCTCTGCATCCCTGGCTCCAGGCTGGTTTACTATGGTATCAATTTGATACTCCCCATTCTGTAGTCCACTAACCTGTAAATCCCTGATACCTGAGAGGGGGTCAATAACCTCCAGGCTGCGTACCGAAGTGGAGTAAAAGAAAATTTCATCCCCATCCAGCCTTACCTTGACATCCATTTCCCTTTTGTCCAATTCCTCCTGAATAGCGTCTGCCAATTTACGCATATCTTCATAAGTCCGGGGAGCCGGTACCTGAATGTTCTTAATACCACTACCGGCATCGATTAAAAATTCCAGAGCCTGGGTGGAACTGATGTCTATACTAATGCCATTAGTCTTCAGGTCGTATATGACATTATTTAAATCATGTTTTAATTGGGCAATCTTAAGGGCATTATTCCCGTCCCCAAAATTAATCTTATTGCCTTCATCATCCCAGGTACGGTGACAGGCAGCAGCAATGTTTTTAGGATCATTTTGAATTTCCTGACTGACCCGCATAAATTTTGCCCAGTTATCATAACTGTCTTGATCAGGGGGCAGATCAAAAAAGTCAATACCGTCCGGATAGCGCATATCTATATAGGGAGTGCCGGACTGATCAGTTTTATTATTCAGGCTATAGCCGCCCCGGTGTATATTATTAACTTTTACCACCAGGGTCTTGGCCAGAGCATTAAGTTTATCAATCATATTGGGAATGGTCTCTTTGTAAATTGAAGGTTGAGCTTCGCCTTCTAAAAGGGTTTTCCCCCGGGCATCCAATAACCCCCGTAGTTCACCATTGGCGACATTAACCCTGGTTCCGGTATCCTGCCAGATTACCATATTCATACCTTCCTGGTCCATCTGGGTGGAAAGTTTATTGTAGTTTACCCCCTCCACCAGCACCCGATCCCCTAATTGCAGGGCAACCATATTGTTACGGTCATTATATACACGTATATCAGCTATCTTGCTTAGCTGGTCAATAAGCAAATCGCGTTTATCCAACAGATCGTTAGGCTGCTTACCGGCTATACTTATAGCCAGGATTTGCTGGTTAAGGTCAGCTACCTGCATGGCAATGGAGTTTATTTCATCAACCTTGACCTTAACCTGAGCATTTACGTCTTCCCTTAATTCGACTAGCTGGCGATAGGTATGGTTAAAGGCCTCAGCCAGTGACATACCCCGCTGAACCACAACTGCCCGTACCGCTTCACTCTCCGGGTGTATAGATAAGTTCTGCCAGGATTCCCAGAACATATCCATTACCCCCCGTAAGCCGTCTTCAGATGGTTCATTAAGGATAACCTCTATCTTAGCCAGGGTATCCTGCAAAGCTGACCAATAACCATCAGTTCTATTTTCATGGCGAATCTGATTGTCAATAAATTCGTCTCTTATCCGGTTGATAGCGGCAATATCCACCCCCGTCCCCAACTGCCCTGCTTTACCCGTCTGTACCAGAGCCGGTGCATGCCAGGGAGGGGTAGTAACAATATCCGGCACCTGCCGGGTATAACCCGGGGTGTTGGCATTGGCCATATTATGCCCGGTAATACTTAATGCCGTCTGATGCATCAGAACCGAGCGTTTGCCGATTTCCAGGCTAAAAAAATTTGACATCTTAGTTACCCCTTTTTTTGACGCGGATTCCGCGACATTAATTTTTAATTCTTAATTCTTAATTTTGAATTATGGTTGAAATGCTCCACATTTCTTTTTATATATTAATAAACGGAAAATCGGTAGATTTTCCACCCTTAATTAAAAATTCAAAATTTAAAATTCATAATTCGTTAGATTTTCTTATCCAGAAGGTTCTTCAACGCATAGCTGCCTTCGCCGGTTTGGTCTCCTTTGTTGGAGTAGGTGCCGGCTACATCGCCGTTAAGGGTAGTTTCTATTACCTTTATATAATCAAGTGATTGTTCCAGTAATTCGTTATTATGGACATTAATAGCGCCCAGCCGGGTGAGGTTGTAATCCAGGCGGTTTATGGCCTCTTCCAGGTCATGATAGCAAGACGGATAAGCCTCCTCCGCCCTTTTTAAAATCTCCCGGGCGGAGAGTTCCTCACTGCTGATATCCCACCCCTGTCCAATTTGCTCCTGTAATTTAAAACGGGCACCTTCGGTTTTCTCCAGATTGGATATAACGATGCCCTCTTTACGAATCAAAGTATCCAGTTCCTTAACCTTACCCAGGATTATTAACTGCTGTTTCTCCTGACCCAATTCGGCCAATTCATCCAGCACTTCATTCAGAGCAGCGACAGCCCGGGTGAAGTCTGTTAGCAGGGATTCCACAATATCACCGCTTTCTATACCAATCGGTCAACTATAGCTCGGGCTATCATCTTTTCCGCTACTTCATCGTCATTAACGGTATAAGTGCCGCTGGAAATCTGCTCCTGCAACTGGTTAACCTTATCCATGCGGACATCTTCCGATTGTTTGATAGCCTGCATGGCCCGTTGTTTGATGCGACTTTCACTGGAAATAGCCAATTCATCATTTTTCCCCGGAATTTTATTAAACTGCTTTTTCTCCACTTTGTTGGTATTGTCTTTGCCGTATACTTTCAGCAAATTCTGTACCTGGATTTTGGAAATCATCATAAGCTACCACCTTACTATTGTTTCTATGGTCTATTTTCGCAGAAAAAACAAAGGGGCTTAATACCCCTTATAGTTAATTATATTAATAATGCTTAGTTTTTCTCCGCTTTTACCGCATATCCGTTGCTATTTGTTTGATAATTTGAGATAGTTATGATAAAGAGAAATACAGAGTATTTCTACAATAATTCTCAATTTTTAATTCTTAATTTAAAATTGACCTCTCTACCATGGGTTACCACTATTTTTTACAATACTCATAGCCATTGCTGCCAGACCCATAATACTTTACCCCTAGTCCTCCCCAATAATATGCATCCGGTCTTTTCCCTTATCCCGGGGTTTTGTTTCCGGTTCAGGAGCCTTGCGGGCAGAAGGAATAACACTTTTAAACTGTGCTCCCAGTTGTTTCAAACAGCTGTCACAGAATTTGCCGCTGGAAATAGTCTTACCGCAACGTTCACACATAGTAGTGTAACGCATCCCCTTGGTGACCAGCCTGCCATCACGCAGAAACTGGAGAATTTTTTCTTCATCTATCTCGGTAGCCTCGGCTACTTCTGCAACACTGGCACCGGGATTATCACGAACATAGCGGCGTACTATGGCGTAATCATCATCTTCTTTTTCCAAACACTTATTGCATATGTTCCTACCCTGGTAGGCAAAAGTTCTCCCACACATAGGGCAATTCCTAAGATCAGGCGCCATAATATCAACCTCCTTACGCGAAATGGAACCTGAATATTCTACTACTTTAATTATACCAATAAGATGTCATTTAAATGTTGAATTCTTAATTTTAAATTTTGAATTATGGTAGAAATGCTCCGCATTTCTTTTTTTACATGTTTTTTCCGCTAGTTTTTACAATTGCTGTTAGTATTCTAATTAATTCATCTACTCTTTCTAATAAAGGATAAGCCTCATTTTCCTCTAGATAATTACTGTCTTTTAGTAATCTTAGCCAGTAAGAACTCTCTCGGGCTTCTCTGGAGGCAATACTCATTTTATGGGCAAAATCCTTTCTACTGCTAGCAGCCAATGCTTCTTCTACATTGGCTCCAATACTAGTTCCTGCCTTCAACAATTGTCGCGATAATACATATTCACGCTTATCTATGAGCTTCTTATTTAAATTAACAATATCCAATGCAAATTTATAACTTTTTATTTTAATTGCGTTATCTTTAATATCATTCATATTATTAATTACCGGAAAATCGATAGATTTTCCAACCTTTAATTAAAAATTAAAAATTCATAATTCAAAATTCTAGAACCCTATCCCGGTAGCCCAGGTGATGACACAAACCCTTTTAGCTCCGGCAGCTAGCAGGGTACGGGTACATTCCTTGCTGGTGGAGCCTGTAGTATATACATCGTCTACCAATAATAAATTCTTGCGATAAATCTTTTTATTCTCCTCTACCCTGAAAGCACAAAGCAGATTTTTCTCTCTTTCCTCCCGGCTCAACTCGCGCTGAGAAGGAGTTTCTTTCACCCTTTTGAGGGAACAGACATCCATTTTAACCCGAATATCCCGGCTTATTTGACGACCCAGCTCTTCGGTCTGGTTAAAGCCTCTCTGCTTCAAATGACCGGCAGAGGCAGGTACCGGTATAATTAAATCAATTGGCCAGAAGCGCGGTTCTTCGTTTATCACCTGGGCCATCATATGCCCCATCCTTACCGCCAAATGGCGCCGCCCCATAAACTTTAATACCTTTATGGCAATACGGTAATTTTCATCATAAGGGCCCACCGCCCGAGCAATATCGAATAATGGCGGATTTTTTTGACATTCAGCACAGAGGCCCTTGCCAGTCTCCAGGTATTTGCCGCATTTATCGCAAATGGGCAGGCTTTCCCGCATTGTGGCCAGGTTCTCTTCACATTTATCACACCATGGTTTTCTGGTTCGATATAGGCCCGGTTCCCTGCAGATGCAGCAAGCTTGCTGGGGAAAAATTATATCCATTAGAAGATTCTGCATATTTGCACCTCGGTTGAAACTATGTTTATAAAAAATATATCGTATGAACGCTTCTATTTTCTCATCCATACGACTAAAAAGGAGTCTGTACTTACCATCACAATTAATAATATAACACAATATTTCGAAATTTCACATAAAATTTACCTGTTCGACTACTTTTTGGCCCATGCTTTTCTTGTTTCCATCCTGCTGTCTTCCTCATCTTCTATAGAAACTTTTACACTGTGGTAAGCAGAGGCTGGTTTGTGCCTGCTGCCAACAATCATTGCCAGCATTATTACTAACCATAATGCGAAACACAAAGCTTTTAGCAAAATGACCACAAAAAAACCTCCTTCTAGCCACCTGGTATATAGTATGCTAGCAAGAGGTTACTTGATTACTCTTTCGACAGGGTGACAGGGGCAAACAAGGGGACGTTCTTTTTGTTTGGTTTGCAAACCAAACAAAAAGAACGTCCCCTTGTTTGCCCCCTTGTTTGCCTACAGCTCTTCGCTGACGATATTATTCTTTAAAGCATATACAGCTGCCTGGGTGCGGTCTTTTACGCCCAGCTTGCGAAAAATGCTGGTCAGGTGATTTTTAACGGTTTTTTCACTGATAAACATAGCATCGGCCATCTCTTTATTACTATGCCCCTTCACCAGCAGCGAAAGCACATCACTCTCCCTTTTCGTCAGGCGCACATCATTCTTTTTCTTTTCATTTCGAGATAATTCACGTACCAGACGGTTTGCAACCCGAGGATGAATAACTACCTCACCCTGCATCACGCGATTTATAGTGTCTATTAGTTCGCTACCGGCTACATCTTTTAAGACATAAGCTGACACCCCCGCCTTAACCATATCAACTACTTCTTCATCCTCATAAATAGTCAGAGCAATTACATGGATAGAGGGCATCTCCCGTTTTATCACCCTGGTGGCAATAATCCCATTAGTGCCGGGCATATTTACATCCATAAGAATAACATCGGGCTTCTCCCTGCGGGCAATATTGATAGCACCCTGCCCATCCCCCACTTCGCTAAGAATCTCAATGCTATCGCTTAACTCCAGCAACTTTCTTAGCCCTTCTCGGACCAGGGCATGGTCATCAGCTATTAATACGCGAATCTTATCCAATTCTAGGTTCCCCTTCCAATGGTACTTGAATAATGACCTGGGTACCTGCTCCAGGTGCAGAAATGATATCCAGCTTACCTCCAAAAAGGTTTACTCGCTCCTTCATGCCCAGGATGCCATAGCTTTCTTTATCGCCGGTATTATTGGGTTCAAACCCGATTCCCTCATCCTTGATAACCAGGGTAAGATTAGCACTATTATCTTCAAATTTGACTACGGCCCTCTTAACCCCCGAATGTTTGCGGATATTGGTTACGGCTTCCTGAACCATTCTAAACAGTGCTGTTTCCAAGGAAAGATTATACTGCTTATCCTGGCCTATCTGCAGAAAATCAATGGTAAAATTATATTTAGCCTCATAATCATTAAAATACTCCTTCAGGGTATTACTGAAGTTATTTTCATGCAACAGCGATGGCTTAAGGTCAAACATAATGCGGCGGACATCTGCCAGGGTCTCCCTGCCCATACTGCTGACATTATCTATCTCTTCATAAATACCCTTAAAATCCTGGTTGCCCAGCCTTTTTATTAAATCCAGGCGGATTAGTATACCTGCCATACTCTGGGCCGGTCCATCATGTAGTTCCCGGGCAATTTTCCGGCGCTCGGCTTCCTGGGACTCTATTATCCAGGTAACCATTTGTTGCTGCCGAAACGATTCCCCAATGGTGTCATTTATTCTTTCGACATTTCCACGTAAAATCTTTAATGCTATTGCCGTACTTTGTAAAAAATTATCCGCCTTCTGGCCTATATCTTTAAACTTTTTAATTTGCCGGGTCAATTCATCGCGGCGTCGACGCAGATAAACCTCCTGTTGCCGTAGATCAATTAATTTAAGTTGCATTTCTCGGGCCTGTTCATAAGCTTCTTTGATATGCTCCTGGGAATAAGAACGAAAATCGCGACTTACATCTATAAGCCGCAGACGGGCGTAACGTTCCAGTTTTTCGAAATGATCGACTTCCAGTATAACCTGCTGGGCTTGCAGGTTGGTTTCTTCCAGCTCGGTCTGCAGGTTAACTTCAATTTCATGGCAATCCTGAGCAATATCAAATATATCGTCCCGGCCGTGCTCCAGGGTAGCCAATACCTGGTTTAAAACCTGATCCAGCCGAGTCAGCTGTTCCGGCTGTTCATCGTTTATGTATTCATTATCTCTCCCCATACCTGATCCTTCCCCTCAACACACGGGTATCGGCACAACACGGCGGAACGGCACAGGGGCCGTTCCCTACAAACATAACGATAAATGCGATTTAGGGTTAAAATAAAGAGAAAAACGGGGTTTTTCTACGATAATTTAAAATTAAAAATTAAAAATTAAAAATTCAACCCCAGATTCCTGCATACCTCTTCCTGAATAGCCTCCAGCATACCCTTATCACTGGCTTCTACATAGACCCACGCGGGTATCGGCTCAACACGGCGGAACGGCACGGGGGCCGTTCCCTACAAACATAACGATAAATGCGATTTAGGGTTAAAATAAAAAGAAAAACGGAGTTTTTCTACCTTAATTCAAAATTCAAAATTAAAAATTAAAAATTCAACCCCAGATTCCTATAAACCTCTTCCTGAATAGCCTCCAGCATACCCTTGTCACTGGCTTCTACATAGACCCTGAAAAGGGGTTCGGTTCCGGAAGGGCGAATCAGCACCCAGGAGCCATCCTCCAGCACCAGCTTGGTTCCCTCCACCCGGCTCAGTGTTTCCACCTTCAGACCGGCTACTGCTTTAGGGCAGTAATGAGCTATCTTATCTAAGATTGATTCCTTATCGGCTTCGTTTACTTCAATATCCAGCCGGCGACTGGTTACCTGCCCGTATTCCTTCAGCAGTTTTTGACTTAAACTTTCCAGGCTTTCTCCGGAATAGGCTATCATTTCCACAGCCAGCAGACAGGCCAGAATCCCATCCTTTTCCGGAATATGGCCAAAGATACTAAGCCCTCCGCTTTCCTCCCCGCCCAGCATACAAGCCTTATCCCGCAGGGCCTGGCCGATATACTTAAACCCTACCGGGGTTTCAATGACATTTAGGCCGTTTTTCCGGGCAATCCGGTCCAACATATGGGTAGTAGCCAGGCTCCGGCATACCGGCCCCCGGAAAATACGAGTTCTTAGCAAGTGATCCAACAAAATACTCATAAAGCGATTGGCGCTTACGAATTCTCCATTCCTGTCAATAATGCCAAATCGATCTGCATCCCCATCCAGGGCCAGACCCAGATCAGCCTCATAAGCCAGTACCGCCCTTTTTAAATCCGATAGATTATTTTCGGTAGGTTCAGGCAGAGCCCCTCCGAATAAAGCATCCCGATAATTATTAATAGTCCTTATTTCACAGCCCAAATCACTCAGCATCTGATCGAGATAACCAATACCTGCCCCAAACATAGGGTTTATAACTATTTTTAAAGGTTTTGCCTTTATGAACTCAGTCCGCACCACTTCCAGCAAATGGTTGCTGTACTCACGGTCAATCTCACATTCCTCAAACAAACCTAATTGAGCCGCCTCCGACAGATTCAGCTCATATACTTTCCCCTCGTTAACAACCCGGTTGACTTCATTTTCAATGGCCTCGGTCACATCAGGAAGAGCCGGGCCGGCATATTCCGGTATAAACTTGATCCCGGAATAATAATGAGGATTATGGCTGGCAGTTATCATAATGGCTCCGCCCGCTTCTTTTTCCCGTACCGCAAAGGCCGTAACCGGGGTGGGGCTGACCTTTTTCAGAAAATAGACCTTAATCCCGTTACCCGCCAGTACCCGGGCGCATTCCCGGGCAAAATCCTCAGACATAAAACGATTATCATAACCTATGACAATGCCTTTTTTAGTTAAATTACTGTAGTTTATATAACTGGCCAATCCCTGGGTGACCACTCGGCAGTTTGCAAACGTAAAATCCCGGGCAATAATAGCCCTCCAACCATCAGTTCCAAACTTAATCGGCGCCATCAATATCCTCCTTAATAGAGCTGTAATCAAGTCAAGCGCTTTTTACCATCTAACCCATAATATAATTTATCTCGGCAATGCTTGTCAAAACCGTGTTGAGGGGACGGTCCTTTTGACACGAAATTTCGTGTCAAAAGGACCGTCCCCTCAACACGCGGAACGGCACGGGGGCCGTTCCCTACAAAATGACGAGAAATGCGGAGCATTTCATCCTTAATTCTTAATTTTTAATTCTCAATTCTTAATTCAGTTGCGCTCCTATGCGCACATAGAGAAAGTCGGTTACCACTTTGGCTATGCGGCGGGCGGCTTTGCCGTCTCCATAGGGGTTTATAGCCCGAGCCATCTTATTATGCTCTTCCGGATTGCTGAGCAGCAGATGAGCAGCATCATATACCCGCTGCTGGTTAGTGCCTATGAGCTTTACCGTACCTGCTTTCACCGCTTCCGGCCGTTCCGTAGTATCCCTTAATACCAGTACCGGTTTGCCCAGCGACGGGGCCTCCTCCTGCAAACCGCCGGAGTCAGTCAGCACCAAATAGGAATGATTCATTAAATTGGCAAAGGGTTCATAATCCAGCGGCTCTATCAGATGAAAACGTTCCCGCTTGCCTAGCATCTCTTCGGCCACATCCCGAACCACCGGGTTTTTGTGCACCGGAAATACCACCTCAACATCAGGAAATTCATCTACCAGATCAATTAAGGCCTGATAAATATGGCGCATAGGCTCACCCCAGTTTTCCCGGCGATGAGTGGTAACCAGTAAAATTCTGCGATTCAAATCAAGCCCCTTAAGTTCGGGACCGAACTGATAATCATCTTTCACCGTTTCCAGCAGGGCATCTATAACTGTATTGCCGGTGACCCAGATTTTAAACTGGGCCGTAGATTCGGCAATTAAATTTTCCCGTGAAGTATCTGTAGGGGCAAAATGCAGTTCCGCCAGTCTCCCGGTCAGGGTGCGGTTAAGCTCTTCCGGGAAAGGCGAATACTTATTGCGGGTACGCAGCCCGGCCTCGACATGCCCCACCGGTATACGCATATAAAAAGCAGCCAGGGCGGCGGCAAAGGTGGTGGTAGTATCACCATGCACCAGCACCAGTTCAGGCTGCTCTTTTTCTAATATAGTTTTCATTCCCGCCAGGACATCGGATGTTATACTAAAAAGATCCTGCTGTGCTTTCATCAGATTCATATCATAATCCGGCTGTATCTTAAAAAGGTTTAATACCTGATCCAGCATTTCCCGGTGCTGGGCAGTTACGCAGACTAAGGTATTAATGTCTTTTACTTTCTTTAATTCCTTAATTACCGGAGCCATCTTAATCGCCTCCGGCCTGGTGCCAAACACTACCATTACTTTTCCCAGGTACATAAATGTTTTCCTCCGTTATTGCTATGTCATATTTCTCTGTCTCCAGTTATTATTCCTTCTTTGCGTTAGTTTACAACAACAGGCAAACAAGGGCAAACAAGGGGACGTTCTTTTTGTTTGGTTTGCAAACCAAACAAAAAGAACGTCCCCTTGTTTGCCCGAACGTCCCCTTGTTTGCCCTGTCACCTACCAGGCTACCGTCAGGTTTATCTGATCCTGCTCGGGTTCAACTTCCAGTCTAACCATGCCATTTTGGATTTCATACAGCCGGTTATTTATAGAAACTAGGCCGGAAGCTGGCATTTTATTGCTGCTATACCAGAAATACAGAGTAACAAAGGTTTTTTCCCCCGGTTTAAACTGAGGGGGGACAGCTGTTACCAGGTATCTGTTATCTGAAGGCTTATCTACGATTTTACCGGTCATATCCGGAATAACCTGCAGGGTATACTGCGAGGTTTTTAAATCATAGTCACTTAAGGTCACGGAACTATACACCACTACCTCCCATATACCCGGTGCCGGTCGATTATAGGGCATATTAACCGAGGCAATAACCTGGGCATCTCCTACACCCGCGTACTGGCTGACCTCCTGCGCACCCCCGGGGGATATGATATGCATCCGCACCCGCCCTTTACTGCCTGACAACAGTTTGAAACTGACACTGGTCATATTTTCCGGCACCCGGAAAAAGTAGCGTTTAAACTGCCCTGCAGGCAGTTCTCCGCTCTCTTCAAAGGCCTTATCTTTAGTCTTTCCCAACTCATAGGGCAGTATTACCGTTTGCAGCATGGCCACGTCCCATTCCGAAGTACTGTATTTATCAGCCAGCAAAAATGTACTGTAGAGGCCAGGTTCCAGCAATTCGCCGTATTTAATATTTACGGTCCGCTCACCCCGGGCCGGAACCTGTATGGAATACTGCTGTGGTTTAACCCAGTCTGCCAACCCGCCTATGGACAACTGTTCATTTACATTACCATTATTCATAATTTTAAAGGTCAATTCTCCCGGAGCCAGGCCTCGGGAGTAAAAACCATGAGCATATCCCAAACCAGGGCTGTATTGACTACCACTAAAAACATTATCCTGGTATTTTTTTCGCTGCAGCTCGTTCCAGGCGCGCATGAGATTTACCGCCCCAAAGCCCTGTTCCACCGCTTGAAAGCCGGGTAGGGGTTTAGCCCCGGCCAGCAAGGCCTGCCCTATAGCCTGACTGTTATTAATATAGAGCTTGCGGCCGGCCGCATCCAACAGCAGGGCAGCAGCTCCGGCCACATGAGGTGCAGCCATACTGGTACCTTCATCTAATCGATATGATTGACCACTCCACAAAGGATAGGTGGAAACGGCATTTCCCGGTGCCACCAGCATGGGCGCAGTCGAGGCATCAGCCGCCGGGCCGCTGGAGCTAAAATACCACAGAATCGGTTCTTCCACCTGCCAGCCGTAATCGGTATACCACATCTCCGGGGTAGCATAAGCACCTACGCTGATAATATTATCCAGCGCTGATGTACCTGTAACCGTCCCCAATCCCGGTCCATTATTACCTGCCGCAATACATACCAGCATGCCGGAGACCTTCTTCACATTGGCCAGCAGTTGGGTTAGGGACTGCAGCTCTGATTCCTGCAGCTGATACTGACCCATGCTTACCACCGCCACTTTGGCTCCCCGGTCTGCGGCCAGGCTGATAGCACTCTCGATTTTCTTCAGGCTGGTAGTGCCGCTGCGATCCATTACCTTGATGGGCAGGAGCTGGGCATCCGGCGCTACTCCCTGAATCTTTCCCCGGGCTGCAACTATACCGGATACTTCCGTACCATGCCCTAACATATCAAAACCCAGCTTAACATAATCCCCTGCAGCCGGTATTTCCGCTAAGAGCAGGTTAAAACTGCGGTTCCCCTCCCCATTAATTACCGCTGTTTGACCTTGCCGGCTGAAAACCTGTAACGGCTCCTGGTCATTTATTTGGCCATCAAAATCAGTGTCCAGATAAACCGTATCATAGATATTCCAAAGCTTTCCCGCACTTGCAACCACCAGCAGCTGCTCTTCTCTTAATCCAAATTCGGCCGGTAAAAACTTCAAGTTAAAATAACCATATTTATAAACATCGGAAACATTATTAGTTTTACTGACATCAATCTTTTTGCCGCCGATATTTAAATACCCATCCTGGGCCTTAACCTCAGTCAGGTTAACTTTCCCTTCACTGCTCAGGTCAATAAAATCAACTATCTTACGATAGCCGTCTGCCGTCTTCTGCAAATCCGGGTGACCGGGGTCGAGACCGCTGTCAATGATGGCTACCAGTTGCGACCGCCCACTGGCTCCCGTAAGATCAATAAAATCATTGGCCTGCATGGCCTCACAGGCAGCCTGCAAACTGATTTCCGGACGATTCAAGGGTGTAATCTCGGCCTTTTGGATATCTATATCTTCGGTTAAATTAACTATTTTTCCATCTACCGGAGCTGATTTTTCACCCGCCGGCAGGGAAATACTGTGCAAGTTTACCCGTCCTTCATCATGTTTACCGGTACTATATAGATAAGCCAGCTTGCCTTCTGGATTAAGGCTGAAATAGGCATCAAGCGGTAAATTTAACTGGGTCAGCGGTAGTTTCTGACCCTCGGCATAGCCTACCAGATTGGCAGCCAGTTCAAATATTTGACTTTGCCCATTAATCCTGATCATAACCCGTTTTAAGGGCAGGTCAATCTGTTCCAGGGTTCCGTAAAAATGAAATTTCTGGCCCTGTAAGGCCAGAAACTGTTCCAGTAAAACTGCTACTTCCGCCCGGGTTAAATTCTGCCCGGGCTTAAAACTATTATCCGGGTAACCGCTTATTATCCCCTGGCTAACCGCATAATCTACCGATTTCAGAGCCCAGGCAGATATATCCGAACGATCAATAAAATCAGCTGGAGGCAGGTCTTCAGCTGACACCCTCAAGCTGTTAACCATCATGGTAACTGCTTCCTCCCGGCTGACCGGGGCTAAGGGGTGAAAATAACTGTGCCCGTCACCCTGGGAAATATTCATCTCATAAGCTAGTTCCATATAACCCCGAGCCCAGTGATTCTGGGCATCACGAAAGTGAGGCTCCCCTTTAAATAATTGTTTAGCCTCTGCGCTTTTGTTTAGGGCGTTAATAATCAGGGTTATAAACTCGGCCCGGTTGACATATGCATTGGGGCGATACGATTTGTCCGGGTAACCACTGATCAGTTCCCGGTTGTTCAGATGATCTATTTGTGGAGCAGCCCAGTGCTGACGTGTGTCAGAAAAAGCATTAGCCACCAACGGATTGCAGCAAATAAAAAAAATAATCAACAACCCGGCCAGATATGTATTCTTTCTCATACAAGTCCTGCCTTTATGTATAACTAGAATTAAGAATTAAAAATTAAGAATTGTGGTTGAAATACTTCGTATTTCTCTTAATTTCAATTATTAGGGTCGCTCAGTATTTCTTGTTATTTTTGTAGGGAACGGCCCCCGTGCCGTTCCGCCGGGTCTTTGTTATTGTAATAAAAGGAAATGCGGAGCATTTCTACGTTAATTAAAAATTAAGAATTAAAAATTAAAAATTCCTACACCTTTATTCCCCTCATAATTATATCCGTAAGCTGGGCCGCCATAGCGGCCGGGCTGATGTCCCAATCTTCCAGAGTGATGGGGACCCAGAGGGAGCCCAGGCTGCCGATTATTAACAAAGTTAACAATTTGGCATCCACGTTCCGAATCTCACCACGCTTAATACTATCCTCGATTATGCCAGTAAGTTTCTCTTCTTTTTCATTACGTAAATTATAAGTCCAATCTTTCAGATCCTCATCCCAAATTTCGGTATCCCAAAAAACTATTCGGGTTAACTCCTTATTTTCCCGGCAAAAGGTGATATGAGATTCAAATAGCACGGACATCCTTTCTTCAAAAGTAAGTGTTTCCAGCTTCGGCATATCCATGCGGGTATAATAAACCTGCAGGCTGCTTTCCATCATATCCTGAAATAGCTGCAATTTGCTATCAAAGTATTCATATATGGTGCCTTTGCCAATACCGGCTACAACAGCTATTTCCTCCATACGGGTATTATGATAACCCTTAACAGAAAAAACCTGCACCGCCGCATCCAGTATAATATCTCGTTTATTCTGCACTCGTTTACCAGATTCCTTCATATTTGTTTCCCCCTTCCCAGCCATTGGTGAAGGCAAACAGGAGGATCTTCCCCTTGTTTGCCGGGTGTCGGCTCAATCGGCGGAACGGCACGGGGGCCGTTCCCTACAAAATAATCTTAATTCTCAATTCCAACCGCCTTTATAGCCACTGGTGAAGGCAAACAGGAGAATCGTCCCCTTGTTTGCCAGGTGTCGGCTCAACCGGCGGAACGGCACGGGGGCCGTTCCCTACAAAATAAAGAGAAATGCGGAGCATTTCCACATTAATTCAAAATTCAAAATTAAGAATTCAAAATTAACCCATTATAGTTTTTTTATGCCTCAATCCCCTCTTCAGCCACTACTTCCTTTGCCGAAGTTTTACGCCCCAGCTTCTGACCCCAGTCATCAAATATGCTGTAGACCACCGGTACCAGCACCAGGGTAATCAGGGTGGATACCAGCAGACCGCCGATGACCACTATAGCCAGGGGAGCGTCCATCTCCCCGCCTTCCCCTACACCCAGAGCCAAGGGGAACATGGCCAGTATGGTAGCCAGAGCAGTCATGAGTATAGGCCGCAACCTTACCCGGCCCGCCTCCACAATAGCCGCGTCACGCTCCATTCCCCGCTCCCGCAGCTGCTTCAAGTAGTCCACCAGCACAATGGCATTGGCCACAACAATACCGACCAGCATTATAACCCCAATAAAAACTACCACACTGAAATGCTTCCCGGTAAGCAGCAGGGAGAGTACAACACCAATAATTGCTGTAGGCACTGAGAACATAATAACAAAGGGGTCAAAAAATGATTCATACAGTACCGCCATAACTGCGTAAACCAGAATGATTGCGAGCAGCAAGGCTACTGCTAGGGAGGCGAAGCTCTCCATCATTTCCTTATTTTCCCCACCATACTCGATAGTATAGCCGGCGGGAAGTTTAACTTTATTTAATTCAGTCTGAATGTCAGTCATTACCGCATTCAGGTCACGGTTTAACAGGTAGCCGTTAATCTCCGCCTTGCGTACCCGATCCTCGCGGGTAATCTGAATAGGACCTGGTTCCATTTCAAAAGTAGCAATCTGAGATAATTTAACTACTGCACCACTGGCACTTAAGATATTCATGTTTTGCAAATATGAAAACTCATCATAACCCTGGGGCGAATAGCGTACCCGGACATCTACCTCATCACCTTCGACCTTGTAGCGGGTAGCCACCGCACCCTGGCGGGCATTCTGTATTTCTGCCGCCACCTGGCCCGGCGTCAACCCCAGGCTGGCAGCCCGCTGGCGGTCGATCTTCACCTGAACTTCGGGATTGCCATCACTTAGAGAAGCAGTTATCTCCCGGGTACCAGGGACTTTTCGAATAATTTCCGCTGCCTGGTCCGAAATTTCCCGCAATACCTTCAGGTCATCGCCCCGTACCTGTACATTTATGGGGCCGGAGGTAGAGCCCATACTGGCAGTCATATCCATAACACTAATTTTAATTTTGGCGCCGGGGATATTACCTACCCGCTGGCGCAGGTCTTCACAAACCAGGTCCACACCCCGTTTGCGCTCAGCCCGGGGAACCAGTTTCACATAAAGAGTGCCTTTATCACCCTGCACCCCGGTATCCATAAACATATTGGAAGAACTGCCCACACTGCTGAATATAGTTTCTACTTCGGGAAGCTCGCGCAGTTCCTGCTCCACCCTTTTTATAGTATTATCAGTTTCCGGTAAGAGACTGCCCTTGTCGCCTTCAACACTAATGGAAATCTCACCGGAATCCATGGCCGGCATGAACTCCGCCCCTACCAGCGGTATTAAGGCCAGCGAACCAACCATTAACAAAGTTACCACTATAACCACCCGGCGGCGGTGAGACAAAGACCACTGCAGCAGTACCTTGTAACGATCCCCCAAGCCATCTATCCAACGCCCGAAACCCGAGGTTATGCGAGCGGTCCTTGCCGTCCCCTGACGGCGGACTTCCATCGATTTATCGGTTAACATGCGCGAAGCCATCAACGGCACCACAGTCAGAGCCACCATAAGAGAACAGAAAATGGCAAACATAACCGTAAGCGCCAGGGGTTTAAACAACACTGAAGCCAATCCTTCGGTTACCATTATAGGGGAGAAAACTGCTATTAAGGTAAAGGTAGAGGCAATAACTGCCATTCCTACCTCAGAAGCACCGGTCACGGCAGCATCCATAGCCGACAGCCCCAGCAGGCGGTGGCGATATATGTTTTCAAATACGACAATGGAATCGTCCACCATCCTCCCCAGGCCCAGGGCCAATCCTCCCAGGGTAATCAAGTTAATGGTATCGTGGTTAAAATACATCAAAATGAAGGTAGCTATTATAGAAAGGGGTATGGCAGTGAAAATAATCAGGGTACTGCGGAAATTACGCAGGAACAGGAATAATATCAGCATAGCCAGGAGGCCGCCTTCAATCATCATCCGTTTAGTAGTATCCAGGGATTGGTTAATATAAGTGGATTGATCCATTACCACCTTAATATCCAGATCCAGATCCAGCTCTTTTTCGATCTGCTCCAGTTCTGCCCTAACTGCGGTACAAGTCTTAACTGTATTGGCATCACTCTGCTTAAGACAGTGAATCCCTACTGCCGGCTGTCCGTCCACTCGGGTCATCTGGCTCTCATCTTTATAGCCATCAGTTACCGTGGCTATATCCTTAATATAAACGGTGCCGCCGGTCGGAGTTAATATAGCCACATCCTTAATATCTTCTACCGATTCAAACTGCTGCAGGCTGCGCAGGAAATACTGGCGTCCCCCATCTTTGACCTGTCCGGCCGACATATTAAAATTCTCCGTACGCAGAACCTGGGTAACCTGCCCCAGGGTAAGATTATAATTAGCCAGCTTAACCGGGTCTACTTCTACCTTAACTTCCCGCTGCGATCCCCCGGTCATTACTACCGAAGCTACCTCGGTAATGCGGCTTAAACGGGGCTCAATGATGTCTTCCGCTACTTCCTGCAATTGGCCCAGGGTCATGCTCTCGCTTTTAACCCCAATCTGGATAACCGGCATTAACGTGGGGTCCATTCTAAGAACCATCGGCTTCTGAGAGCCGCTGGGTAGATATTTTTCAACCAAACCAATCTTTTCCCGAATCTCATTAACCGTGCTGTCCATGTTGGTTCCCCAGTCATAATAAATAAGGATCATAGAGGAACCGGACATGGAAATAGAATGAAGTTCCTTTATGTTGCCCATGGAATTGAGCGCACCTTCCAGGAGCTTGGTAACCTGAGATTCCACTTCCTCCGGGCCTACCCCGGGGTATTCCGTCATTACTGCAGCAATGGGAAACTTCATATCTGGTATCAGGTCTACGGCCATTTTGGACAGGGTGAAAAAACCCAGGATAATTATTACCGATACCAGGATAATCATGGTAACCGGCCTTTTTACGGAAAAATCAATAATTTTCATTATTTAGCCCCCCCGGAAACGACCCTGACCAGGGTACCGTTGTTTACCAGGGTGTTACCTTTGGTTATAACCTGCTCCCCGGCTTTCAGCCCGGAAATGATTTCTATATATTTATGATCCCGCAGGCCAGTCTCAACATCTATCTCCCGGGCACGGTTCTTGCTGTCCACAGTGTAAACGATTTGCCGACCGCTGCGGGGAACAACTGCAGCCAGAGGTACGGTAAGTACATCATCTTTGCTAACGGTACTGATTACTACCTCGGCAAACATACCTGATTTAATTTTATTATCCGGGTTGTCCAGGACAACCTTCACCGTATAATTGCGCTTCATGGGGTCAGCTACACTGGAAACGCTGTCTACTTTGCCTTTAAAAGGCTTTTCTCCGGCAGCCTTCACCAGTACGTCTACTACAGAGCCGTTTTTTATATAACTAACTTCCGATTCACTAACCAGGGTTTCTATTTCCAAACGGGAGGTGTCGCTTACGGTTGCGGCAGGGGATGTGGGGCTGGCGGTATCACCCAGGGAAAGATTAACACTTCCTACTACACCACTTATGGGTGAAGTAATAGTACAGTGATTTAATTGGGTTTGAGCTAACATCAGGCCAGCCTGGGCCTGCTCCAGAGTGGCTTCAATGCTTCCGGTTTCCAGTACTTCCACAGCACTCTTAGCAGCTTCCAACTGCTGCTGGGAGGCAGCACCGGCATCAAACAGCTTCTGGGTTCTCTCATAGCCCAGCCGGGCATTTTCCAACTGAATGTCATGAGCTTTCTTACCCGCCTCAGCCATAGCTACACCCGCTTCGGCCTGCCGAATAGAGGCTTCAAAGTCACTGCTGTCCAGGGTCAAGAGGGTCTGCCCGGCACTTACCCCGTCACCCGGTTTCACATATATGGCCGTTACCCGCGCAGAAGCCTTGGGCATTATGTATACTTCATTAACTCCCCGCACCGTTCCCGGATACTTAACTGCCTGAGCTATGTTGCGCTTCTCCACCTTAACCGTGCTGACACTTAATTCCGTTTCTTTGACTACTTCTTTTTCTTTTTCACAACCAATCAATAACGATAGGGATAATACTAGAACCAGTAAAATACTTAGCGACCGTTTAATCTTTTTCACTATTTCCCCTCCCATTTTCTATGCAGCATAAACTGACCGACCGGTTGGTCGGGTTAATTGCATTATATCTATAAATGGAAATGGGGGTCAAGAGAGAAATGTCGTGGAGGGGCGTTGACATGGGGACGGAGTTATTGACAACATTTTCAATGTTGTCAATAACTCCGTCCCCATGTCAACCTACCTATCTGTCCCTGGGGCAGCCGCTGGCCGTCAGTAAAGCGCAGGGTGTCATGGATTACCAGCCAGTATTCCCCCGGTTCCAGGGGGTTAAGCGGTTCACAGCTGAACGTACTGTCATTTACTACCTTTAGCTCTGACTTAATCCTCTGCCCACTGTCAGCATTAATCAGCTCAATATTAAAATCATTTACATACCTCTCATTAAGCGCCGTCTTCATATCTATACTAATATCCTGGTCAGAAATGTCCCCGATAAACTCATATCCCGGATAATAGTAAGGCCATTGCAGCTTCCGTTCCTCACTACTGAGTTCAGTCCATTTCGAGTCATTACCATAATACACCGGCGCATCGCCAATCCCGTCCACAATGTCAGCCCAGGCCTTCCAGTAACCAGTCTGACGCAGCCTGCTGATATCAACTGCTGCTACAAAACTATCCAGCTGCAGGGCCATCATACTGCCATGCACCGTATCCCGATTATCGCTTAAAATCAGTTTGGCCGCTGCCAGGCAGTTCTCATCCTCCACCTCAATATCCGGCTTAATTCCTTCCCCGTTAATCTCCTCACCTGCCGGAGAATAAAAACGGGCTATAGTAATCTTTAACTTATCCCCATTGGACAGGGGGAAAATCTGCTGCACCGTACCCTTGCCATAAGTAGTCTTCCCGATTAAGATAGCCCTCTGGTTATCCCGCAGAGCCCCCGCCAAAATCTCCGCCGCACTGGCGCTATATTCATCCTGTAATAATACCATCGCACCATCTATAAATACATCACCTGGAGTACCTGTATAACCTTCTACAGCTTCCCGTTCTTCCACTACTACCACCGGCGCTTCCCCCATAAAAACCCCGGCTATATCAATAGCCGACTCCAGGTACCCTCCGGGATTGCCCCGCAAATCCACTATCCAGTTATCAGCCTTTGCTTTATGCAGGCTCTTTACTGCTTTCTGAAGTTCCTCAGGGGTACGCTGGCCAAAATCATCTATCCCCAGGTAACCCAGTCCTTTATCCAGCATCTCCGGGTGAACCGTAGGTACCTCTACTTTTTCCCGGGTAATATTAAAACTTAATACCTGCCCTTCCCGCTTAACTTTTAGTACCACCGTACTTCCAACCGTGCCGCGCAGTATCTCCATAGCCTTATCCGCGTCTATCCCCACCAGAGTAGTCTCATCTGCCGCTATAATAATATCATTCTTCTTAAGCCCCGCTTTTTCTGCCGGCGAGTCCTTTATTACCGACAGCACCTGCACCCCGTCACTGCCCCCGGTTATGTATATCCCCACCCCGACAAAATTCCCATCCAGGGCCTCCAGCTCTTCCTGGTACTCCTCTTGAGTGAGATAGCGGGCATAGGGGTCACCCAGGCGTTTTAACATTTCCTTAACGGTTGGGGCAGTCAGTACATCGAGAGATACGGGATCAACGTAGTTCTCCTCAACAATCTTCGCCACTTCATCTCGAACATCATCATCAGCTACAACTGTTGGGCATAAACACCCAATGATTAAAAAAAGGCATAAGACCAAAACGGTCACCCTGCGATAGTTTCTAAACATTACTTTCCTCCATTTAAATCAATCTTACCGTAATTAAATATATTCCATTATTTTCAACATATCCCTTTAAGCAGTACAGAAAAAATATAACCCGGCATAAGCCGGGCAAGTTTCATAATTAATCTATTCTACGTTTGTCGTCTGGGTAGAATTTACTTCACTCCAATCAGCCGAATCATATACCTTTTGTCCGGTTAGAAAAGCAAACTGAGCCTTATATTGAGCTAACATAGCCTGTAAATTTTCTAAATCCAATCGCGCTTTTTTTTTCGTAATTTGTACGGATGATAAGCTCTCTCCTCCAGGTACAATTGAACACTTTGGTATTAACCCCAACTGGTATTTTAATTCAACGATTTCGCTGTTCTTTATGGCTGTCTCATAAGCTTTTTCCCCTGCCGCTATCTGTCCTACCAGCGAATCAATACCATAATACAGTTGTTGTATTTGCGCTTTACTATCACGTTTGGCCTGTTCATAATCAGCTTCTTTAAGCCCCGTATTAATATGTTGCATCTCCGAACTAATACCTGGGATAATCCATTGTTCACGACTTTTTTCCATATCCATTTGCGCTTCCGCATTCCATACCTGCGCTGACTGAGAAATACCCCGGCTTAGTTCCAAAGATAAATCCTCCCGGTGATAATCTTTTAATATTGCTTTGCTGGATAAAACAGGCTGCCAGCTTTCACTTTCCCCCAACAAGGAACGCAAGCTCGCTATTGCTCCTTCATACTGGGACTGCGAATATTTATACTGTTCTTCCAGTTGTTGAACACCTGTTTTTGCTTGCTGGTATTCAAAATCATTCATAAGCCCCAGCACATTAGACAGACTCCTTATTCTTATCTGCTGCTTTGCTTTTTCCAGGTCAATCCGTGCGTTCTCCATATCATTATATTTTCGCGTTGCCGTATTATAAGCTGTTATAACGTCCATGCTAACTTTATCTTTTGCAGACTTTTCACTCTTTTTAGCTGTATTCCAAGCAATTTCAGCCCGTTGATAATTGTTTACCACTTGTTGAACCTGTGGTAAAATTAATCCACCTCCTGGAATATAATAAACCATCTCTGCAAGATCATCTTTTTGAATCTCGCTCTGCTCTACAGTCAACTTGGCTTTACGCAATTCCGGATTGTTCTTGTAAGCTTGATCCAGGGCCTCCTGTATACTAAGACTTACAAAGGTAGTATCCTCCGCATTTACATTAGAGGGCATTATGCACATGAAACTAAAAGCTATAAGAACTATAGCACCTATGTATCTAATAACACTCATTAATTACCTGTCCCTTCTCTGACCCATCAGTCAGTTTCATATATAGGTTGATTATAGAATGGGTAGATTATCTAGTCAAGCATTTAATATTTCAACACAAATAACTCCGAATATATTGTAAAAAAGGGACCCCCTGATGAGGGTCCCTTTTTTTGTTAAATTAAGCTATTTGTTAAGCTATTTAGAAATCAGAACTGTCCGGGTGCCAGGATCCCAACCAACAACATAACCAAGTCCTTCTGCTACATAACGTGCAGGAAGCATAGTTCTATTATTGACAACTTCAGGAGCGACATCCATAGTCTGAGCTTCGCCGTTAACAGTGATGGTAGTGCTGCCGACGGTCAGTTCTACCACATTGTCACCCTTGGTCAGGGTAGCCTTCTGGGAAGCTTCATCCCATACTACATCAGCTTCAGCTACACCCAGGGCATAAGCCAGATAACGAACAGGAACATAAGTCCGGTTGCTCTTAATGTACGGAGCAACGTCCATAACTTTGGCTACTCCATCAATTTCGTAGATGTTGGAGCCTATTTTGAACTGTCCCATAGCAGCACCTTCGGTACCTTCCTTCATGGAGGGAGTTATGCAGTTTGCAATGACAGCATCACCTGCGGATTTGTTGAATACTGTTTCATTCATTGCATTTGTTGCTCCAACCTTATCAAATGTGAGTTTAATGGGACCTTCAGGAGCAGTTCTCAGGGCATCAATGTAAATGTCGGAAATCTGTATTTTACTGGCAGTTTTCTTACTTGCACTGTCAATATCAAAGGTAAGAACTCCTCCATTAATATCCACGCTCTGCTCATCAATATCTATATCGCCTTCAATAACCTTGACAGTAGGAACCTTAGCAAAGCGATAGCCTGCATCCAGAGTCAGCGTAATCAGATCGTTAGCACCGGCCGCATCAAGAATAGAATCTGCTGCACCCTCTACTATTGTTACGTCACCAATCTTCTGATTCGGTTTGCCCAGTTCAACATTTGCTACATCTTTTACTTCCAGGGTAGCCATTTTACTTACTTCGGCAACCTTAACTTTTCCGGTTACACCGGCTGAACCAGTAACCTCTATTTCAATGGGGCCTTCATAATCAGGTGATACATTAACTCTGAAGTCCTTAAACTTAACCTTTGCTCCATCATTAGCACTGGCAACACCTACAGTCCATTTCAGGATTTCATTATTGCTACCAGTAATAGCTGCTGGTGCATTCAGAGTTATACCACCCTTGACAACTTCATAAGCACCTAAGTTATTCCAGGATACGCCTGTGGGCAGAGTAAATGTTATGGTTCTAGTAGCAACCAGAGAACCCGGGGCGCCTTCTTCAACATAGAATTCGCCAATCTTCTTGTTTATTTTACCGGCAACGAGGTTTTTAGTAGTTCCCTCACTAACAGTGGCCTCATAACCTACTAGTTTGGCTACTACTACAGTAGCAGTTGTCATATCTGCGCCAGATACTTCAACTTCGACTTCATCGCCAACAGCAGCTACACCATCAACTACCTGCAGCTTCAGCCCGGCAAATGATACTCTACCAGGGGAGATCCCGTTAGTTGCGGTAATAGCAGGTAATCTATAAGTCAGTGCAGTATCATTACTTGTCAACGAAGCAGCACCTGCACCAGCAGCAATATTAACAGAATCCGCGGCAGTACCGGCCCAATCCCATCCGAAACTTGCCAAACCGTAGTCACCAGCTGCGGCGCCACCAGCAGTTAATGAAGGGGAAAGTGCTATTTCAGGCGCAGTAAGAGGAGCCCATTTGTAGCCTTTGGTCAGTATTTCCAGGGTTATTGCTCCTGTCTTAGTTATACTGTCATCTGCCTGTTCCATTATACTGATAATATCAATAATACCACCATTGTCGTTGACATTGGTTACCTTTTTACAGTTGGTCACAGTCGAACCTGAAGTGGAAGATTTAGCAATCGTGACATCAAGACTTGTGCTGAATCCAGAACCACTGGGAGCAACAAAAGAAACTTTGATGTCACCAGTAGTATTGTTCATATTAATACCATTAAAATAGATATAGAAATAGTTGTTAGTTCCAACAGTACCAATAGGAGATTGTAACTGAATATCAAAGGTGTTGTTAGGGGTAATCATAAAATATCCACCTGCACCAACACCGTCAGCTGGGAAGTTGTCTTTAAAGTCAGTCGGAGCTAATCCTTTGTCATTTCCTGCTGCACCGTTACCCGGAGCAACTATGGTAACACCAGTTCCTGCTGCAGCGGCAACTGGTACAACATCAAAGCCACCCACATTATTATTGGGGAAGGCAAAGTCGCTGGGCATCGAAACGGTCAGTAAGCTGTAGGCAAAAAGAGCCGTGTCCGGCAAGGTTACTTTTACTACACCCAAATCATTGGTTGCAGGGGGTACCGCTGGACTTACCGTTGGAGCTGACAGTGGTTCGTAAGTACAACTGGCTTCTGCTACATTCGGTGCTACAAATACCGGTGCCAGTAAAGCCAAGCAAAGACATATAGCCATAACTATAGATAGTGACTTGTTTCTTTGTTTTAACATTTCTTTTCCTCCTTAATTTAATAGCAATAATAAACCATTAGATGTTCAAAGCTAAAACCCCTAAAGGTAGTGATAATCCTCCCTTCCCTGTAAATTTAAGGTGATCAATGGAAGCAAATGCTCCATCCAAATACTTCTGGTCATCATTTATGACGTACATTGATGCATTATTGTTCCAGGCGAAATTTATTAAATAATGCAAACAAAAGCCATATCCCTTTTGTTTTATAGAAAGGATATGGCCTATATGCTATTAACTTACAACTAATCTTTAACGACCTGTAACATGTCCATTGGAATTAAAATTTACCGTTGTCCCTGCCGGAATGGTGTGGTAAGAACCACCTTCACATGGCAAAGATGTAGTGTTCGCCAGTGTACCTGTATTAACGTATCCATTATCATAAAATTTAATTAGCTTATCAGATTTAAAATTGGCTATACTTCCTGTTTGATAAGGTAACCTGCTATCTGTTTTTAAAATGCCTATGCAAAGATAGCCATCATTATAAAAACTAATTTTTTTTTCTTTCTTCAACTCAACTATAGTACCTACCTGGGAATTAACATATAAACTTGTATCTTGCCCGATAAAGCCTGTTTCAACCTGACCGTTATCATAAAATGTTATATTGCTTCCTTCCTTAAAACTTATTGTCTTACCAGTAAGATAAAGTATATAAATAGCCTCTTTTAGGGTTCCCTGTCTTACCTTTCCATTTTCTCTAAAGAATATCCTAGTATTTGCCTTAAATGTGGCTAAACTATCGCTGCTATACTGTAACGATGTATCCTCATCTAGTGTTCCTTCAGAAACATAACCGGCTGAATTAAATTTTACCATCGTATCATCCTTTAAGAATACCTTATTACGCTCTGATCGATTGATTATATCCAAGTTTACCGTATCAATGGGGGCGTATTCCAGGAAAAAGCCCCCTGCCAAGGTTCCTTCCTGCACATATCCATTATCATTAAAACTAATTTGGGCTGTCCCCTTAAACAACGCTTCTGACCTGCCTTCACTACACGGTAGAAAAGTATTATCTACTAAAACACCACTCTTTACAAAATCCCGGTTTCGCATTTTTACAACAGTCCCTGCTTTAAACAAAGCGGTTTTCCCCTGCCTATAAGCCAAGCTAGTATTGCTTTTAAGTGTATATTCCTTAGTATAATTAGTATCCGCGGGCTGCGGTAGCGCAGGCAGATTTTTATTGCCTATGTATACGATGCGATTAGCTGCATCCCACTCCACTTTTTCGCCCAGACTTTCTGAAATAAAACGAAGTGGCACCATAGTCCGCATGTCGACTACTTGGGGAGCAACATCTATGATAACTTCGTTCATATTGACCCAAGCTTGCCGACTGTTAATTTTTATAGTAACTTTTGTTTCTCCTTTTACAGCCGAAACCATACCCATGTCAGGGTCCCATACTAAATCAGCACCCAGAGCCTCAAAAATAGCCCGCATCGGCACTATAACCCGTCCATCGACAATAGCCGGACTTATGTCTGTTTTCAGTTCTTCCCCGTTTATCTTCACCTGGATAAAAGAGCTACTTGCCATAGCCGCAGTTGATCCACTAGGCAGTGTTAGAAAAAGCAAACTACATACTGTGGTCAAAAGCACTAGGGATTTACGCCATTTTCCTTTCATAATGACCAACCTCCTTATTATGATACCAGAGTTATCAGACTAATTATTAATTGGCTAATGTTCTTTATCCCCAGTATACAACAATACTGGTACGGCAGGTATAGATTTACTCTATTTTAGGAACTTCAATTTAATTAATTGTTGATATTGTTTGTATAAATCTGGATAATTCTCCTCCAACTCGCTGGTGAGTTGCTGTGCCTGGATGATATCCCCCGATTTGTACAGCACCGCAGCATACCATATACGGTGACTAACATCTTCATTTAGGGGAATCAGCTCTTGACTTGCCATTATTAGTTTAGCTTTATCATAATTCCCCAGCAGGTAATTTGCCCGGGCAATGTTAAATTGCGACTCCGGGCTTAGTACTAGCGATGCTCCCTGCCAGTAAACAAGCCGTTCAGGATTAATGAGCTTTTTTTGTGCCTCCACCTGGTCCTCAACGGTTAATAGTTTTTGAGCCAGTTTTATAATTTCTTCATACTTTTCGGACTTCATATAGCTATCAATTCCTGCCCACAAGACCTTTGCCAGAGCATTATATGCATTAATATCATTAGGGGTAATTTGTACTATAGCCTCTGTTTGAGCAACTGCAAGCTCAATATTGCCTAATTTAATACATGTATTAAGAAGTGAATTTCGCACATTAATATCATAATAACTAAGAGCTTCAGCCTGTCTTATTTCATTAACCGCCTTTTGGTAATACTGCGTACTTAATGATTGATTGACCGGTAAAAATTGATTATATCTGATGGCAGCTGTCTGGGCCAAGTTGGCATGATAAGTACCATAATAAGGGTCGAGACTAGCTGCCCTTGAATAACCCGTTTCCACTTTTGCCAGAATCTCATTCTGCCTTTTTACGTTGTTAATGGTTGATAGTTGTTCAAGTTTATTGCTGGCTGATTCTGAACTATAAAATGCTATTGCATAGCTGCTTCCTAAAAAAAGAAGCAACAATGCGAATACAGCAGCTAAAACACCATTTATAATCGGGTTTAGTTTAATAGAAATGCCATATATTCCAGTAATTAATGAAGCAGCGTTCAACAGTGCAAATAATACCCATAAAAGAATACTCATTGCAGCCAATGACAGATCGAAATCGATTGCAGCGTGCATGCCTAGAGCAAGAGCCGCCACCATTGTTCCCCATATCAGTACCCATTGTTCAGTAGTAATACGCTGTTCGTTTTCCCTGGATCGAAATTTATTGACTCTATAGACCGCAAATATCGCCATAGCCCAAATAAATATAAATGCTAGTAAACCAATGGTTCCTGATTCCACCCATATCTGTAAAAAATGGTTATGAACTTCAGTAGTATAGACCTGATAATCCTGGTAGCTGTGATACAGGGCATTCCATGCACCCGCCCCGGCACCTGTTAGTGGATAATCTTTAATTATGCCCAGCGCCCAACGGTTAAAATCCATACGGCTTATGTAACTCAGACTCTCCTCCAACTTACTAATATCCTGGATTACACTAATACTTCTTAAATCAGGCATAATATTCTCAAATTTTACTAAGAATAATCCACCTGCAAGTATAATTATTAATGCCATACTTATTGTAAGCTTTCCAGGGTTTATCTTATAAGTGATATGAGTAATAACATCCCATAAAAGTTGACCTGTAATTACAATTATTCCCCCTACAAAAGTCAGTAAAATTATAATTTTACCCCCACCTGCAGCCAGAATAGTAATTTTACTTGAGATAACCAGTGTTGTTGCAACAAGTAAAAGTAAGTAATAAGCACTCTTAATTCTAAATCGTCCAGGCAGACCCACCACTAATAAGACCAATCCAACTGCAAAAATTATCCAGGCCCCTTTGGAATGCGAACAAAGCGTTACAAGTATTAGAAAATATGAAAGTATTCCATATATCGTTTTTATACTGACAGTTGTTTCTTTCACCCACAATGTAACACCTATTAAACTAATTACTGCCAAATACGCAGCAAGCGTGTTGGGATATTGTAGGGTGGAAGAAATTTGACCTCCATATATAGCCCCTGGGTAGTTAGAGTACCCGGCTAATGCCAGCAACCCAATTATTGCAACTCCCGTAGCTGCAAATAATATTACTCTAAGTATTTTTTCATAATCATTAAAATCTCTAACCACTTGTCCTAGCAACCAAAAAACCACAAAAAGGTTCAATGCTTTCAGAAAGCCATATACAGCTTCACCAAGGTGAACTGCCCCTATAAGAGATAGTAGATAGGCCCCAGCATAGGCTAAGATTGCCCAATCTAGTGGAGTTCGCATGAACGAGTAATCTTTGCATCTTATCTTGTTAGCCCATAGTAAGATAAAGACTATAGCTGTTAATATATGATATATAAACATATCCTCCTTAAAAAACAGTCCCCTAACAAAAGGAGGATAGAATATCAACAAAGCAACAGCCCAAAAAATAATAACCGGTAGCCACTTGGGGGAATCACTAATATCTGTACGCCTAAGTTCTTTATCAATCCGTTTTTTATCTTTATTCCTTCCAGGTTTTTTAGACATTTTCCCTCCTAATGTTAACGTTTTAATATTATTGAGTACATATAGCTTATTTGCATAATAAGTCAAAACTACCACCATACAATACCCGAGCAAAAATTGAATGGCTAGGACGCTATTAGGGGGATGTTCCTTCCCATCAAATTATAACATCATTTTTATGTTTATCATGTTTCTCATTTATGTAAATTAATGTAACTATCTCCTTGCCCCTTTTCGTTTTCTTTAGGACACTTATAACGATATTTATATTTGCTATGAGAAGGCAGGAAGCCCAGAACTAAAATATTTATTAATTTACCTGGGATTTTGCGCCATTAACAAAGAAAGCCTAGCTTTAATGTAATTATTACGGGTACAAACTGCTAAAGTTCAATCAATGGCAACGATTTATTCCTCCCATACCCAAACCATCATCTCCACCTGTCTAACAAATGGAAATTTACCAGCTTAACGTATTCCGTTACCACCCACTTGGCATCCTCCCGTGAGCGCCACCAGGCGGCAGCATTAAAATCGTCATAGGGAGTAGGGCAAGATAGCACCGTCACATCCCGATCCAAAGCTGCTAATGCCCAGCGAAAGAGTTTAGCCGAACGCTTGGAATGAAACTTCGAACTTACTAATATTACCTTATCTACCTCCGCTTGCTCGTTAAGATATTTGGCTACTATAAGAGCTTCATCCTGAGTACTGCAGGCATCCCCTGGTATAATGATAAACGCTTCTTCCGGTACCCCCAACTGTACCCCCACTG
Source organism: Syntrophomonadaceae bacterium (assembly GCA_012729715.1). GTDB lineage: Bacteria > Bacillota > Syntrophomonadia > Syntrophomonadales > Syntrophomonadaceae > UBA4844. The sequence goes on from JAAYCQ010000082.1 coordinate 44,952, forward strand.
AAGCTGCCAGTTCTGCATCGCGGGGCAAACTTACTCCACGGGACTTCAGTAGTTCGTAACCCGGCTGACAGTTCTCCACCATCATAATACGTGGCGCATAGCCCTGCTCATAAAGGTCCACCGCCCCTAATATCCGATCCGGGCCGCTTCCCATAAGCACGATAATCACATCAGCTTTTTCCGGAGAATCGTTAGATACTATTCCAACTCCGGCATAACGAAAAAATACCACCAGTATAACCAGTAATATAATACATACGAATAAAGCTCTTTTCTTTTTAACCGGCATTAATAACACTCCCGCCTCTAATTTCATCCTAATGGCTGCTTGGTGAAAATTTGGTCTGTCGTTAACATGGGAGGAACTAAAAACTTAAGTCACCCAGTTCCTAACCCCTGACACCATACTGTTGCTGCCGTTTTTTTACCTGAGGTTCGCAATGTTTCGTTTGATACAGGTTCTACCCACAAATATGGTTAATTTCCTTCATATAACTGTCAATAACTATTTGCCGGTCAAATTCCCGTTCCACCTTTTGTCGGCTCATTTTCCCCATTTGCACCTTCTGCTCATATGGCAGCTGTATAAATCTCTCGATTTTATCTACTAAGTCATGTACATTTCCCATCGCAAATACATACCCATTGTTGTCTATTACTTCACGGCATCCCGGTATATCAGATGCAATCAGTGCTCTGCCAATTGCTGCTGATTCTAATAGAACATTCGACATCCCTTCGTGGTAAGATGGTTGGATTAGACAATGACTATTTTTTATAAATGGTCTAATATCTTTCTGAAAACCATGATATTCTATATAGTTTTTTGCTTCGTAATCTGCTATAAGCTCATTATAATGTGCCTCGGTTGGTTCTATAAAACCAATTATATTAAACTGAGTATGGGGATATCTCTGCTTGATAGTCTTTGCCGCCATCAGGTATTCGTCAATGCCTTTTTCTTTCATAACCCGCCCGATAAAGTTAAATACCACCTTATCTCCAGGTGGAAACGGTGTATATTCGAACTGGTCAAGATTTACCCCCGACCCAGGAAGCAGCTTGTGTTTCCCTGAAATTATTCCCAGATTAAGCATGAAATCCATATCGCTGCTGTTCTGAAAAAACACCAAATTTGATTTCTTTATGGCGGCTTTATACATCATGACTAACAATTTTGATAAAAGCCGCTTGTCAATAAAACCGCTGCCCAGCCCGGTTATATTATTTATATAAGGAATTTTCAACAGTCTGCAGGCTATGCTTCCATATATATTTGGTTTTATCGTATACGTAAGTACTACATCAGGTTTTACATTTTTCATTATTTTTAAATATTTTAATACCAATTTAAAATCGGTAAGGGGATTGGTTCCCCGCCTATCAACCGGGGTTTCTATAAAAATACACCCCATCTGCCGCAATTGCTCAACTTTTTCTCCAACCGGAAGGGATATATAAACTTCATATCCTTGTCCCATCAACACTTCCAGCAGTTCTTTCCTAAAATTATATAGCCCCACATCGTTATTAGCCAAAATCAGTATTTTTTTCATATCAATTATGGCCTTTCTTTGCTGGTTCCACCAATATTACTCCCTTTTTCTGTAATAATGAGAAAAATCCTCCCATACCCAGTGCAACTAAGGTCATCAGAAATCCGTAACGGGTTCTATATAAGGACCCTACATTTGGTATTACCAGAGTAAAGCATAACATCATCCCAATACAGAAAATTAGAATTATCCATGTCTCAATCCGTTTTCGCGAGTACCATATAAAATACGGAAGAAAAACCATTGTCATATAAATAATCACCATTTCCAGTGCGGATACTCGCCGCATGGCAGTATTACCCGAAAGGCTTCCTTCCGCAAACCACTGATCAGGAAATGGAGATAAAAATGCAATTTCTAATGCTCTGGGTAAATAACAAACTATATCCTTTATACTATATAACCCTTTATCACAATCAATATTACTCGCTGCATCAGGATAACCATATCTAAATCCATCTCTGACCATTCCTAAAGCAGCACCCATACTATCCAAGACTTGAAAGGGATAATTAAGTACCCCTAACCAACCTTTTGGTATCTCTTTTGGTATCTCTTTTGGTATCTCTTTTAGTATCTCTTTTGGTATCTCTTTTGGTATCTCTTTTGGTATCTCTTGGGTTACTTGTGGAATCTCGACCTGAATTCCCCCTCTTGTCAGTGGAACTAATAACACTATTATAAGCCAAAACAAAGTTGCGATAAGGGTAGCTTTCGGTATAGAGATTCTTTTATTATGTGCCTTTATAATAAGCATTATTGTCATCAGCAATGAAATTGCCAAGGTCATGTATTGAAGTAATTGAACTCCATACGGTCTAACTATCCATACAAGCACCGCTCCTAAAAAAACGAACCCCAATGCTTTTATCTGTTCCCATGCTCGGCTTTCCCATGTACTTAGACATGCCAGTTTTATTAATCCGTATAAAAAACATAGGCACCCCAATATAAAGAACCCGTCCTTATGAAGCTGAGTATACCAGGTCATAGCCGAAGGAAAAAGTAAAAAAGGAAGTACACAGAATAGCGCATATTTACGGTTTGTAATGAACACCTCGACTATGCATAGTAAAACCAAAGCTGCAGATGCATGGAGAATGGCGTTTAAAGGTATCGTCGTCCACGGTTGGGGTACTGTCAATGCATAAATTGCAGCAGCTATACCCGCCGGCGCCTGTCCCTGTGGCCTTAGATCCCAGGCCGACCATCCCGTAGTCTTTATTTCCTCCGCCAGGTCAACAGCAATCTGGTGGAAAGTGAGCCAATCCCCACCTACTAGCAGCCCATTACCGCCATGCCAGGCCGGGAATACATGAGGTAACAAAACCATTTGGACCAAAACTGCTACTACCACAGTATATAGAAAAAATATAAGCCATAACCGAAAGTAAGGAGCTTTATCCTTTTCATTAGATATGTATTCCATCATCAAACCTTCACCTTTGCCCTAACCAGGCCTGAAACATCAAAACCGGCCAGAGATAGTGCTGCCAATTACGTTTGCCGGAGAGATGTTCCTGCCATTTTTCTTGAATCAATTCAGAGTGAAAGAAACCTTCCTGGCGCAGACGGTTCTCGTTTATCAAATCCTCCGCCCAATCTTTAAGCGGTCCTCTTAACCAGCTGTCAATAGGAACCCCAAATCCCATTTTCGGCCGGTCGATTAATTCACGAGGCACATACCTGTATAGAACCTGCCGCAGTATCCATTTCCCTTCACCATTCTTTATCTTCATTTCCAATGGTAAACGCCAGGCAAACTCAACTACCCGGTGATCTAGAAAAGGAACCCGGGACTCCAGGCCTACCCCCATACAGGCCCGATCCACCTTAACCAGTATGTCATCAGGCAAATAACTTAGAGTATCAAGGTACATCATCCGCAAGGTAAAGTCACTAATATCCGCCCATTGCAGAGGTTCGGTCAGTATGGTCGAGGGCTCTGCTGCGCTAATTATCAGCTCCTGCGGGTTTTTCCAGGTCGATATCAGGTTGCGGTACATAGCCTCTGGAGAGCCAACTGCCAGTACTTCGGCCAATTTATGGATCTTATCACCGGGTAGCCTCTGCCGGAACTCCTTCGGCAATACCGGTCCCCAACGATCAAATATTTTGTCCCAAACTGCGGGCGGTAGTACTCGTAAAGCCCCAGCTCCTGCAAACCTCAGCGACCTGGGGAGCCATCCCACTTTATTCCAGATGCTGCGCCCCCAGAAATAGCGATTGTACCCGCCGAAAAGCTCATCACCGGCATCACCGGACAGGCTCACCGTCAACTTCTGCCGGGCCAGAGCCGCCACCAGGTGGGTAGGTATCTGGGAGGAATCGGCAAAAGGCTCGTCATATAATTCGGGCAAACGGGGAATAACACCCATGGCTTCTTCCGGAGTTACATATAGTTCTGTATGTTCAGTACCCAGATACTCGGCTACCTCCCGGGCATACCGGGCTTCATTGTAAGCCTGTTCGTAAAATCCTATACTGAATGTTTTAACCGGAACATTGCTCTGCGCCTGCATTAAAGCCACTATAGTAGAAGAATCTATTCCCCCGGATAAAAAGGCTCCCAGGGGAACATCGGATATCATTTGATGTTTGATTGCATCCCTTAATAAATTATCCAGATAAATTATGGCTTCATCCTCAGAACCATCATAGGGGTTAACCAGACCGGCTTCCACTATTTGCTTAAATGACCAATAGGGAACCGGTTCAGGATAATATCCCGGCTTATTTGCAGTTATAGTTATAATAGTACCTGGAACCAGCTTCTTAATTCCCTTATAAATCGAATAAGGCGCCGGAATGTAGGCATGTCTCATAAATAATGCCAGGGAATCCCGGTCAATATCCGCGGAAAAACCAGGATATGCACATATGGCCTTTAGTTCCGAAGCAAATATAAAGGTATTCCCCTGCCAGCCATAGTAAAGAGGTTTTTCTCCTATGCGGTCGCGAACCAGAGACAGCTGTCTCTCCTGCCGGTCCCATAGGGCAAATGCAAACATTCCGATAAAGCGTTTTACCGAATTCTCCAAACCCCATTTTTCAAAAGCGGCCAGCATCACTTCGGTATCGGAGTGCCCGTGAAACCTCCAACCTGTAGTCTCTAATTCCCGGCGCAGCTCCAGGTAATTATAAATCTCCCCGTTATAGGTAATAACATAGCGCCCGCCGGCAGAAATCATAGGCTCATTGCCTTCCGGTGATACGTCTATAATGGATAGCCGTCGGTGACCAAAGGCTATTCCCGCCTCCATGTCATACCAGCAGCCATCGTTATCAGGGCCGCGGTGTAGAAGGGTTGCGTTCATTCTATTAATACTATTCTTAAAACCTTCTTGCGCGTTAAATGCATTACATTTAAGAAATCCGCTAATTCCGCACATAAATACTTCTTCCTATTCCTAGAATATAACTATAATCCTGTATTAAAACACTCCTTTGCTGTATATAATCAGCTAAATGCTCGGTATAAATTCTCATACCTTGATACAATATTATTTAATCCCCCATCCAATTCGGGCGCACATATACTGGCACAGGGTAGGATGATAATACAATCGGGATGTTCCAACCGGTGCTCCTTTAATCTGAATCTTTCCTGCCAGTGCATCATGAACTGCTGCTACTATTAAGGGTATACCGGCAGCAATTTGTAGATAAGGATAAGTAACAAAAGAATCCTTCCGGGAAGGTTTAATTCGCTCCTGGTATAGAATGCCACCAGTGTCAATACCCTGGTCTACCAGGTGGATAGTCACCCCACAATTTCCAACATCCTTTTCATATAGAGCCCAGTAGCCACCGTGTACCCCTCTAAACAAAGGAGTGATTCCTGCATGCATGTTGATAAAATGAACCGGAATACAGCTTAAAACATTATCGGAGATAATACGGGTTCCATTAATTACTACTACCTTTGGATTCAGTTCTTGTAATAGGTCAATTGCTGCCTTAGAATTTACACTTTCCACATGAATTATCGTATCAGCCGGGATAGGAGATGCGTCGATATGGTATTGTCTTTGAATTTGATCAATTCGATGCCAGCCTGTCCGGGTAAGAAACGGAACCATCAGCAATTGAAAAAGAATCTGTCCTCCAACTTTCATATATCCAAGACGTTTCACCCTGTTTTTGACCAACTGCCGACGTGAAACTGATTTTTCCATAATAACCCGTACTACAGTAAACTCCTGTTCAAGCGCATGGTATAATATATTAGTGGAAACTCCTGGTCCGGCCATAAGAACCAGAGGTGAATCCTCATTCGGCATGACTACCACTCCCCTTTTATCCCTTTCGAGCCAGTTCCAACATATTTAAACTATTCATTGCTTCGTTATCTTTTAACCGCGAGTAACAATCCAGGATTTTCCTTAAAAAGGATAAATTCTCCTCCAGGTTTATACCAAAATTATGAGGATGCCACCACAGATGATATACCAACCCATTGTTAGCAGCATACTTCAGTTCATTGGTAATTCTTTTTAGTCTTATTCCATCGAGTGCCCTTAATCGTTTGGAATATGGCCGCAAAAAACGGCTGGCAGGGATACTACAGGGGTAATTCTTATTGATTGCATCTACAGGTACGCTATTAGTTCCCGTGATACTTATATAGGCATCCAATATGCGTAAAGCCCTACGCATAAGAGTTTGCTCCTCATCCTTACTCTCCCTGTATATCCACGAGTCTTCATTACCACGGTACGCCTTAATCCCTCTGGTCTTAAGAATATCAATATAGTCTTCGTTAATCTGGTTGCGGGGAAATACCAAGCTTTCTATACTGACACCAAACTCAGCTGCTACCGCTATAGCCGCGTCCAGATCCTGGGCAAAGGCTTCCGCCGTCTGCCCGGTTTCCAGGCAATAATAATGGGAAAAGGTATGGCTGGCAATCTCTTGATTGGGGCAAGCCCTGATTTTTTCAATTAAAGGCCGGGCAAAATGGAACAATGCAGAACTATCATCCTCCATGGTATCAATATATTTATAAGGATCCAAAGCGGGGTTATTATAGCACGGGCGATAGACCGGCAAATTTGCCCGCAGATGACTAATATCATCAAAGAAGAGAAACCCTACACAGGCCCAGGTGGCATGAATAGGGTACTCTGAGAATACATCCAAAATGGCGGGGATAGCCTCCCATACTCCCAGTAAATTCTGACGATATTGATGAAGATTAATACTATCTCTGACACCCCAGAAAAGCTCAAAATCCAATGAAATAACCAAAACACCCTCTTGTTTTGGCTTCATCGCCCTGCCCTCTCTTTTATCAAAGCATTTCAAGATTTATCTCCCTTCTTAGAAACAAGAATCCCGGCAATTCAACACATTTTATGCTCCCAATTTTTCTGTTTAAAACTAACGTTTACACAAGAAATGCCAATAAGGTATTTTATCGGAAATAATAATCTCTCTATATGTATCGTTTAACTTTAAAATATCTTTTTTAGCAAACCGTTGTTCTATCCCGGTAAAAAAACGGTCATAAACATCTTGTCTGATTCCCTCAATACTTTTGCCGTTATATGCTTCATACAACGGTACCTTATTCCCGCAGCCAAATAATTGAAATATTTTTCCCAATCCTACCAATGGTTTATATACAAGCAGTGCAATGCTCCAGGTAATTACTGAACGTATCCATTGAGTGCGTATTTTACATAATCCGCTCCTGACTATGGTCACAATATTTAATAATGAACGAAAATACCAGGGCCGGTTGTCCAGGGCATAATACAAATATATCAATAATACCGGGGCATATTTATTCAGCATCCTTACAGCTTCCAGGGCATTATTGGGCAGATGGTGTAAAACTCCCAGGCTAAAAATAATATCACAAAAATCATTACGGAATGGCAAATCATTAATATCAGCCATAAAATACAATACATTATTTGACTCCTGAAGATTGCGTCTGGCTACAAATATTGCTTCTGAAAAATCCAACAGTAATAATTCCTTACATTTATCAGTTAGGAAAAAACTCCACCGTCCAATCCCACAGCCTAAATCACACATTCTATAATCGTTTAACTCAGATAAATCCAAAAGATCAAAATAATCTTCAAATATTTCCTGATGTTCCGGTAAGATTCTATCAAACTTTTTCCACTCTTCCCCAAAAGTATATTGAATATCCTCGTCAAACAGCTTTGATACGACATCCCTATGCTCCCCTTCAAGTCCCCTTATATTTACCGGTATTCTTGATTTCTCCAAAAGAATAATTACATCATTTACAATTGGATAGATTTTGCCGTCAACCATTAGAGCATTCTCATTTAAGGAGATGTCTTCACAGGCAAATATATCTTTTAAAATATTAATTTTATCCGTATAATACATTTTCTTTTAAATATCCTTTCGTCTATTATTTGAGAACACATTCCGGTAAAGTGTTTGATATTGCTCTATGATTGTTTCTAAAGAAAAATACTCCATGATCCGTTGACGTGCAGATAAGCCCATAACTTCACGTTCTCCAATATCCATTCCGAGTACCTCCATTACTGCCTGGGCCAATGCATCGGGATTTGATGGGGGAACTATATAACCTGTCGAACCTACCAGATAAGCTGAATCTCCAGCATCCGTAACAACACAGGGAACAGCACAGGACATACCCTCTCCTACGGTATTAGGAAATCCCTCACTATATGATGAAGAAACTGCTACCGTCAATGCAGCGTTTATTAAGTTAACGTCATTTCTTTCTCCCAGGAGATGGACTACCCGATTTAAACCGAGTTCGTTTACTGTATTAACCAAATGCTGATTATTATAATCAACATCCCGGCCGGCTAGTATAAAATGCACATCAGGCCTGAGCTCATTTATAATAGCAGCTGCTCTGAGAAATGTGCGATGGTCTTTCATGGGATTATATCTGGCTATTAGTCCAACAAATTCAGTATTTTTCGGGCAATTCAGTTCTTCGATTAACGCTGTACGCGCAGTAACTATCGGGCAAAAAGAATCGGTATCAAAACCATTAGGAATAATTACCCATTTACCAGCCTTATAGCCTATCTTCTCATGCCATAACATCCCTGCTTGAGAATTTGCAATAATTGCTTCAGGCAGAAATGAGCTTTTGGCTAATAAATGAATAACAAAAAAGAGGAATCGAGAATGATCCTCCCGTTTTAAGTCCGAGCATCTAATATTCCATATAAATGGGATTCGTTTGATCAGCGCAACCAGCATTCCTAATAAATCCGCATGATAGAGCCAGGTCTGAATAATATCCGGTTTCTCCTGTCTTACTATTCTTAATAACCGCAAAACATATACCGGCGAAATGCCGCCGCGCTTCATACCCAGACAGTACACGGGAACGCCTGCTTTTTTAAACTCCGGCCCCAGGGTACCTTCATCTATCATAGATACTACAACATTTCGGAATTCCGACTTATTCATACCCTGTACTAATTTTAAGAGCATCATTTCCGCTCCGCCGGTTTCCAGGTCGGTTATGAGATGAAGAATTTTCATGTTACATTATACCCCCACGGGTCTTTTATGATAACACTTATATAAACTCAATAGTTCGTGGCCCCAACGTCTCAGGATGGAACTCTCTTTTAACCTTCTCTATAGTGTCATAGAATAAGTCCGGGAAAATTCCCGGACTTATAAATAACTTGCTATTTTAATTACTCATATCCCCACAAATATCATCATACAATGTCCGTGCCTTATCCAAGCAATACTCAAGATGTGGTTTTAATTCCAAGGCTTTGGCCATAGCATCTTCTTCTTTATAACCCATTTCCAGTAAATAAGCATAGGTACTCGCCATTTCAAGAACCGGGGTACTAGTTTTTATTATACGCTTAACCAGGTGCTCCGGAAGCTCAAAACTGCTACTAGTTAAACTACTATATTGCTGAACAAATTCTTCTCCTTTACCAGTAATCTTGTAGACATATGCATCTCCGGTATAAGTTTCAGTAATCAGTTCATTATGTACTAATCTATCTACTTCAGCCTGTAATTCCGATGAATACGGACCATAGTGGTAGTATTTGAATTTTTCAGCGTAGGGAACCCCAATCTGCTGCAATAGATAAACCGTCTTCTGAAACCTTTTCCTTCCTTCAATAGTCGGTGCAACTGTGAATAAGCGAATCAATGCATATTCGTTATCCAACATATTAATCTCCCTCTCACTTAAAAAGTGTATCTACAGTCTCCTGCAGGAATTAGGCTTTTGATTGCGAGCAAAAAACAGTTCACCTGAATATACCTTAAATTTTAATTTTCCACCATCTGTTTACAATTTTTTCTTTATCCACTGGCGGCTTAGACCATCCATCAATAAACAGAATGTCATTTGAACCGGTAATTGCTCTTTGGTAAGACTAATCCATTACCTGGTACCGGTTAGTTCTAGCTAAGGAGTTCGGCTTTCAGTTTCTGGATGATTCCCAATGGCAGGCCAGTAATCTCCGCAACAAATTCCACATCGGCACCTTTGAGCAGTGCTGTGCGAGCAACCTCATAGGCTTTCTCGGTTTCACCTTCCCGTCTACCTTCTTTATGGCCTTCTTCTCTTAACCACTGTTCTATCTGGGTCATGCGCAACACCTCCAGTAGTTTTCTTTTGTACTCTTCCGGTAGAAATTTATCGGTTATGGCTACCAGAGCACCAATGGCGAAGTTGGTGTACCGGACTTATGTTTTATAGGAAAGCCTTGACATCATCAATAGATTTAAGGTCAAATATGGCTTCTGCCAGCTGCTGCAGCTTTTCGGCGGGCAGAGCCTTCACCTGGTTTTCCATTTCAACCGGCATATGCCCAAACTTCTTTTTTAACTGGCGTACCAGTATATTGGCCTCGCCTTCCCGTTTGCCTTCCCGTTTGCCTTCCCGTTTGCCTTCCAGCTTGCCTTCCCGTTTGCCCTCTAGTTTGCCTTCCGATATGCCCTCCATCTTTGCTTCATACAGGGCTGAATTTCTGTCTAATATGGCTTTTCTCCTGAGTTCATAGAGTTCTCTTTCCCTGGGGTTGGAAGCCATTTGTTCCAACACCTGTTTTGCTTTTCCGATAGTGGGGTCTTCTTGAGCTAACTTATCAAGCAGTTCCATGTTATCCCATCCTTTCAGAAACATTACCCACCGGTCTAATGGGTTGGTATAACTCGCCATTTCCAGCTTTAGTTTGGGCAACTCAATGAAATGAATTTCAATAGCATCGGTCAGGTCTACGTTCTCTTGTGTTTCTCGTAATCGAAATATGGTGTGATAACGTTTGATAGGTTTTATCCGGGTAAAATCCAACACGTTTATGGCAATTACCCGGTTGAGATCTTGGTATCGCCCGTTTGTTATGTTTTGGTCACCAAACATGCGACAGACATAATAGGTGCTGCGTCTCTCCATATTACCCAGGTTGCCAATCTGCATTTCTACATCGACAAGGTCATTGTTTTCTAATTGCAGTTTAATATCCAATATGCCCAGACTGTCATCAATGTTCTCCTGTTCCAGATAAGGATTCAAGATTTTAACGTCTACAATCTGTTGTTCTCCGCTCCAATTCAACACTGCATTAAGAAAACTGAGTAAGATGCTTTTGTTTTCCTGGGAGCCAAATACTTTTTTAAAGGCCAGGTCTATCTTGGGGTCTAGTCTCTCTGGCACATCTATCAGCACCCTTTCCTTATGTCTTTATTTTATCACAGGATATTTGATTTCTAAATAAGTCCGGGAATTTCCCCGGATTTGTTCTCTTTCTTCGCGAGTTTGCCAGACCTTGTATTGAAATAACAGGCGTACTATAGCAGCCGTTAAAGAACCTGCTACCTCGTTTGGTAATCTAGAGTTTGGCTGGCTCCAGACTTATTTAAGGCTAGTTTAAAATATTAATTCCCATCAGCTGCTCTATGGCACTGCCTATTTCGTCCTCAGTAAAATGAGGTTTTATTTCGTTTACGCGACTTATCATCGATTTATTGTCCATAGGAGATTCTTTGAACACATAAATAATTGTAGAGCGTAATTCCAGCTCTCTCGCATTCATTCTGCCGAAAATATCAATTGCTTCATCGATTTTAACATCATATTTATTCAAAAATTCCTGGGCTCTTTGCCGGAAGTGGTCTGTTTTAGCAGTTGGCAGGATTTTGTAGCCCAGGGTTTGGCTCCACTCTACCTTAACCCCGTCCATGGAAGCAAAAAAACTGAGATCCTTGGCTAAATCTCCGCTGTAGGGTCCATAATTATAAAGTACATATTCATAATCGCAAGGAATTTCATAGACTTCTTGAAGAATGTATATCTTTTTTGTAAAACAGTTTTTCCAAATTGCGGTGAAACACCTTTTAGCTTTACAGCCAATTCCGCAATTACACCATATTGATTCCAGCGTTCAGAAAATTTAATTCCCATTTCAATTCCTCCCCAGGCACTTATTAATGATAAGGTTTGCCCTATCTTTATTTTTTTGTGCCACATATATTCTTCTTTGACATACTGGTAACAGCCCTCTGCGACACTCGAAAGCCAAAGTAACCTCCGCCCCAAATCCACACTGCCCAATAAAAAGTCACTAATTTCCTTAACAGTAATACGATAGTTTTCATTTTGGGGATGTTGTTCAATTACATCTTTGAGTTGAAATGATACTATTGCCGATGAATAATCCTCATGTTTATAAGGTTTTTCCGTTTCAGGATTTATATCCATCAGACCTTCACCAGCATGGGAAAAAGGAGAATGACCAATATCATGCAACAAACAGGCAAGTCTAACCAGTTTACGGTCGCGATCCAGACCCGAGTCATTAAAACCCAACTTGCTTATCAAGTACTGCCGCTTTTTATTAATGATATGATCATACATTTTAGTTGCAATGTGCATTACGCCAAGGGAGTGTTCAAAACGGGTATGCATCGCTCCGGGATAAACCATATCAGTCCAGGCCAACACTATCTATATCGATAAAACCGTGAACGGGATCGCGAATTTCATATGTCTCACAACCAATTTGCTATTACCCCTTAAGTACATTACAGGTGTATTCTATGTAAATCCTAAAAAACCTTCCAATTTTTCTCTTCTTCCTCATTTAATTTGAGGTAGAATCCGCTTAACTCCAGATGCTTCGTCTGGAGAAAATCGAACCAGGTCAAAGCCATTTGAATCAACCCCCATCACCTCGGCGTATGTCCGATGGAACTATGTACAGCTTTACCTGCTTCCGAATTTGCTATGACAGCTTGAGGATATGATGATAAACGAGCACATAACCTCACCACAAATGATATCAATCTGGAATATTTTTTAAAATCCATATCCACGCAGCGTAAATTCCAGATTACCGGTATTTTCAAGATACGGGCAGCAATTGTTCCCAGTAAATCCGAATGATATAACCAGGTCTGGATAATATCCGGTTTCTCCTGCTTGATTATTCTTAATAACCGAAAAACATAGTATTACCTTAATCATAATATATTCACACCACTCAGCCTCAGTAATACTGTTATTGCAAAAGAAACTATCCCGTAGTTTACAGCAGGTCAATCCAAAACATATACGGAATAAATCCCGAAAGCGAATACTTTACTGTCTTTTAATTCCAATTGGAACCCTTCTGTCAGATAACCTTCCATAGATACCAAGTATCGCACCCCATACCTCTTTACGATTTCGTTCATAGGAATTAACAGCCTCGGAAAAACCGGTTCCAACAGCTTGAAACCATAGCCATGCCCTCCATAAAGTACCGGTTGATTAGTTTTATATGCTATTACGTCATACCACTGAGGTGGTAAACACATTACTGTCCCCATGGGGGCATTTGTTAAAAAATCTATTACTTCCAAAAAATCTGCGTCAATTTTCTGAGTCTTATTATTAAATAACCGGCGGTAGAACAAAACTATAGCCACAACATTCGCTAACAAGGCAATCATTAAAATAATATTAAAGATCAGGTTATTTGGCAATCTATTGAACACAAATCCCCATAACAAAGCAACCGGGAAGGTGGCATTATAAAGATATAAATATCCTGCACCTAAACATTTCAGTTGTGGTATAAAAACAGTCAGGAAAACAAACAGGAGCGAAATCCCCATCCATCCCATGATCCACTTTGTTGTCAAATCCGGGTTACACACTGAAAAAGATAGCAGCAGAAGGACTACCAAACACCATGCCGCAGGATTGAATCCTGCCATATATCTGATATGTTGAACAAAACCATTCCAACCTTTTCTATGAAACGTGGTCGGCGTTTCATAGCCATCCCCGCCATATACAGGCGATTCCTTTATGGGATGAGCCTGCAACCATGGCCAATTGCGATACCAAAAGGTCATAATATCCCAGTGCGCTCTTAAAACCTTCCAATAAAAACCTTTACTTGTTAATAATGCCGCTATTACGGAGACTGGAACAAGCAAAAGGAATTTGTAATCCAAAGTAATAATAAAAGTACTTAAACATAAGAACCAAAATATCTGAGTTGTCATTTTATGTGTTATTAAAATAAGCCCGGACAGAAGAATAACAGGGATCAGCAAATAATCAGTACCCCCTAAAAGATACCAATACATCACCAGTACTATCAATAAATCCAAAAATAATGCTCCCAAGCCCCGGGGATTAAGTTGGATATTATATGAAATCAATATCGGCGTCGTCGCATAGATCAACCCGGCAATGCAAACCGCCTGCATATTTCCCTGACTGAGCCACGCGACAACAAAGAGCAAGAATATCATTCTCAATAAATCAATTCCTATCGCGATCCACTGGCTAAGAACATTAAAAACCTTCACCGGCAAAAGAGCTATAAACAAGGGAAATAAAGGGGGATACCACTGAAACTCGTCCAAAACATACTGCGGCAAAACCGGAGGGAACTGCTTATCACGCTTGTAGGTTTCTATGTACGCTTTCCAATACCAGTGGTCAACGCCGTAATCAGCTTTATACAATAATAGTGGTAACAGTCTGAAAACAAGAGCAACAATTAGTGTTAATATGGCGAAAAACAAAAACTCCCCCCCTTAATCCGTTACAAATATAGCTTTGAGTATGGATACCAGCCTATTTTGTCTACTGGTAGATAACTGTTCCAGAAATGAACCGGTGATTACTTTCTTATACCTGGCTACAAAAATATAAATTATGGTAATTAATATCATTAACCCCATCTTAATCCAGAACCTGTTAATGAGTATTGCTTGTAAAAGAGTAGCCCCTAGCAAGAAAGCAAATGTAAACCATAGCTTAGTGCTATTAACCTTCAAAAAGCGAGCCTGATCCCATAAATACAGTGATTGCCCGATTACATAAGAGACGGCTGTTCCAATACCTGCACCCAATAACCCTAACCGTGGTATTAGCAGTAGGGAAATGCCAATATTTATCGCCGCCATCATTGCCAATACAAACATTGGTATATGTAATCGTCCATGGATACTAAAAAGTACAGTTAAGAGACTGCTCAAACAGGCTCCCGGTATAGCAAACTCTAAAATAGCAAGTGTAGACAGAGCTTCTCTATATTCCCCACCCATTAAGACCAAAAAGAACTCCGGGAGTAGAAAAACCAGCGGTATGACTACCGTCCCCCATAATACAAAAACGGCCGGAACTTCTTCCCTCAAATATGAATTAATTACCCCGGAGTCATCAAGCTCCCTGGTTATTAGATGCGGTAACAAAACAGTTGTTAGCGGATAGCAAAGCCCAATAGCAGCCAGCATTAGCTGATAAGAAGCCTGAAAAAGGCCGACCTCTGTAGTCGACAGAAAATAACCCAGCAATAGATGGTCGCCCCAATCAGATACATATCCTATTAAAAAGGATGGAACCAATGCCCAGCCATAAACAAACACTTCTTTTATAACCATATGATTGGGGTAAATACATACAGGTTTTATTTTCCATGCTTCCCGAAGTCCCATTCCCAACCAATATAATAACATTATGACAATAATACCTATCATAATGCCATTTTTATTAAAAACAAATACACCCTTGTGAAGACTCCAGAAAAATACAATTAGCAACACAACAATGATTATTTGAGTAATTGCCATTCTATAAAAATCTTGCTTTATTTGGTATATGCTTTGGACTTCAGCACTCAACCATAGTCCAACCAAGTAAAAAAAAACCAGTATCCAACCATTGGTGGGAATTATAAATATCTGATTTAGAAAATCAAAAGGTTGATAGAATAAGATAGCACAGCTGCATAGAAGACCAACGGTGATTAAGGGCCACCGTCCAGACAGGATAGTGTCCAGCCTTCCTGTTTTCTCCCATTCCTCTTTTCCGAAACGTACAAACGGAAGTTGCGTCCAGTTAAGTAAAAACGAATGAAAGAAAGTAGCACCTGCTATAATCATGGCCCAGGTACCGTAATCCTGCGGTCCGAGCAACCTAACCAGAAGTGCTAAACTTAACAGCGAAAGAGGCAGTCTCACCAGCTGTGATAGGAGGAGAACCATGTAATTCTCGAATATCTTGCTCATAAAGCCCGGCCCTTCTGTAGACGCAGTAACCAAAGCCCACGCCTTTCTTCCGGTATGAATTTCTCAATTCTGCTGCCGTAGTCGTACATATCGAACGAGCTTCTGAAACACTGCTTGCGAAGGAAGTTTAAGAATCGGGGAAAAATGGGAGCATAGAAACCTTCATAAGAATGGTCTACCTCCTCCAAGCCGTATTTAAATGCCATGGCTTGTACCTGTTTTAGAGAATACAGGCGCCCATAATGCTTGCGCGGCATCCATGCCCCATACCCTTTGCTGTTGGCCTCCAAGATAAGCCAATATCCACCAGACACCAGGACACGTTGAACTTCCTTGCAGTATTCTTCCAACAGATCAGGTTGAAAATGTCCGATTACCCCAACATCCAATACCAGGTTAAAAGACTGGTCTCTCCATGGAAGAAAGTGATACCCCGGAGATACCACCTGGACTAAAGCCCGGGGGAAATTATCCCACCATGTATTATTCTCAATTTCCTGCCCGGCAACATTCAACCCTAACTGGCTAAGCAATCCTATATTACGTCCCCTTCCGCATCCATGGTCTAAAACGTTTGCCCCAGACGAAAGATTTAGCCCATCAAGGTAGTGTTGTTTCCAATCTTGAGCCAGATGTTTATCCCAAAGGGTACGGCTGTAATAGTCGTCAACCAGATGCTTGGTCCAGACAACCAAAGGAGAATAAGGACTGGCCATAGGATCTAGCCTATATTTCACACCCTCATAATATCTTTTCCACCCATAAACAGATTCGGTCTGAAAATCAGACCGTTCCCAGCAGAGAATGTTCTTATCCATTTGGAATCCCAGTTGGCAGTGACTGCATATGTTCAAATCCCCATCCACGTAGATATTCTTACCGCAGCGTGGACAGCAAATCTTATTCTGCCACCAATCGAGATCTGTTTTAACACCATCATGCTGGTTGTGGTCTTGTTTATAATCCGTCATAAACAACTCTCCTATGCGATACATTCACTGGCCTTTTTATAGATGCAGCCAAGCGTTTCTACACGAATATCCCTTTCACCAATAATATCTAAAATATCTTTAAACCATCTTAAGCTGCCGCTGGAGGTAAAAGTGCCGGTACAGGCATGAGCAGGGTGAAAATTCAAGGTGACAATCCGCTGAGGAAGTTCCGGCATTTTATAACTAATCAACTGCTTAAAGAATTGCGGTTCAATCTCCATAACAGTTGTGCACTCCCAACCCTTTAGCATTTTGCCAGCATAGCCCGCATGGGCTATCCGGAACGGATACCATAATGGGAAATGAACATCCGGGAATTCCGAGATATGACCTCTCAGGGTATCCACGCGATCAACACCCCATCGCAATAAATGTCCGCGAAAAAGGCTGCTACTGCCGGTAATATGCGGGTATTCATTCAATACTTCATCCATCGCATCGATCCATTCGGGATAAATCATAAAAGATCCATGACGATGGAGGGTCTCGGCCGCAACTCCATTCTTAATCGCCCATCTCGCTTGACGCTGCAGGTTTTTGCCAACAATATCTTTAAAGCCAGGCCGGTAAGCACCTGACGTTGTTTTGGTCAACCTGAAATACAGGGTTTTGAGTATTGAACTGGCCAGGGTATTATAATGGTAGGCTTTCTCGTGCTGTGGATACTTTGCAAGCTGATTGACCCAGAATCCGGTGTTCTTATCATTTAGGATTGCATACACTGCAGGGAAGCCGCGTTTATTTTCTTCTTCCAGATAACTGGTGTCCCTTGATGAGTCCAGGTCATGGCGTAAAACTATGGTGGTTTCACCCAGTCCGTCAATACCGGTTCGAGTCAGATTGGTCAGATCTATTCCCACCAGGCTTAAAATCTTGTTCAGATCTGCCACCCATTCATCCAGCCAGAACATGCGATGACGCCAGAGCATCCATGGCTGGAGGTCTTCCTGGCCTTGCAGCCATGCCTGAAAGGCAGCAAAGGGATTGGCATTCAGATACACGAAATTCCCTTTCTTTAGAATGGCAGGCGCATCCGGCAGCGGAGTAACCAAGGCTCTTTCTGGAGTTTGTCTTTCTCCATGAATAGCTGCCAGTTGACCTACCGCCTCAAATCCTTCATTACCGCTTTCTTGCTGCATATAGGTCCAGGCCGGAGGTGCCATTAACCATACCTTTTCGTTTACCAGATAAGCCAGAGCTGCATATGGATGATCATAACGGCAACTTTGAACAGAACCAAGAAAGGGTTCCCATGCCTGCGGGTTGCCACTGGCAATTAGTAGAGCGCCCCGGGAAAGGCAGCTTTTTAAAAACGTGACAATCTCCGGGTTAAACAAATTGGTTGCACAAACTACAATTATGTCTTCCGCAGAAATATTTACAAGATCTTTCATTGCAATTAATTGGGGTTGAAATCCTAATCTCCAGAAAAAATTCCACGCTCCCGTTTCACCGAGAAAGGCACCATCTTCCATCGGCCATCTAACTTTGCCATTGGCTCCATTAAAATGATAGTATTGTCCGTTATATTGACTTAATTTCTGTTCCAGTTTTAATATGTAGATATTTTTCATATACGCTTCTCCATCAGTAAAACAAACCTGCTTTCAAAGATTTGAAAAAACGGGACAACATTCATTAACGCATC
Organism: Syntrophomonadaceae bacterium; assembly: GCA_012729715.1. Classification (GTDB taxonomy): domain Bacteria; phylum Bacillota; class Syntrophomonadia; order Syntrophomonadales; family Syntrophomonadaceae; genus UBA4844. Next base: position 63,674 of record JAAYCQ010000082.1, read on the forward strand.
TAATTTAGCAACATGATGATAAAGTTGAATCCCTGCTTTTACCGGGTGTTTCTTTTCTTTTGCCATGAGCCAGCGAAAAAACAGACCCCTCTCACTAATTAACCATAATGCTGATTGGCGATGGATAAGACGGAAACCATGCTTACCAAGAAGATTCATCAGTTTAATTGGTTGAATCGCAGGATGAATCTGTAGAGCTTCCTTCCAATTCCTTTCCGGGAATAGGAAATATTTAACAAATGTCGCTGGATTTCTAATAAACATTTTAATATTTACCAATCGAGGGATTCTATACATCCAACCTGAAGGGGTGGATATTGAAAGGTATCCACCTTCCCGCACTAAACGTGTTATTTCATATAGTAATTGACCAGTATCCTCTACATGTTCAAAAACCTCTGAACATATGACCACGTCAAATTTTCCTAATTCCTCGTTTTGGTTAAAC